>JAGQTO010000081.1 GCA_020439025.1 Mycobacterium sp. | reverse complement strand
GCGCCTGACGGACTGGGCACAGCGGCCCACCCCGGCACCGGCCAGGGCGCCGCCGTCGCCTGGCTGGACCGGCTGCGCGCCCTGGCGCGGCGCATGTGCGTGGTCGCCACGCCCTACGCCCAGGCCGACCTCGGCGCCCTGCATCGCGTCGGCGACCCCACCCTGAGTTCGACCGCCACCATCAGCCCCCCCGACATCGTCGACCGAATCCTCGGTATCGAATCCATCCGCGGAGCGACCATCCTCGGCGACGGCCCGCTGACCGCCGCAGCGGCCGAACTACTCGATACCCAGCCCCCCACCGTGGCGATCGGCGCGGCGCAGACCTCCGGTGCCCCGGTGACGGCCGACCTGGCGGTGCAACGAGTCTCACCGATGGTGGTGATGGCCCCGTTCGATCCGGCCGTCGGCGCCGCGCTGGCCGGGGTGGGCAACGACCCCGGCACACCCGGTTACCTCGACGATGCGCTCAGCGTGCCCGTCAGCCACGACTCACCGGTTGCCCGGCGCCAGGATGCGACCTCCGCCATCGTATGGCGGGCCCTTCAACCCGCCACCGAGCCACGCACCCAGATCCTGCTGCCGCCGCTGAAGTGGAGCCCGCAGCCCGATGACGCCCGAGCGATCCTGACCGTGCTGGCGACCCTGACGCGCGCCGGTCTGACCACACCGCGGCCGCTGCCCGCGCTGATCGCCGAGTCGGTGGCGGCCGCACCGCCCGAATCATCGGGGCCCAGCCTGCCCACCGACCCGCGCGGCCGCTTCGACGACGACGTTGTGGAAGCCATCCGGGCCACCGTCGCGCGGCTCTCGGGCCTGGGCGCCGCACTGACCACCGACCCCCGCACCGGGCTGACCGGAGCGCAGTACACCGCTCCGCTCCGGGAGGACATGCTGCGGGCCTTGAGCCAAACCGAGCCGCCGGCGACCCGCAACGACATCGCCCGCCAGCGGGTGGCCGTCGTCTCCGCGACGGTGGAGGACCTCTTCAGGTCGGTGACCATCGTCAATCCCGGCGGCTCCTACACACTGGCCACCGAGCGCAGCGCACTGCCACTGGCCCTGCGAAACGACCTGGCCGTACCGATCCGGGTGAGGCTGCAGGTCGATGCACCGCCGGCCATGAACGTCACCGACATCGGCGAGCAGGAGCTGCCCCCCGGCTACCTTCCGCTGCGGGTACCGGTCGAGGTCCACGTCACCCAGCGCGTCGCCGTGGACGTCACGCTGCGAACGCCCGAGGGACTCCAACTCGGTGAACCGGTGCGGCTGTCGGTGCATTCCAACGCGTACGGCAAGCTGCTCTTCACCATCACTCTGGGCGGCGGAGTGGTGCTCGCGCTTCTCGTCGGACGCCGCCTCTACCACCGGTTCCGCGGTCAGCCCGACCGGGCCGACTTCGACCGCCCCCGTGACCCCGCCTGGGAGGACCGATGACCTCGGCGCCGCAGCCGCAGGCCCGCCCGGCACGCGAGGAACTGACCGACGCCGCCGTGGTGTCGCGGTCCTGGGGGATGGCGCTGGCCACTCTGGTCAGCCGGATCACCGGATTCGCCCGGATCGTGTTGCTGGCCGCCATCCTGGGAGCGGCGCTCTCCAGTGCCTTCTCGGTGGCCAACCAGCTACCCAACCTGATCGCCGCGCTGGTTCTTGAGGCCACCTTCACCGCGATCTTCGTTCCGGTACTGGCCCGCGCCGAGCGCGACGACAGCGACGGCGGCGAAGCGTTCGTGCGCCGGCTGGTCACCCTTGCCACCACGCTGCTGCTGGTCGCGACCGTGCTGTCGGTCGCCGCTGCGCCGGTGCTGGTGCGGCTCATGCTCGGCGCCGACCCGAAGGTCAACCAGCCGTTGACCACGGCGTTCGCGTATCTGCTTCTGCCACAGGTGATTTTCTACGGCTTGACATCGGTGTTCATGGCGATCCTGACCAACCGGAACATCTTCGGGCCGCCGGCCTGGGCGCCAGTGGTCAACAATGTCGTGGCCATCGCGACCCTGGGGCTATACCTGATCGTGCCCGGCGAGTTGTCGGTGGACCCGGTGCGGATGGGCAACGCCAAATTGCTGGTGCTCGGCATCGGAACCACCCTCGGCGTGGTCGCCCAGGCCGCGGTGCTTTTCATCGCGATCCGGTCCGAGCGGATCAGCCTGCGGCCGTTGTGGGGTATCGACGACCGGCTCAAGCGGTTCGGGACGATGGCTGCGGCAATGGTCCTCTACGTGCTGATCAGCCAGGTAGGTCTGGTGGTCGGCAATCAGATCGCCAGTACTTCGGCGGCTTCCGGGCCGGCGATCTACAACTACACCTGGCTGGTGCTGCAACTTCCGTTCGGGATGATCGGCGTGACGATCCTGACGGTGGTGATGCCCCGGCTGAGCCGCAATGCCGCCGCCGGCGACAACCCGGCCGTCCTCGCCGATCTCTCCTTGGCGACCCGGCTGACCCTGGTCACCCTGATCCCGGTGGTCGCGTTCATGACGGTCGGCGGTCCGGCGATCGGCAGCGCGCTGTTCGCCTACGGCAAGTTCGGCGAAGTCGACGCCAACTACCTCGGCATGGCGATCGCGCTTTCGGCGTTCACGCTCATTCCCTACGCTTTGGTGCTGTTGCAGCTGCGGGTGTTCTACGCGCGCGACGAGCCGTGGACCCCGATTCTGATCATCGTCGTGATCACGGCGGTGAAGATCGTGATGTCGCTGCTGGCTCCACATGTCACCGACGACCCCGACCTGGTTGCCGGGTACCTGGGCACGGCCAACGGGATCGGTTTCCTCGCCGGGGCGATCCTGGGTCACCTGCTGCTGCGCCGGTCACTGCGCCCGCCGGGTGGCCGGCTCATCGACGCCGCGGTGGTCCGCACCGTCGTGGTCACCTCGGCCGCGGCGATCGTGGCGGCCCTCGTCGCGGCAGCGTTCGACCATGGGCTCGGGCTGCAGGAGGTGCTGACGGTGCGCGGCGGCGGAGCGGGTTCCCTGCTTCGCCTGCTCATCCTGACGGCGGTGATGCTTCCGATCCTGGTGGCGATGATGCTGGCTGCCCGGGTACCCGACGCGGTGGCCGGCTGGTCTGCGGTCCACCGACGGCTGGTGCGCAAACCCCGGCCGGCGACGCCACCGGACTCACAACTGCCACACGAGGCACCTCATGTCACGTACCCTGAACCCAGCAAACCGGCGCATGCTGCCGGGACTGTGACGCGGAAAGGACCGGAACTGAGCGATCAACCCCCGGGCATCCGGTCCGCCGGCTCCCCCGACGATGCGACAAACCAGCCGCCGCGCCACTTTGCCGACGACTTTCAGCCCGACGTTCCCGGCGCGCCAGCGGCTCCCGCACGCAGCCGGAGCGCTCGGCACTCCGGTCGAGATGGCCTAACGCTCGGGGCCGGTGCCACCGTCGCCAGCGGCCGCTACCGGCTGCTGATTCCGCACGGCGGACCCGAGGGTCTGCAGTTCTGGCAGGCGCTGGACACATCGCTGGATCGCCAGGTGGCTCTGACCTTCATCGACCCTGACCGGGTGATGCCCGATGAGGAGGTCGAGGAGATCCTGGCCCGGACCCAGCGGCTGAGCCAGGTTGACCGGCCCGGTGTGGCCCGGGTACTCGATGCGACGACGATCAGCAACGGCAGCGGCCTGATCGTCGCCGAGTGGATCCGCGGCGGATCGCTGAAAGAGGTGGCCGCCACATCGCCCTCGGCCCTCGGTGGCGCCCGGGCGATTCAGTCTCTGGCCGCGGCCGCCGATGAGGCCCATCGTGCCGGTGTGTCGCTTTCGATCGACCACCCGAGCCGGATCCGAGTCAGCATGGGTGGCGATGTGGCCCTCGCCTTCCCGGCCACGCTGGCCGACGCCACCCCCTCCGGCGATGTCCGGGGCATCGGGGCTGCTCTCTATGCATTGTTGGTCGACCGTTGGCCGCTGCCGGAGAGCGGTACCCCGAGTGGTTTGCGGCCCGCCGAGACCGATCCGTCCGGCGCCCCGGTCGAACCCCGCGCCATCAACGCTGAGATCCCGTTCCAGATCTCCGCGGCGGCGGTCCGCGCGGTCGAACCGGGCGGCGGTATCAGCACGGCCCCCACGTTGCTGCACCTGCTGCAGCAGGCGACCGCCGCCGCTGACCGCACCGATTTGATCGAACCGGTCGCCCAAGTCGCCCCCCCACCCGGGCGGTCGGCCGCCCGATCCAAGGATCCGGGCGCAGAGGCACAGCGGCGACGCAACCTGATGATCGGCGGCGGCGTGGCGGCCGTCATTCTCGTCGTCGCCCTCATCGCGCTGGCCTCGTTCCTCGGCGGGATCCTCAACGACGACGGCGGCAAGCTCAAGGGCGACCAGTTGGGACTCAACTCCCCCACCACGTCGGCGGGCGACCAGGCCGCCGGAGGCGTCGTCAAACCCGTTGCGGCAACGGTGTTCTCACCGGAGGGCGGGGCCGATGCGCCGGATCTCGCAGGCTTGGCGATCGACGGGGATCCGGCGACGGTGTGGCCGACCGACACCTACACCGATTCGGTGCCGTTCCCGAACTTCAAAAACGGTGTGGGGCTGATGCTCCAACTGCCCGAGCCGACCGAAATAGGCAGCGTCACGGTGGGCGTGTCGAGCACCGGAACGCAGGTGCAGATCCGCTCGGCGGAGTCATCCGACCCGGACAGCCTGGCGGACACCACACTGCTCACCGGGCCCACCCTGCTCAAACCCGGTACGAACACGATCGACGTACCGAAGGCGGCGCCGACCTCCTATCTGCTGGTGTGGATTTCGACGTTGGGCCAGACCGGCGGCGAGAGCCGCACGGACGTCTCCGAGATAGGGGTTCGCGCGGCGGCCTCCTGATCACCCTCAGGGTGAAGTGCCGAACCTCGATCGGCTGTCTACTGTCCGCGTCGTGCCCAGTTTTGCCACCGACCGCACCGACTCCGAGCTCCTTTTCGCCCATGTAGCCGGGGACCGCCACGCCTTCGACGAACTGTTCCGTCGCCACCGCACCCAGCTCTACCGCCTGGCACGTGGCCGCACCCAGACGGCGGAGGACGCCGATGACGCGGTGCAGGAGGCCATGCTCTCGGCGCACCGCGGCGCCGGATCCTTCCGCCACGATTCCGCCGTTCAGAGTTGGCTGCACCGGATCGTCGTCAACGCCTGCCGGGATCGTCTGCGCCACAACGTGATCCGGCCGACTGTAGTGCTCGACGACGATGACTGCATTGCGGTCCCCGATCACGCCGGGCGAGTGGAAACCGCGATCGTGGTCCGCGGCGCGCTGATGCAGCTCCCAGTTGGGCAGCGCGCGGCCGTGGTCGCCATCGATATGCACGGCTACTCGGTCGCCGAGGCGGCCGGACTGCTCGAGGTTGCCGAGGGCACCGTCAAGAGCCGTTGCTCCCGGGCCCGCGCCCGGCTCACCGCGCTGCTGGGCGGCCCGGTGCCCCGATGAGCGGGCACACTGGTCGGGTGCAGCCCCGTCCGCCGATGCACCGAGTCACCGGACCGCCCAAGGTCGGTCCGGCCACCCACGCCGCGCGGCCACCGGTGCAAGCCGCGCGGTTGATCGGGGCTGTTGCCGCGGCCTGCACGGTGCTGGCCGCTGTCGGACTGGGGACCGCGTCATGCCTGAACCGACTGGGACCGCTCACCACCACCCCCACCAGCGCTCGTTCGATCACGGTGACCCCCGCAACACTCAGCGCCGCGGAAACCCCGGTTCCGGGCCGCTAGTCGGCGCGTCCCCGGCCCTTGGTGGGTGGCCGGGAACACCCGCGCCTACCCTGTTGTTCTGAAGGCGTGTCGACCTCCGCCCGGCGAGGTCAAGCGTTAGTGGCGCAGAAAGGCTGGCATGAGCGACCAAACCCCCCTACATGACGTCATCGTCATCGGATCCGGCCCGGCCGGTTACACCGCCGCCATCTACACCGCGCGTGCCGAACTGCGGCCGCTGGTTTTCGAGGGCACGTCCTTTGGCGGCGCACTGATGACCACCACCGAGGTGGAGAACTACCCAGGCTTCCGCTCCGGGATCATGGGTCCGGAACTGATGGACGAGATGCGTGAGCAAGCTTTGCGCTTCGGCGCCGACCTGCAGATGGAGGACGTCGAGTCGGTATCGCTGGACGGGCCGGTCAAGGAGGTCGTCACTGCCGGCGGGGAGACGCACCGTGCCCGTGCGGTGATCCTGGCAATGGGCGCCGCGGCTCGCTACCTCGGCGTGCCCGGGGAGCAGGAGCTGCTGGGCCGCGGCGTCAGCGCATGCGCCACCTGTGACGGATTCTTCTTCAAGGACCAGGACATCGCCGTGATCGGCGGCGGTGACTCGGCCATGGAGGAGGCCACCTTCCTGACGCGGTTCGCGCGCAGCGTCACCCTGATCCACCGCCGCGACGAGTTCCGCGCATCCAAGATCATGCTGGAACGGGCCCGCAGCGACGAGAAGATCACCTTCCTGACCAACACCACCGTGGTGGCGGTCGAGGGTGACACCACCGTGACCGGGCTGAAGGTCCGCAATGTCCTCACCGGCGAGGAGTCCACCCTGCCCGTCACGGGAGTTTTCGTCGCCATCGGCCATGATCCCCGATCCGAACTCGTCCGGGAGTCGGTCGAGGTCGATGCCGACGGCTATGTTCTGGTCCGCGACCGCAGCACCGCCACCTCGTTGCCCGGCGTGTTTGCCGCCGGCGACCTGGTGGACCGGACCTACCGGCAAGCCATCACCGCCGCAGGAAGCGGCTGCGCCGCCGCGATCGACGCCGAACGCTGGCTGGCCCATCCCCATGACAGCGCGACCGCCACAGAGATGATCGGGGCCCGATGAACAGCAAGGCGAGCACAGTCGACGTTTCGGACGGAAGTTTCGCCGATGCGGTGCTAATGAGCCCGATTCCCGTGCTGGTGGACTTCTGGGCCACCTGGTGCGGTCCGTGCCGGATGGTGGCCCCCGTCCTGGAGGAGATCGCCAAGGAGAAGGCCGGCGCCCTGACGGTGGCCAAGGTCGACGTGGACGCCAATCCGGGTACCGCGCGTGATTTCCAGGTGGTGTCGATCCCCACCCTGATCCTGTTCAAGAACGGGAAACCGGTGAAGCGCATTGTCGGGGCGAAGAGCAAACCCGCGTTGCTGCGAGAGCTTGCCGACGTGCTCTAGCAACCTACTGCTGTAGCCGCACAGTCCCCCGACAGCGACGGATTCGTTATCGGCGCCTCGGCCCGATCGGTTTCCTGAAACCGGCCATCTTCTGCGACAATGCTAGACATGTCGAGTCCCGGTCACGGCCACGACGACGCTGCTGGCAGCCATGTCAGCGCGCCCGGGGACGTTCTGCGCCGAGGCGACCGTGGAAGTGCAGTGTTGGAAATCCGCGCCGGGTTGACCGCGCTCGGATTTCTGGACAACCCCGACGAGGACCTCACCACCGGCAAGCACGTGGCGATGGACTTGTTCGACGATGAACTGGACCATGCCGTGCGGGCCTTCCAGCAACGCCGCGGGCTGCTGGTCGACGGCATCGTCGGCGGTGCGACCTACCGTGCTCTGAAAGAAGCCTCCTACCGGCTGGGGGCGCGAACTCTGGCCCACCAATTCGGTGCTCCGATGTACGGCGACGATGTCGCGACACTGCAGGCGCGCCTGCAGGACCTTGGTTTCTACACCGCACTCGTCGACGGGTACTTCGGACTGCAAACCCACAACGGTCTGATGTCCTACCAACGCGAGTACGGGCTGGCACCGGATGGCATCTGCGGCCCGGAAACTCTGCGGTCCCTGTACTTTCTGGGCTCCCGGGTCACCGGCGGATCGCTGCACGCCATCCGTGAAGAGGAGCACGTGCGCCGGTCCGGACCACGGCTGACCGGCAAGCGGATCATCATCGACCCGGGCCGCGGCGGCGGTGACCAAGGATTGATCGTCAACGGCCGACAGGGCCCGATGAGCGAAGCCGACATCCTCTGGGATCTCGCAAGTCGCCTCGAGGGACGGATGGCTGCCATCGGTATGGAAACCTTCCTGTCCCGTCCGTTCAATCACAGCCCCTCGGACGCCGAACGGGCCGCCACGGCGAACACCGTCGGCGCCGATCTGATGATCAGTCTGCGGTTTGATCGACAGAGCAGTCCGGCGGCGGGCGGTGTCGCCTCGTTTTACTTCGGCAGCTCGCACGGTTCGGTTTCCACCATCGGCCGCAATCTCGCCGACTTCATTCAACGAGAAGTGGTGGCGCGCAGTGGTTTACCCGACTGCCGTACGCATGGACGGACCTGGGATCTGCTTCGACTGACCCGTATGCCGACGGTTCAGGTCGACGTCGGTTACATCACCAACCCGCACGACCAAGCGATGGCCGTGACCAGGGAGGGCCGAGACGCCATCGCCGAAGGCATTCTCGCCGCGGTGAAGCGTCTTTACCTTCTCGGCAAGAATGACCGCCCCACCGGGACCTTCACCTTCGCCGAGCTGCTCGCCCATGAGCAGTCCGTCGATCAGGGCCGCTCGGCGGTCTGACCCTCGGTCCGGACTCAGTTGCCGACCGGCTGTACGTCTACGCTCTCCAGCAAACGCTCCAGCGCCGCCTCGACTTCAGCCTTCCAGCCGAGTCCTTTGTCGAGTTCGAGCCGCAACCGCGGAAAGTAGCGGTGCGGTGCGACCACGGTGAAACCGACCTCGATGAGAAAGTCGGCGTCGATCATGCATGACTCGATGGAACACTCAGCCAGAGCGTCGATCGCCGGCTGCAACTCCGGATCGACCGAAGCTGAGCCGAGCAATTCCGTGGCCTGCGTCGTCCGGCCGAACGCCTCCAGTGCCCGCACCCCGCGACGCACCAACTCGTTGACAACATGGCTGAGCAACAACTCCGGAAGCCCTTCATCGCTGCCGGGTTCGACGCCCATCGAGGTCAGTAGCACCGCGTCGGCACTGACCGGACCGGTGGGAAACCGCTGCGCCCGCGGGACAGCGCGCGGTGGCGCGTAGAGGGCGTAACCCAAACACGACTCCTCGTCTGGGAGTGGTGACGAAACCGACGGACCGATGGCGACCTGCCCGCAGGATCCCCACTCCAGCATCACCATCGACAGCCACGCCTCTTTCTCGAACTCCGGGTCGGGCAGGGTGTCCCCGCCCAGGGTCGGAGGGTCGACCTCCCAGAACACGCACCGCCGCGCATGCTTGGGCAACTGCTCGAATGCCTCAAGTCGAAGCGGCCTGATGTGAACCGACACTAAGTCCCCCGGTTGTCCGGCGGTGCGGAGACGCACAGCATTCCCAGGATAGGAGAGCCGGGCCGTCCGCGGTCCGAATCCGGCCCGGCGAAACGCCGCGGCGGCGTCAGGGACGAAATGGCTTGTCGCTGAGCAAGATTCATTGCAGCCCGCCACAGCCACCCGACTCGGACCGTAAATCCGTCACAGTGACGTAACGCCCCGGTGTAATGAGTCGTTGTTATTTGACGGCCGCGGGGTCCATGAGACCGACAATTCGCTGCAGATCGTCCACCGATCCGAACTCCACAACGATCTTCCCCTTGCGCTTACCCAAGCTCACTGTTACCCGGGTGTCATAGGTGCCCGATAGCCGCTCAGCAACATCTTGGAGCCCCGGCATCTGAATCGGCTTACGCCGCTGCGGACCGCTTGGCCGGGTACCTCCCCGGTTGGCCAACGTGACAGCCTCTTCGGTTGCCCGCACCGACAACCCCTCTGCCACAATCCGCGCGGCAAGCTCCTCCTGGGCCTCCGCACCGGCGTCCAGGGCGAGCAGCGCGCGGGCGTGGCCGGCTGACAAGACACCCGCCGCAACCCTGCGCTGTACCGGGACCGGCAGCCGCAACAGACGGATCATGTTGGTGATCACCGGACGCGAACGACCGATGCGGTCGGCGAGTTCTTCGTGGGTGACCGAGAACTCATCGAGCAACTGCTGGTAGGCCGCGGCCTCTTCCAGCGGGTTCAACTGCGCCCGGTGAATGTTCTCAAGCAGCGCTTCCCGAAGCAGGTTGTCGTCGGTGGTCTGCCGGACGATCGCAGGGATCACTGCGAGTTCGGCCTGCTGAGCCGCCCGCCAGCGCCGCTCCCCCATCACCAATTGGTACGGGCGGTCTCCATTCGGAGTCTCCCGGACAACGATCGGCTGCATGACGCCTAGTTCACGAATGGAGTGAACCAGCTCAGACAACGCCTCCTCGTCGAACACCTGCCTCGGCTGACGAGGGTTGGGCTCAATTTCCGAGGGCTCGATCTCCCGGTATACGGCACCGACCTCCGTCGCTGCGGCGACGGGGCCACCGATCACGACATCTGCGGCGGCGTCACCCAGTCGCGGTCCCCCGTCTGCCGGTCCGGTCGGTATCAGCGACGCCAAACCTCGGCCGAGTCCACCTTTGCGGCGTGATGACTGCGACATCAACCCCTGCTCTCCCGTTATGCCGGCCGGTGTGCCAACTCGCGACTGGCGTCCAAATAACTCATCGCACCCCTCGAACCAGGATCGTAGTCGATGATCGTCATGCTGTAGCCGGGCGCCTCCGACACCTTCACGCTGCGCGGGATCACCGTACGGAGCACCTTGTCGCCGAAAAATCTGCGGACTTCGGAGGCCACCTGGTCGGCGAGTTTGGTCCGGCCGTCGTACATGGTGAGCACGACTGTCGTCACGCTCAGTCTCGGGTTGAGGTGCGCTTTCACCATTTCGATGTTCTTCATGAGTTGCGAGACGCCCTCGAGTGCGTAGTACTCGCACTGAATCGGAATCAGCACTTCGGGCGCAGCAACCAAGGCGTTGAGCGTCAGCAGGCCCAATGACGGCGGGCAGTCGATGAACACATAGTCGAAGTCCATCTCGTCGAGTTCTGCGAGCGCGTTGCGTAGCCGGTTCTCGCGGGCAACCATGCTGACCAGTTCGATCTCCGCGCCGGCCAGGTCGATCGTCGCGGGCACGCAGAACAGGCGTTCACTGTGCGGGCTCTGCCGAATCGCGGCGTGCAAGGGGATGTCACCGAGGAGCACTTCGTACGAGGAGGGAGTCCCCGACTGCCGATCCGAGACTCCGAGCGCTGTACTCGCGTTGCCCTGGGGATCGAGATCGATGACCAACGTCTTGAGGCCCTGCACAGCCAGAGCGGCTGCGAGGTTCACCGCGGTAGTGGTCTTGCCCACGCCACCCTTCTGGTTGGCAACTGTGAAGATCCGCGGCTCCTTTGGCCTCGGCAGTTGACCAGCCGCCGTATGCAAAACCTGCATCGCCCGCTTGGCGGCGGCCCCGATCGGGGTGTCCGCCTCGTCAGCACGCGGCCATGTTTCACGTGAAACATCGCCGGGCGGGTTGTTGGGATCGGTCACGATCCCCTCCTCTCGGATTTACGCGTCTTGCGCCCCCGGGGCTTCTTCTCGACCGAAATCTCGGTCCCGCCCAGTACTGCGACCACCACCGTCGTCGGTGGATCCAAGTAGTTCGAGCCGCATCTCTCTACCTCAACATGCGCAGCCCCAAGCCGAGCCAGGGACTCCCGCCATTCCGCGACCTCCACTTCGGCACGCTCCCCCTTGAGAGCCAGCATTCGCCCGCCTGGCCTCAACAACGGCAAACTCCAATGAGCCAACTTGTCGAGATCCGCGACGGCACGTGAAACCACCACATCGGCGCCACCGGCCCGGGTCCGTACCGTGCTTTCTTCTGCCCTGCCGCGGACCACGTCGCACGGCAGTCCGAGAGCCGTTGCAACTTCCGATAAGAAGGCCGTCCGTCGAAGCTTGGGCTCAACGAGCGTGACGAGCAGATCCGGCCGTGCGATCGCCAACGGTATCCCCGGGAGGCCGGCACCGCTCCCGATATCCACCACGCGCTCTCCGGTACCGATGAGCTCCCCCACGGCGGCACTATTGAGAAGATGGCGGTCCCACAAACGCTCGACCTCTCGCGGTCCGATCAGACCACGCTCGACACCCGCGTTGGCGAGCAGATCCGCATACGCCCGAGCCACATCCAATCGTTCGCCGAACACCTCCGCCGCCACAGCGGGCGGAGGCGGCGCGGTGGTGTGTTTCACGTGAAACAATCCCTTCGCGCGGCCGAACTACACCGATGTAACTTCAGTCCTTCAGAACGACCACGCGGCGAGCCGGCTCAACACCCTCGCTCTCGCTATGCACACCATCCACCGCGGCAACCGCGTCGTGGACGATCTTCCGCTCAAACGGTGTCATCGGAGCCAGCTCCTCCCGCTCGCCGCTCTCGCGCACCCGCCGGGCCACTTTGTCCCCCAGCGCTGACAGTTCATCACGGCGCCGGCGACGCCAGCTCGCGATGTCCAGCATCAACCGGCTCCGCTCGCCGGTCTTCTGGTGTACGGCCAGTCGAGTCAACTCCTGAAGGGCATCGAGCACCTCGCCACGCCTGCCCACCAGTTTGGAAAGGTCCTCGCCCCCGTCGATGCTTACGATTGCGCGGTCGCCCTCAACGTCCAGATCGATATCGCCGTCGAAATCCAACAAATCCAGAAGCTCTTCCAGATAGTCACCGGCGATTTCGCCCTCAGCGACCAACCTCTCCTCGAGGTCCTCTGATTTCCCTCGGCGGGCCTCCGCTGGCGAGGCTTCCTGCGCTTCGGTCTCAGTCATCGTCTCTCCTCTTCACGGATGGATCAGCGTTTGCGTTTCTTCGGCCGCGCACCCGGCCGCGGTGTGCGGTTCGGGGTCGTCGGTTTGGACTTGGCGGGGCCCGCCGCAGGAGATGGCTGTCCCTCCCCCGTCGCGCCGGTATCGGTCGCTTCACCGGAGGGTTCCCCGGCAACCTCGCCCGGCGTCTCACCAGACGGACCCGCTTTTCGACCCTTCTGCGGCTTGGCTCCCGGGGCCGGAGCGTTGGCGGAACGTCGTGCCAACGCCTCCTCTTTCTTGGCCTCTTCTTCCTTCTCGATCTTGCCGAACACAACGTGCTGCTGACCGAAGGTCCAAATGTTGTTCGACACCCAGTAGATGATGATCGCGATCGGAAGGAAGGGACCACCCACAACGACCCCCAGTGGGAAGACGTACAACGCCAACTTGTTCATCAGCGCGGTCTGGGGATTGGCCGCGGCCTCCGGGCTCTGACGAGCAATCGACGCCCGACTGTTGAAGTACGTCGCGATGCCGGCCGCGATCATCAACGGAATCGACACACCGGCAACCGCCGCCCGGCTGAACTCGGTGTAGGCGGCCAGACCATGCTGCTGGGTGATCGCGGCACCGATCGGCGCGCCGAAAAGGTTCGCGTCCAAGAAGTGACCGACGTCGGCGGCGCTGAAGAAATAGTTCCCCAGCGACCGGTTCTCCTCGACCGACAGACCCAGCCGACCGATGCCGGTCTGAGTCCGGTTGAACGACATCAAGACGTGATACAGGCCGAGGAACACCGGTATCTGCGCGAGCATGGGCAGACAACCCAGCACGGGATTGAACCCGTGCTCACGCTGCAGTTTCTGCATCTCCATCGCCATCCGCTGGCGATCTTTTCCGTACTTCTTTTGCAAGGCTTTGATCTGGGGCTGCAACTCCTGCATCTGCCGTGTCGTCCGGATCTGCCGGACAAACGGCTTGTAAAGCAGCGCCCTGAGGGTGAACACCAGGAACATGACCGTCAACGCCCACGCGAAGAAGTTGTTCGGCCCCAGGAACAGCGCGAAGAGCTTGTACCAAAGCCACATGATCCCCGACACCGGGTAATAGATGAAGTCGAGGCTGAACCAATTAAACATCTGCGCTATTGACCTCCGGTTGTGGACCGCTGCCGGTGTGCGCACACCGTTGGGGTATCGGATCCCATCCGCCGCTGTGCCACGGACCGCACTTGGCCAGACGAATCAGGCTAAGCCAACAACCCCTGGTCACTCCGAACTCAGTGAGTGCATCCACGGCATATTGACTGCAGGTCGGCATGAACCGACAGGACGCCGGCCGTAGCGGCGAAATCATGTGGCGGTACCACTGAACGACCACGATCAGGACCCGGGCCGATCGCCCGGTCCTGCGCATCGTCGTCACCGGCGCCTCTCCAAAAGTTCATGCGCTCGGCGTAACCCGGCACGAAGTTCCTCTCGCAACCTAGGCGATATCGCACTTCGACTACCCGGTAGCGCCCGGACCACGACCCTGTCACCCGATTCGAACTCGGTTAGCAACCCGCGGACTGCATGCCGCAAACGGCGTGCCACGCGATGACGCTCAACGGCGTTGCCCACCGACTTCGAGACGATGAAACCGATCCGCGGTACCGAGGTCGAACCGCCGTTCTCCCGGCACACGTGCACCACCAAGTCCGGCTGAGAAGCTCGCACACCGCGCTTGACGGCGTCGCTGAACTCCACAGACCGTGTCATCCGGTTTCCGGCCGGGAGCACTCCGCTCGACCCGCGGGTCAGGCAGTCAGTGAACGACGGCCCTTGCGCCGACGACCCGACACGATGGCGCGCCCGGCACGGGTGCGCATCCGCAAACGGAACCCGTGCACACGAGCACGGCGCCGGTTATTCGGTTGAAAGGTCCGCTTGCCCTTGGCCACGGCTCCACTCTCCTGTCAGGTCAGGCAGACTCGGCCGGCGGACATTCATCAGGTCCCCGGTTCCAGCGACTGCCGTTGCTAAGCTCCGCTCGTACCGGCGCGGTCCCGGAAACCCGGTCGCAGCCGTGTCGCCAGCGTTCGGGCGACTGTTCGAGGGTACTGACCACGCCTAGACAGGTCAAACCACGCTCTTCCACTCGCAGCTTTCACGCCAGTCACACGATCCTGACTGCTGTTGGCACACTGAATAAAACCTGTTAACTTCTGGCTCAGTAGAGACTGCGAAAGTCTGTTAGTCGGTTTTGTAGTTACCAGATTGTTATTGCCCATACGCTGCGCACTGAGAGACCACCAGCCTCTGTACACATCTGTGGATAACTATGTGGACAGTTATGGACGGCTCGAACCACCGTGGCCCGAATGTGAACCGAGGGGGAGGCGTCGTTGACCGATGTTGCCGGTTCAGACTTCGCCGCCGTGTGGAGCTCAGTGGTCGCCGAACTCAACGGCTCCCCCGATTCCTCAGGGGCATATCACGGCGCGCCTCTTGACCCGCCGCTGACACCGCAGCAGCGTGCCTGGCTCAAGCTCGTTCACCCACTGACCTTCGCCGAGGGTTTCGCACTGCTCTCGGTTCCCAGTCCATTCGTGCAAAACGAGATCGAGCGCCATCTTCGTATCCCGATCGTGGACGCCCTCAGTCGACGTCTCGGTCAGCGGGTCGAACTCGGGGTACGTATTGAGCCCGTCACCGATCAGCAGGATCAATCAGCCGATCACGACGTCCCGTTCACTGATCACGATCCCGATGACATCGAGAACACCCAGACGAGTCCCGCTGAAACATCCGACAACTGGCCCAGCTATTTCACCGAGCGGCAACGTCCCACCGCCTCCGCCGAACCGACCGGCAACAGCCTCAACCGCCGCTACACCTTCGACACCTTCATCATCGGCTCTTCCAACCGCTTCGCCCACGCCGCCGCCCTGGCCATTGCCGAAGCACCCGCACGGGCCTACAACCCGCTGTTCATCTGGGGCGAATCCGGTCTGGGAAAAACCCACCTCCTGCACGCCGCCGGCAACTATGCCCAGCGACTCTTTCCCGGCATGCGCGTCAAATACGTCTCTACCGAGGAATTCACCAACGACTTCATCAACTCTTTGCGGGACGATCGCAAGGTCGCCTTCAAACGCAGCTACCGCGATATCGACGTGCTGCTGGTCGACGACATCCAGTTCATCGAGGGCAAGGAAGGCATTCAGGAGGAGTTCTTCCACACCTTCAACACGCTGCACAACGCAAACAAGCAGATCGTGATCTCCTCCGACCGACCTCCAAAACAACTCGCCACTCTCGAAGACCGGCTGCGGACCCGATTCGAATGGGGTCTGATCACCGACGTTCAGCCTCCGGAACTGGAAACCCGCATCGCCATTCTTCGTAAGAAAGCGCAGATGGAACGGCTCGCGGTCCCCGACGACGTCCTCGAGCTGATCGCCAGCAGCATCGAGCGCAATATCCGGGAACTCGAAGGCGCCCTCATCCGCGTCACCGCCTTCGCCTCCCTGAACAAGACGCCGATCAATGTAGCCCTCGCCGAAATCGTTCTGCGTGACCTCATCGCCGACGCCGGCACCATGCAGATCAGCACCGCCACGATCATGGCGGCCACCGCGGAATACTTCGACACCACGGTGGAGGAACTCCGGGGACCCGGCAAAACCCGGGCGTTGGCCCAATCCCGTCAGATCGCGATGTATCTATGCCGCGAGCTCACGGACCTCTCACTACCCAAGATCGGCCAGGCATTCGGCCGCGATCACACCACTGTGATGTACGCGCAGAAGAAGATCCGCAGTGAAATGGCCTCCAAGCGGGAAGTGTTCGACAACGTCAAGGAACTCACCACCCGCATCCGGCAGCGGTCGAAGCGCTGAAATCACCCGCGTTTGCGGTCCGGCGGCCGAAAAAACTTTCATCCCTTCCCTATCACTGGTCACAGGCCGAACCACCTGAACAACATGTGGATAACGATGGGATCACCGATCCGAATCGTGCGGACCGACATGAACACAATGCTGCTTTCCACAGTCACCGGTGCCCGCCCACCCAATTCCCCCACACACAATCAACACCGGACCGACCCCTCCGAGCAGGACTTGCTTGCCTTCATCCCCAACGTGCACAGGCCCTACTACTGATACCGATATCTCTTCAATGTTTTCTTCTCAGAAGAACACCCCTGGGGAAAGCCCGCGCACAGCGTCACCGACAAGCGGTTTACACCGCGCCCAGCCCGGTCTGTCACCACCGTCGAATAGCTTTGAAGATGGCGGTTCACGCTCTACGGTTGGTGCACTGACCGCCGTTCTCGGCTGTCCGAAGCTGGCTGAGATGACGAAGGGACGACATGGACGCGACCATGACGGTTGGCTCCGACTTGAAGTTTCGCCTGGTTCGGGAGGACTTCGCCGACGCAGTCGCCTGGGTCGCACGCAGCCTGCCCACCAAGCCGTCGTCGAATCCGGTACTGGCCGGCGTTTTGATCAGCGGATCTGAGGACGGCCTGCGGATCGCCGGATTCGACTTCGACGTGTCGGCCGAGGTGTGGGTGCCGGCGGAGATCGCCTCGCCGGGAACCGTTCTGGTTTCCGGTCGCCTGCTGTCCGAGATCACCAGGGCATTGCCGGGCAAACCGGTGGAGGTCGGCGTCGAGGGATCGCGGATGCTGTTGACCTGCGGCAGCGCCAAATTTTCGTTGCCGGCGATGCCGGTCGAGGATTATCCGACATTGCCTGCTCTGCCGGAGGAGACCGGTGTGGTGGCTGCGGATCTGTTCACCGAGGCGGTGAGCCAGGTTGCCATCGCAGCCGGCAAGGATGACACCCTGCCGATGCTCACCGGTATCCGGGTGGAGATCTCCGGTGACAAAGTGGTGCTCGCCGCCACTGACCGGTTCCGGCTGGCGGTGCGCGAACTGAGCTGGTCGACCAACACCCCCGGGTTGGAGGCCGCTGTTCTGGTGCCGGCCAAGACGCTGGCTGAGGTGGCCAAGTCCGTCACCTCGGGAACAGAGGTTCACTTGGCGCTCGGCGCCGGTGAAGCTGTTGGCGAGGAACGGCTGCTGGGAGTCAGCACCGGCGGTCGGCGCAGCACCACCCGGTTGTTGGACACCGAATTCCCGAAATACCGGCAACTGTTGCCGATGGAACACACCGCGGTCGCCACCATCGGTGTTGCGGAGTTGGCTGAGGCGATCAAACGTGTCGCGCTGGTCGCGGACCGGGGCGCGCAGGTCCGGATGGCTTTCGCCGACGGCGCGGTGCGGCTTTCGGCGGGTGCCGACGGAGTCGGCACCGCCGAGGAGGATTTGGCTGTCGACTTCGCCGGCGAGCCGCTCACGATCGCGTTCAACCCGAGCTATCTCACCGATGGTCTGGCCTCGCTGCATTCCGATCGGGTCACCTTCGGATTCACCACCCCGAGTAAGCCCGCTGTCCTGCGGCCCGCAGCGGAGGGTTCGGAGCTTTCCGGTCCGGGTCCCTTCCCCGCGATCGAAACCGATTACGTCTATCTACTTATGCCGGTCCGGCTACCGGGCTGACCGGGAACGTCCGTCGACAAGGAGGCTGTCAATGCAACTGGGTCTGGTCGGTCTGGGAAAGATGGGCTTCAACATGCGTCAGCGGATGCGCGACGCCGGCCATGAAGTCATCGGCTACGACCCTCGACCGGAAGTTTCCGATGTCCCGAGTCTGGCTGCCCTCGCCGAGGCTCTCACCGCGCCGCGCGCGGTCTGGGTGATGGTCCCCTCCGGACCGGTCACCCACGAAACCATCGCCTCCCTGGCAGATGTGCTCAGTCCCGGTGATCTGGTTGTGGACGGCGGCAACTCGCGTTACACCGAGGACGGCCCGCACGCCGAACTCCTGGGTGAGCGCGGGATTTCCTTCATCGATGCCGGCGTGTCCGGTGGTGTTTGGGGTCTGACCGAGGGGTACGGCCTGATGGTCGGCGGAAGCGATGCGGACATCGCACGAATGATGCCGATTTTCGACGCCCTTCGTCCCCCCGGTGAGGTGGCCGACGGTTTCGTCCACGCGGGGCCGGTTGGAGCGGGCCACTACGCGAAGATGGTGCACAACGGCATCGAATACGGCTTGATGATGGCCTATGCCGAAGGGTACGAACTGCTGGCCGCCGAGTCCTTGATCAAGGACACCCAGGCGGTGATTCAGGCCTGGACCAACGGGACGGTGGTGCGCTCCTGGTTGCAGCAATTGCTGGCAAAGGCTCTGAAAGAGGATCCGAATTTCGCTGAGATCTCCGATTACACCGAGGACTCCGGTGAGGGTCGTTGGACCGTCGAGGAAGCGATTCACCACCGGGTACCCATGCCGGTGATCGCCGCATCGCTGTTCGCCCGCTTCGCCTCCCGGCAGGAACAATCGCCGACAATGAAGGCGGTCTCGGCGCTGCGCAACCAGTTCGGCGGCCATGCGGTCAAACGGATACCACTGTCCGGGTAGCACATGTACGTCCGTCGTCTGGCCCTGCGAGACTTCCGTTCCTGGTCACATATCGATCTAGAACTGACGCCGGGCCGCACGGCGTTCGTTGGAGCGAACGGGTTCGGCAAGACTAATCTCGTCGAGGCGTTGTGGTACTGCGCAACGCTCGGATCGCATCGGGTGGCCACGGACGCACCCCTGATTCGTAGCGGCACACAACGTGCAGTCGTCTCGACGATCGTGGTCAACGAGGGCCGGGAACTTGCGGTGGATATCGAGATCGCCGCCGGCCGGGCCAACAAAGCCAGGCTCAATCGTTCTCCGGTGCGCAGCACCCGTGAAGTGCTCGGTGCGGTGCGTGCGGTGTTGTTCGCTCCGGAGGATCTTGCCCTGGTCCGCGGCGATCCAGGTGAGCGCCGGCGCTACCTCGACGAACTTGCGACAGTCCGGCGACCACGAATCGCCGGGGTTCGTGCCGATTACGAGAAGGTGCTGCGGCAACGCACCGCCCTGTTGAAATCCGCCAGCGGTACCCGGCTACGGTCGGACCCTGGTGTCCTCGACACTCTGGATGTCTGGGACGGACATTTGGCCCAGCATGGAGCGCAATTGATGGCCGCTCGGTTGGAGCTGGTCAACGAATTGGCGCCCGAGGTTGAAAAGGCCTATCAGATCCTGGCGCCGGCCTCTCGACCTGCCGCTATCGCATATCGGAGCAGTATCGACGGCATTGCCGCAGATCACTCGGCCGATCGGGAGGATTCGGTCGAGTACCTCGAGGCGGCGTTGTTGGCGGCCTTGGCTCGGCGCCGTCAGGCTGAGCTTGAGCGCGGCGTGTGTCTGGTCGGTCCGCACCGCGACGACGTCGAACTACAGCTGGGCGATCAGCCGGCCAAAGGATTCGCCAGCCACGGGGAGTCGTGGTCGATGGCGTTGTCATTGCGGTTGGCGGCATATGAGTTGTTACGCGGCGAAGGTAGCGAGCCGGTGCTGATTCTCGATGACGTTTTCGCCGAACTCGACACCGCGCGCCGACGCGCGCTGGCGGAGGTGGCGGCTGGTGCCGAGCAGGTTCTCGTCACCGCGGCTGTCGGTGAGGACATCCCCGAAGACTGGGATGCCACGCGCATCGGCGTCATGTTGCGCGACGATGAGGATGGTCGGATGTCGGAGGTGGTAGGACCGTGAACGATGCCGACGAACCCGCTCCCCCGGACCATCTGTCGGATCTGTCCGGAATGGATCTGGTTCGGCGTGCTCTCGAGGACGCCCGTGCTGCGGCACGGGAGCGCGGGAAACACGTCGGGCAGGGACGGCGCTCACCGACACAGCGCCGGGCATCGTCACCGGGGACGCGGCGGCGCTGGTCCGGTCCGGGTCCCGACTCCCGTGATCCGCAGCCGTTGGGCCGGCTGACGCGGGATCTGGCCAACACTCGGGGCTGGTCGCCACGGGTGGCCGAGGGCGCCGTTTTCGCGCAGTGGGCAGAAGTAGTGGGTGATCAGATCGCCGAACACGCCGCGCCCACCGCGTTGCGGGACGGGGTGCTCACCGTGTCGGCCGAGTCCACGGCATGGGCGACCCAGCTCCGGATGGTGCAGAGCCAACTGCTGGCCAAGATCGCCTCGGCGGTCGGCAACGGCGTGGTGAGTTCAATGCGAATCACCGGGCCTACCGCACCGTCGTGGCGAAAGGGTCCGCGACACATCTCGGGTCGCGGTCCGCGCGACACCTACGGTTGAGCGGACGATCGCCTCAGCGAACCAGTGCCTGACCCTGGGAGATCCAGCCCTTGGTACCGCTTTCCAATTCCACGATCTCGGTGATGCCGGCGTCGCGCATCGCCGCCACTGCGGGCCGCGACCGATTGCCGCTCCGGCAGTACACCGCGTAGGTGACCGCCGGATCGAGTTGGGAGATCCGTTCGGTGAAATCGGCGGACTGAACCGGGATGTTCACCGCACCGTCGATGTGGCCCTCGGCGAACTCCTCCGGCGTGCGAACGTCGATGATCTCCACCCCTGGCCGGGCAAGCACCTCGGCAAAAGCCTGCGGGCCGACTCGGGTGATTCCGGCGGCCTGCGCGGCGGCGACGGTCTCGGCAGACGATTGCGAGGAACAGGCTGTCAGGCCCGCGCCGCCGGTGAGGCCCGCGACGGCGATGACTAGGGAAACCAGAACCTTCTTCATACCCCTCAGGGTATATCACTATCGACCGGTGCCCGCCGATCGATGTACTCCATATAGCCGCGTCCCTCGACCTGTCGTCCCTTCCACATGGTCCGGTGCCGGAATCCGGTGACGAATCCACTACCCAGCCCGAAGGTGAGGCTGGTGTCCAGTTCTGCCCGAACCTCCAGGGCGATGCCGTCGGAATCCATCGCGGTGAACGTGGTGGCAGCCGGTATGCGCATAGGGATTCCATACGGGGTTTCCACGGCTGACGACTGAAATTCCTCGACGCGGAATTTCGCGTGTTCGAACCGGCGTCCGAATTCGTTGCGGCTGCGGGCCAGGGCGGTCGTCATGAACGGCTGGCCGCCCAGACAGTAATGGCTCAGCAGCACCTGATCGTCGGAGCCCAGATTGATGATCTGGTAGACGAAGTAGTCCAGCGGCGCTTTGAGTCCTGACGGCAGCGGCGTGGAGCGCAACTGGTAGAGACTCGGGCAGGCCCCGTATTCGAACGCGCACAGCCCCTCGACGTCGGTCCGCCGGCCCGAGTCCGTCTCGGTGAAGTACCCGCGATACTCGGTGAGCAGGCTGAAGTGTTTATAGACGGGATTGCGGAAGAACCAGTTCACCTTGTCGGTGTTGGTCAGCCGGAGGTCGACGTCGACTCCCCCGAGCCGCCCGCCCAGGTGATAGTCCGGGTAGTGGCCGGAAATCGTCAGATCGTCACCGAAGCGCAGCAGTGAACCGTCGGCGTGCGAAACGAAATCGCTTGCGGTCGAGTAGTTTCCGAAATGAGCGGGATGTGAGGCAGCGGTGCCGGCAACTATCGAGGCGTTACGTCGCGGAACATCAGCCAGCGCGTGGTCGTTGTCGAAGGCCAGCGATCCGGTGGCCCCGATGAGCGACATGGCGGAGAAGAAACGGTGGGGTTCGGGAAGGTCGGGGATCATGACGCCGAAGTGGGTCCAGCCGTATTTTCTCGACTGGACGTTGGGCACCATGATTTCCGGCTCGTCGAAAGGGCGGGTGGACCAATGGTCGGCACGGTCGAAACGCCGGCTCAGCCCCGTCAGGGTCCGACGGATCGCAGGTGCCGCCAGGCTCATCATCGGCCGCACGGTCGCTCCTTCCATGGCCATCGGGGTCGGGAAGCCCGTTGCGGACCCGACGGACCGTCTGGTGGTTCCGATGGGAAGTTCCACCGGTTGCGCCGAGTGTTTCATCAGTCCGCTCAGTGCCGCCAGGACGCCGACGACAGAGGCTTCAGCCGTCGGGACGCGTCCGAATCCGCGAACTGCGGCGCACGGCGCAAATAGCTGTGCAGAAACGCGGTCACAGGATCAGTCCTGTCCCTAATTCCCGGTAGACTGTCCTGAGTGATTCGCGGGGCCGTCGGCCGCGCACCTGGACCCCGAGGAGACCTGTCCGACTGTGGCTGGCCAAAACAAGCGCAAAGAAGACGAATACGGCGCAGACTCCATCAAGATCCTGGAAGGCCTGGAGGCGGTTCGCAAGCGTCCTGGCATGTACATCGGATCGACCGGCGAGCGCGGGCTGCACCACCTGATCTGGGAGGTGGTCGACAACGCCGTCGATGAGGCGATGGCCGGTTACGCCACCGAAGTGAGTGTCCGCATCCTCGACGATGGCGGGGTGGAGGTCAGCGACGACGGTCGTGGCATCCCGGTCGAGATGCACAAGACCGCCGGACTGCCGACCGTCGACGTGGTGATGACGGTGCTGCACGCCGGCGGCAAGTTCGAGGAGGGCGCCTATCAGGTCTCCGGCGGCCTGCATGGCGTGGGCGTGTCAGTGGTCAACGCGTTGTCATCGCGGGTTGAGGTGGACATTCGCCGCGACGGGCATGAATGGTTCCAGACCTATGACAGGTCGGTACCGGGAAGTCTCAAACAGGGCCAAGCCAGCGACAAGACCGGCACCACGCTGCGATTCTGGGCGGATCCGACGGTCTTTGAGACCACCGATTACGACTTCGAGACGGTGGCTCGCCGGCTGCAGGAGATGGCGTTTCTCAACAAGGGTTTGACCATTCATCTCAGCGATGAGCGGGTCACCCCGGCCGAGGTGGTCGACGAGGTCGTCAGTGATACCGCCGAGGCGCCGAAGTCGGCGGAGGAGAAGGCCGCCGCGCAGGCCGCCCCGCACAAGGTCAAGCAACGTACGTTCCACTATCCCGGCGGATTGGTTGATTTCGTCAAGCACATCAACCGCACCAAGCAGGCGATCCACAACTCGGTGGTGGACTTCTCCGGGAAGGGCACCGGCCACGAGGTCGAGGTGGCGATGCAGTGGAACGCCGGCTATTCCGAATCGGTGCACACGTTCGCCAACACCATCAACACCCACGAGGGCGGCACCCACGAGGAGGGCTTCCGGGCCGCGCTGACCAGCGTTGTCAACAAGTACGCCAAGGATAAGAAGCTCCTGAAGGACAAGGACCCCAATCTCACGGGCGATGACATCCGCGAGGGTCTGGCGGCGGTGATCTCGGTGAAGGTCGCCCAGCCGCAGTTCGAGGGTCAGACCAAGACCAAGTTGGGAAACACCGAAGTCAAGTCGTTCGTGCAGAAGACGTGCAACGAACAGTTGACGCACTGGTTCGAGTCGAATCCGACCGACGCCAAAATCATTGTCAACAAGGCGGTTTCGTCGGCGCAGGCCCGCATCGCGGCCCGCAAGGCCCGCGAACTCGTCCGCCGCAAGAGCGCCACCGATATCGGCGGCCTTCCCGGCAAGCTGGCCGACTGCCGTTCCACCGACCCCAAGGTGTCGGAACTGTATGTGGTGGAGGGTGATTCGGCCGGTGGCTCGGCGAAGAGCGGTCGCGACTCGATGTTCCAGGCGATCCTGCCATTGCGCGGGAAGATCATCAACGTCGAGAAGGCCCGGATCGACCGGGTGCTGAAGAACACCGAGGTCCAGGCGATCATCACCGCCCTGGGAACGGGCATCCATGATGAGTTCGATCTGGCCAAGCTGCGGTACCACAAGATCGTGCTGATGGCCGACGCCGATATCGACGGTCAACACATCTCAACCCTGCTGCTGACCCTGCTGTTCCGTTTCATGAAGCCGCTGATCGAGAACGGCCACGTCTTCCTCGCCCAACCTCCGCTGTACAAGCTGAAGTGGCAGCGCTCCGCTCCGGAGTTCGCCTACTCCGACCGGGAACGCGACGGACTGCTCGAGGCCGGCATGAAATCCGGCAAGAAGATCAACAAGGACGACGGTATCCAGCGATACAAGGGTCTGGGCGAGATGGACGCCAAGGAACTGTGGGAGACCACCATGGACCCCACGGTGCGTGTGCTGCGCCAGATCACCCTCGATGACGCCGCAGCGGCCGACGAATTGTTCTCCATCCTGATGGGTGACGACGTCGAAGCCCGCCGCAGCTTCATCACGCGCAATGCCAAAGACGTTCGCTTCCTTGACGTTTAGTCGATACTTCTCCAGTTAGGGACCCGCATCAATGACTGACACCACTCTGCCCCCCGACGGGACCGCCGGCGATCGGATCGAACCGGTCGACATCCAGCAGGAGATGCAGAGCAGCTACATCGACTACGCGATGAGCGTGATCGTCGGACGCGCCCTGCCGGAGGTTCGCGACGGTCTCAAGCCGGTGCACCGCCGCGTGCTCTACGCGATGTACGACTCGGGTTTCCGGCCCGACCGCAGTCATGCCAAGTCGGCGCGGTCGGTGGCCGAGACCATGGGCAACTATCACCCCCACGGCGACGCCTCCATCTACGACACCCTGGTCCGGATGGCCCAGCCGTGGTCGCTGCGTTACCCGTTGGTCGACGGACAGGGCAACTTCGGTTCGCCGGGCAACGATCCTCCGGCGGCCATGAGGTACACCGAGGCTCGACTCACCCCGCTGGCGATGGAGATGCTCCGCGAGATCGACGAGGAGACAGTCGATTTCATCCCGAACTACGACGGCCGGGTGCAGGAGCCGACGGTTCTGCCGAGCAGGTTCCCGAACCTGCTCGCCAACGGCTCGGGCGGTATCGCGGTGGGTATGGCCACCAACATCCCGCCGCACAATCTGCGCGAGTTGGCCGAGGCGGTCTACTGGTGCCTGGAGAACTACGAGGCCGACGAGGAAGCCACCCTCGCGGCGGTCATCGAACGTGTCAAGGGCCCGGATTTCCCGACCCACGGCCTGATCGTCGGCAGCCAGGGAATCCAGGACGCCTACACCACTGGTCGCGGTTCGATCCGGATGCGCGGTGTAGCGACGACCGAGGAGGACGCGCGCGGGCGCACCTCCATCGTCATCACAGAGCTGCCCTATCAGGTCAACCACGACAACTTCATCACCTCGATCGCCGAACAGGTCCGCGATGGGAAGCTGGGCGGGATCTCCAATATCGAGGACCAGTCCAGTGACCGGGTGGGCCTGCGGATCGTCGTGGAACTCAAGCGTGACGCCGTGGCGAAGGTTGTGCTGAACAACCTCTACAAGCACACCCAGCTGCAGACCAGCTTCGGCGCCAACATGCTGTCCATCGTCGACGGGGTGCCGCGCACCCTGCGGCTGGACCAGATGATCCGCTACTACGTTGAGCACCAACTCGACGTGATCATCCGTCGCACCACCTACCGGCTGCGCAAGGCCAACGAACGGGCCCACATCCTGCGTGGCCTGGTCAAGGCGCTCGATGCCCTCGACGAGGTGATCGCGTTGATTCGCGCGTCGGCGACCGTCGACATCGCCCGTGCGGGGTTGATCGAACTCCTCGACATCGACGAGATCCAGGCCCAGGCGATCCTGGACATGCAGTTGCGGCGCCTGGCCGCGCTGGAGCGACAGCGCATCGTCGATGACCTGGCCAAGATCGAGGCGGAGATCGCCGACCTCGAGGACATCCTCGCCAAGCCGGAGCGTCAGCGCATCATCGTGCGCGACGAGCTCGCCGAGGTGGTGGAGAAGCACGGCGACGATCGCCGCACCCGGATCGTGGCCGCCGAGGGGGATGTCGCCGACGAGGACCTCATCGCGCGCGAAGAGGTGGTCGTCACGATCACCGAGACCGGCTATGCGAAACGCACCAAGACCGATCTCTACCGCAGCCAGAAGCGCGGCGGCAAAGGGGTGCAGGGGGCGGCGCTCAAGCAGGACGACATTGTCCGGCACTTCTTCGTCTGCTCAACTCACGACTGGATCCTGTTCTTCACCACGCAGGGCCGCGTGTACCGGATCAAGGCCTACGAGCTGCCCGAGGCCTTGCGCGCCGCGCGAGGCCAGCACGTGGCGAACCTGCTGGCCTTCCAGCCCGAGGAGCGCATCGCTCAGGTCATCGTGATCAAGACCTACGAGGATGCGCCCTACCTGGTGCTGGCGACCCGCAACGGCCTGGTGAAAAAGTCACGGCTCACCGATTTCGACTCCAACCGCTCCGGCGGGATCGTTGCGGTCAACCTGCGCGATGGTGACGAACTGGTGGGTGCGGTGCTGTGCTCGGCGGAGGACGACCTGCTCCTGGTCAGCGCAAAGGGGCAGTCGATCCGGTTCTCGGCCACCGACGAGGCCTTGCGCCCAATGGGCCGGGCGACCTCCGGGGTGCAGGGCATGAGATTCAACGCCGACGACCGGCTGCTGTCGCTCAACGTGGTCTCCGAGAACACCTACCTGCTGGTGGCGACCTCCGGCGGGTACGCCAAGCGGACCGCGATCGAGGAATACACCCCGCAGGGCCGCGGCGGCAAGGGCATCCTGACCATTCAGTACGACGAGAAACGCGGCACGCTGGTGGGTGCCCTGATCGTCGACGACGACACCGAGTTGTACGCGATCACCTCCGGTGGCGGGGTGATCCGCACCGCGGCGCGCCAGGTGCGCCGGGCGGGGCGGCAAACCAAGGGTGTTCGCTTGATGAACCTGGGTGAGGGCGACACACTGTTAGCCATTGCCCGGAATGCCGAGGAACAACCCGAGGAGCCGGACCAGTCGTGATCTGCGACCGGGTCCGGGATTCCCCGGTGGCGGACACAGTGATGGGCGGACGAAGTAAGGAGCAGCGGTGAGTTCACCGAACGAGCCGGGTCAGTCGGCGCCGGGCGACCGCCCGGAGAACGGCGACACCCCCAGCGAGACCCCGCCGTGGCAGAGCCCGACCAGAACCCGCCCGGAAGGCTCGACGGGTCGCCCGGCCGGTGACTCGCCGGTTCGCCCGCCCGCTCCGCCGGCGGCCGGCGGATCCGGATCGGGGGACCCGAGCCGCTACGTGACCGGATACGCGGCGCCGGATGTGGCGCCGGTGGGGTCGCGGGCCCAGCGCGCGGGCTCCGACCCGGTACGCGGCGAGCCGCGAACGGACCGCACCGAAGTCGCCACCGTCGAGCCGTATCCCAGTGAATTGCCGGACCTGTCGGGTCCGCCGGCCAAGGCGCCGCAGCCGCGAAAGAGCGCGGTGGCCGAGGCGGCGCGGCCCGCGGTGCCCGCGGTGGCGCCGGCGTCAGGACTCGCCGCGCGCCTTCAGGTCGGCGGCCGCCCCCGCGGTCCGGTGCGGGCCAGCATGCAGATCCGCCGCATCGACCCCTGGAGCGCGCTGAAAGTGTCGCTGCTGCTCAACGTCGCCCTGTTCTTCGTGTGGATGATTGCTGTCGCTTTCCTCTACCTGGTTCTCGGGGCGATGGGGGTGTGGAACAAGCTGAACAGCAACGTCGGCGACCTACTGAGCAGCACCAGCGGCGGCAGCGGCGGCGATTTGGTTTCGGCCGGTTCGATCTTCGGCGGCGCGGCGCTGATCGGGTTGATCAACATCGTCCTGCTGACGGCGATGGCCGCCATAGGTGCCTACATCTACAACCTGAGCACCGACATCGTCGGCGGCGTCGAGGTCACACTCGCCGACCTGGATTAGGACTGCGACGTTATTTGGGACAGCCGCTTCGGGTGCGGTAGTCTTCCTCGCGCGACACGGGCCTATAGCTCAGGCGGTTAGAGCGCTTCGCTGATAACGAAGAGGTCGGAGGTTCGAGTCCTCCTAGGCCCACGATGTCCTGGTCGTTACCGGGTCGGCCCTTGCGGCTGACTTTGCCCGTCGTCCTGGCGGCGGTGGTTGGAGCGGCAGTGCTTCTGGCCTCCCGCCGCCGCGGCGAGGTCTGGCATACCCTGGCCGACCGGGACAGCGCTACGGGGCCTTAGCTCAGTTGGTAGAGCGCTGCCTTTGCAAGGCAGATGTCAGGAGTTCGAATCTCCTAGGCTCCACAGGTCTCAACCGGGTGCGTACCGCGGACCCGGCACCCCGCCCCAACGTGCCGGCCACCTCTAATGGCACACTGTGGCACGTGACCACGAGCCCCATCGCGACTGCTACTGCGACCCTGCACACCAACCGCGGCGACATCAAGATCGCCCTGTTCGGCAACCATGCGCCCAAGACCGTAGCCAACTTCGTAGGCCTGGCCCAGGGCACCAAGGAATACTCCAAGCAGAACGCCTCGGGCGGCAGCTCCGGCCCGTTCTATGACGGCGCGATCTTCCACCGGGTCATTGACGGCTTCATGATTCAGGGCGGCGACCCGACCGGTACCGGCCGCGGAGGCCCGGGTTACCAGTTCGCCGACGAGTTCCACCCCGAGTTGCAGTTCGACAAGCCCTACCTGCTGGCGATGGCCAACGCCGGCCCCGCGACCAACGGATCACAGTTCTTCATCACTGTCGGTAAGACCCCTCACCTCAACCGGCGGCACACGATCTTCGGCGAGGTAGTCGACCCGGAGTCCCAGAAAGTGGTTGACGCGATCGCCGCGACGCCCGTCGATCGCAACGACCGCCCGTCCGACGACGTGGTGATCGAGTCGATCACCGTCTCCTGACGCGGGCGGCACTGTCTCCTGACGGGGAGAGCACAAGTCAGCCGGCGTAGCCGGCTTCGGTCAGCGCGTCTAGGACCTCCAGCGGATCCCCGCCCAGATCCCAACGGCTGAGCACGATGAGCCGGTCGGTGGTGGTGTCGATCTCCAGAAGCCGGACCTTTCGCCCCCAGCGGCGGAATTCGGTGATCCGGATCAGTTCGATGTCGGCCCGGCGCAGCGTCGTGGTGGACAGCCAGCCTCGATACACCAAACCTTCGCCCGTGATCGCCAATCGCGGCCGAGCGCGCCATGAACCCGCCGCGAAGATCGCCAACCCGACCGCGGCGACGGCGGTGAGAATCCGGCCGGCCGCGTCGGCGGCGACGCTCATGGCGCCGATGGCCATGATGATTCCGGCCACGGCGATCGCTGCGATACCCGCGGTCGGCGGTCCCCATTCAGCGCGGTCCATGGTTATCCACAGGAGCTATGCACAGTGGGGATGAATCACACGCGTGTGATTGTCCTCAGCGCCACCGCATCGTCAGTAAGAGGCCGAAAATCATGAAGCCGAACGCGATCGCGTAGTTCCACGGGCCCAGATCGGACATCCACATCAGCAGCTCGGGGGTGTCGTACCCGGAGGCGGCGAGTTGGAAGACCAGCAGCCACACCAGGCCGATGAGCATCAGGCCGACGAACAGCACGACGAACCACACGCTGGACGGGCCGGCCTTGACCTTCACCGGGGTGCGGCTCACCGGGTTGATGGTGAAGTCGTTCTTCTTGCGGACCTTTGACTTGGGCATGGCTACCTTCGCAGACGGTCGTCGGTGAGACGATGGTGCCGGATCGCACATGAGGATAACCCAGCGAAGGACCCGGCGAACAACCCGGCAGCGCGGCGAACAGGCAGAACCGGAGTCCCGGCGCTCGCCGTGGCGATTCGGTGTGCCGGTGGTCTGTCTGTTCGCCGGGCTTCTGCTGGCCGCCACCCATGGTGTCTCCGGGGGCGGGGAGATCCGGGGCAGTGACTCCCCCCGTCTGGTCAACCTGGTTCGGGAAGCCCAGCGGTCGGTTGACCGGCTCGGCGCCGAGCGTGGGTCGCTGGTGGCGCGGATCGACACCACCCACGGCGCGCACGCCGGATCGGCGTTGGCGGCCATCCAGAAGCGGGCCGCGGCGCTGGGCGCCGAGGCCGGTCTGGACCCGGCACGCGGTCCGGGAATCGTGGTCACCCTCACCGATGCACAGCGCGACGCCGATGGCCGCTTCCCCGGCGACGCCTCCCCCGACGACCTCGTCGTCCACCAGCAGGACGTCGAGGCAGTGCTCAACGCACTGCTGAGCGCCGGGGCCGAAGCGGTGCAAATGCAGGACCAGCGAATCATCGCGACCTCCGCCCCCAGATGCGTCGGCAATACCCTGTTACTCAACGGCCGCACCTACAGCCCGCCCTACACCATCACCGCAATCGGCGATCCTGCCGCCATGAAGGCCGCACTCGCCGAATCGCCGGTCCTGCGCCTCTACAAGCAGTACGTGGTCCGGTTCGGGCTGGGATACCGCGAAGAGTTGCGCGAACAGGTGGAGGTGAACGGCTACACCGAACCGATCCGCTTGCGCTACGCCAGCCCGACCGGCCCATTGGCCTACTGACCAGGCCGGTAGCCTGTCAGGCGTGCGGATCTTGGTCGTCGACAACTACGACAGCTTCGTGTTCAACCTGGTTCAGTACCTGGGCCAGCTCGGGGTGGACGCGGAGGTCTGGCGCAACGACGACCCCCGGATCGGCGGAGCCGTCGAGACCGCCGCGGTGGCCGAGGAGTTCGACGGCGTGCTTCTGAGCCCGGGTCCGGGCACCCCGGAGCGGGCCGGAGCGTCGATCGGGCTGGTCGAGGCGTGCGCCGCAGGCGGCACCCCGTTGCTCGGGGTGTGTCTGGGCCACCAGGCGATCGGGGTGGCGTTCGGTGCCACCGTCGACCGCGCACCGGAACTCCTACACGGCAAGACCAGTTCGGTCTATCACACCAATGTCGGTGTGCTGCATGGTCTTCCGGATCCGTTCACCGCAACCCGGTACCACTCGCTGACGATCCTGCCCCACACCGTCCCCACCGAACTCGAGGTGACCGCCCGCACTCGGGGCGGGGTCATCATGGCGGTGCGCCATCGCGACCTGCCGATTCACGGCGTGCAGTTCCATCCGGAGTCGATCCTGACCGAGGGTGGCCACCGCATGTTGGCCAACTGGCTCGGCTACTGCGGATCGGCGCCCGCGGAGTCGCTGGTTCGCCGCCTCGAGCAGGAAGTCGCCGACACCGTGCGGGCGGCTATGACGCAAAGCTCAGCGTGACCGAACCGCCGAAGTTGACCCCGGCGCCCGGCGGCGGACTCTGCGTCACCACCGCGTTGGTTCGCTGACCGCTGTTGGGGATGTCGGGACCCTTCACCAGAACGCCGGTCCAGCCCAGCGCCCGAAGGTTGGGCTCCGCGTCCACCCAGAACTGGCCCGTCAGGTTGGGCATGATGAACTGGTTGGCCTTGGAGACCTTCAGCGTGATCGCGGTGTCCAGGGTGGCCGACGTTCCGGCTGACGGGTCCATCCCGAGCACCTGCCCGGCGGGCTCGGGGCTGTCGACCTGAACGGTCAGGATCGTCGGGAACCCCAGCGTGTTGAGGTTCTTGGTGGCGACATCGACGGACTGGCCGACGAGATCGGGCAGGTCCCGGGTCGCCGGACCGGAACCGACAACGATGGTGATCTCGTTGGTCAGCGCGGAGGTCTGGTTCGCCGGCGGGATGGTGCTGAGCACCTTGTCCTTCTGGTCGACGTCCGAGGGCGCATCGGTCTGCCGGAATTTGCCGAACCCGGCCGCGGTCAGCTTCTTGACCGCATCGGCGTAGCTCAGATCGGAGACGTCGGGCACCTCGCGCTGCTCCGGCCCGGTGGAGACGTTGATCTGGATCTCGTCGCCGGCGCCTGCAGACGTGTTTCCGGACGGGTCGGTGCTGATCACATGGTCGGGTGCCACCACATTGTCCGGTTTCTGCTGGGTCCGGACCTTGAAACCCTTGTTCTGCAGCTGGGCGATGGCGTCGGCAGACAGTTGACCGCGAACGTCGGGAACCTGCACCGCACGCACCTTGCCGCCGACCATCGTGATTGCCACGGTGACCACGACGGTCAGCACCGTCACTATCGCCAGTGCCACCAGCCATTTCCGGACCGATCCACGGGCGCCGTCAGTATCGCTGTAGTCGTAGGCGACCGGTACTGGGCCGCCCTCGCCGCGGTGTGGCCTGCCGGAGGTCATCATGACCGTCCGTTCGGCCGACGTCAGCACCCTGGGCGCTTCGGGCTTCTCCCCGCTGTGCACCCGAACCAGATCCGCACGCATCTCCGCCGCGGTCTGATAACGATTGTCGGGGTTCTTGGCCAGCGCCTTGAGCACGACCGCGTCGAGCTCGGGTGAGATACCGGCCCGCCGTTGCGACGGCGGCACAGGGTCCTCGCGAACGTGCTGGTAGGCGACCGAAACGGGGGTGTCGCCGACGAACGGCGGCTGGCCGGTGAGGACCTCGTAGAGCACACACCCCAGCGAGTAGACATCGGAGCGGGGGTCGACGGGTTCCCCGCGGGCCTGTTCGGGCGAAAGATATTGCGCGGTGCCGATCACGGCGGCGGTCTGGGTGACGCTGTTGCCACCGTCGGCGATGGCACGCGCGATGCCGAAGTCCATCACCTTCACCGCGCCGGTCTTGGAGATCATGATGTTGGCGGGTTTGACGTCCCGGTGGATGATCCCGTGCTGGTGGCTGAAGTTCAGCGCTTGGCAAGCGTCGGCAATCACCTCGAGGGCGCGCCGCGGCGGCATCGGGCCGTCGGTGTGGACGATGTCGCGCAGCGTGACGCCGTCGACGTACTCCATCACGATGTAGGGCAGCGGACCGCTGGGCATGGCGGCCTCACCGGTGTCGTAGACCGCGACGATCGCGGGATGGTTGAGGGCCGCGGCGTTCTGCGCCTCACGCCGGAACCTCAGGTAGAAACTCGGGTCCCGGGCCAGATCGGCACGCAGCACCTTGACCGCCACGTCACGGTGCAACCGCAGGTCACGAGCCAGGTGCACTTCGGACATCCCGCCGAAGCCCAGGATCTCCCCCAACTCGTAGCGGTCGGACAGGTGCGGAGGTGTGGTCATCGCGGTGTCTCGTCGTCGGGGGCGATCACGGCCGCCGGATGGGTGTCGGCGTGCCACAGCGCGGCGGGCAGCACCGCTGCGCCGTCGACACCGGGTGCAGACGGCTCGGTGAACGCGCCGGGCTCCACGGCCACCTCCGGCGCGTCCGGGGTGATCGTGTCGGTGACGGTCTGTTCGACCGGTGTGTTCGAGCGGCGTTCCCGGTCAGCCAGCACGATCAGGATCGCGCTGATGATGGCCAGCGCGCCGAGCACGCCGGCGGCCCACAGCAGCGCCCGCTGTCCGGAACTGAAACTGCGCCGCGCCGGTGGCGGGGTCCGGTGCCCGGTGCCCGTTCGCGGCCGGGCGACGGCAGCAGCGCGCGCCGCCTCGACCGCGGCCCGTTGGGACCCGGGGATCGCCGCAGGGGTGGCCTTGATGGTGGGTGCGGAATTCGGCCGCGGTGGGCGGCGTCCCGAGCGCACCGCGGCGACGGCGTCGGCGAACTGCCCGCCGGACCGATAGCGCACACCGGGGTTCTTCACCAGCGTGATCTCGATGAGTTCGCGAACGTTCGGCGGCAGGTCCGGCGGCAGCGGAGGCGGCGTCTCCTTGATGTGCTTCATCGCCACCGTCAGGGCGCCGTCGCCCATGAACGGCCGTTTGCCTGACACCGCCTCGTAGCCGACCACGCCCAAGGAGTAGACGTCACTGGCCGCGGTGGCGTCCTGGCCCAGCGCCTGCTCCGGAGCGATGTACTGCGCGGTGCCCATCACCATGCCGGTCTGGGTCACCGGGGCGGCGTCGACCGCCTTGGCGATCCCGAAGTCGGTCAGCTTCACCTGTCCGGTGGGCGTGATCAGGATGTTGCCGGGCTTGACGTCGCGGTGCACCAGCCCGGCCGCGTGGGCCACCTGCAGTGCCCGGCCGGTCTGCTCGAGCATGTCCAGGGCGTGCCGAAGTGACAGCCGGCCGGTGCGCTTGATCACCGAATTCAGCGGCTCGCCGTTGATCAGTTCCATCACCAGGTAGGCGGTCCGGCCCTCGCCGTCGATATCGGTCTCGCCGTAATCGTGCACGGCGGCGATCCCCGGGTGGTTGAGCATGGCGACGGTGCGGGCCTCGGCGCGGAAGCGTTCCAGGAACTCGGGGTCGGAGGAAAATTCCTGCTTGAGCACCTTCACGGCAACCCGGCGACCCAACCGGCTGTCGACGGCCTCCCAGACCTGGCCCATCCCGCCGGTCGCGATGAGACGCTGCAACCGGTAGCGACCGGACAGCGTCACCCCCACGCGCGGGCTCATTGCTCGCCTCGCTTGGCTCGGCTGCGGGGGCTCATGACGCCCCCTGCAGTGCCGCCGCGATGGTTGCCCGTCCGATCGGCGCGGCCAGCGCGCCGCCGGTCGCCGAGAGCCGGTCTCCCCCGTTTTCCACCATGACAGCGACGGCGACCTTCGGGTCCTGCGCCGGCGCGAAGGCGATGTACCAGGCGTGCGGCGGGGTGTTCCGGGGATCGGGGCCGTGCTCGGCGGTGCCGGTCTTGGAGGCGATCTGGACCCCGGGGATCGCCCCGTCCTGCTGGGTGAACTTTTCAGCGCCGACCATCAAATCTGTTAGCTTAGCGGCGACCTGCGCGGAGATCGCACGGCGCTGCTCGCTCGGCGATGTGGTGTTGACATCGGTGAGATCAGGTCCCACGAGGCGATCCACCAGATAGGGCTTCATCACCACACCGGAATTGGCGATCGCGGCGGCGACCATCGCATTCTGCAGAGCGGTCACCGCCACGTCCTTCTGTCCCATGGCCGACATGCCGACCGCGGCGGCGTCGTTCATTGGTCCGACGGTGGACTCCACCACCTGCAGCGGAATGGGCGTGGGCGGATCGTCGAAGCCGAACGCCTCGGCGGTGCTGCGTAGCGCCTCGGGGCCGATGCGGATGCCGAGCTCGACGAACGCGGTGTTGCAGGACCGCTCGAAGGCCTCCCGCAACGGGGCCGTGGGGGCGTTCCCGCAGGGCATGCCGCCGTAATTCTCCAGTGTCGCGGTGCTGTTGGGAAGGGTCATCTTCGGGGCGGCCGTCAGCTGTTCGTCCTCGGTCATCCCGGCCTGCAGCGCGGCTGCAGTGGTGATCACCTTGAATGTCGAGCCCGGCGGGTAGCGCTCGGCGATGGCGCGGTTGGTCAGTGGTGATCCGGCCTCGTCGCGAAGCCTTTCCCAGTCCTGCCCCTGCGCCTCGGGGTCGTGGGTGGAGAGCAGGTTCGGGTCATAGGACGGTGCGGACACCATCGCCAGGATCTTCCCGGTGGAAGGTTCCAGAGCCACCACCGATCCCCGGCACCCACCGTCGCAGCTCTGCTGCAGCCCACGCCAGGCGGCTTGCTGCACCCGCGGGAGGATCGTCGTGTCGACGTTCCCCCCGCGAGGGTCGCGGCCGGTGAAGAAGTCGGCCAGGCGCCGACCGAACAGCCGCTCGTCGGAGCCGTTGAGGACCGGATCCTCGGCACGCTCGAGTCCGGTGCTGGAGAACCGCAGCGAGTAGAAACCGGTCACCGGCGCGTAGGCGAACGGTTCCGGGTAGACCCTCAGAAACCGGTACCGGCCGTTGGTGGACACCGAGTAGGCAAGCAGTTCCCCGCCGGCGGTGATCTGTCCGCGCTGACGGGAGTACTCGTCAAGCAACACCCGCTGGTTGCGCGGGTCTGACCGCAGCCCGTCGGCCCGGAACACCTGGGTGACCGTGGCGTTGATCAGCAACAGCACCACCAGTGTCATCACCATCATCGAGACCCGTCGCAGCGAGGTGTTCATGACCGGCCGATCACCTCGGTGTGCGCGGCCGCGATCGGGGTGCGCTGACTGGTGTTCAGTGGTCGGCGGGCCGCGTGCGAGATCCGCACCAGGATGGCCAACAGCAGGTAGTTGGCGACCAGGGAGGAACCGCCGTAGGACATCCACGGCGTGGTCAGACCTGTGAGCGGGATGAGCCCGGTGACGCCACCGACGACGATGAACAGCTGGATGCCCAACGTCGAGGCCAGCCCCGCGGCCAGCAGTTTGCCGAAACTGTCCCGCACCGCGATGGCGGTGCGCAGGCCGCGCACGATCACGATGGTGTAGAGCATCAGGACGCCGGCCAGACCCACCAGTCCGAGCTCCTCGCCGACGACGGCGATGATGAAGTCGGTCGACGCGGCCGGAACGGTTCCGGGCTGCCCGTTGCCCAACCCGGTGCCGAACACTCCCCCGGTGGCGAAGCTGAACTGGGACTGCACCACCTGGTAGCCGGCCCCCTCGGGATCGGCGAACGGGTCCATCCAGGTCTGCACCCGGCCGCGGACGTGGCCGAAAAGGTGATAGGCCATCACACTCCCCGCCGCGAACAGGCCCAGGCCGATCACCACCCAGCTGAGCCGTTCCGTCGCGATGTAGACCATCACCAGGAACGAGGCGTAGAGCAGCAGGGAGGTGCCGAGATCCTTCTCGAAGACCATCACCCCCACCGAGATGATCCAGGCGGCCAGAAGGGGTGCCAGGTCACGCGGACGCGGTAGGTCCATGCCTAGGAAGTGCTTTCCCGCGCTGGTGAACAGGTGGCGCTTGGCCACCAGCACCCCGGCGAAGAAGATCAGCAGCAGTATCTTCGAGAACTCCGCGGGCTGAATGCTGAAGCCGGGCAGGCGAATCCAGATTTTGGCGCCGTTGGTCTCGGACAGGCTGGCCGGTAGCAGGGCCGGGATGGCCAACAGCACCAGTCCGAGCGCCCCGCAGATGTAGTCGTAGCGGGCCAGCATCCGGTGGTCGGTGAGGAGGGCCACCACCAGGGAGAAGCCGATGACCCCGACTAGTGTCCACAGCATCTGCTGTTGCGCGCTGGGACCCTCCGAGGAGCCCGGGACCAGGTCCAGTCGGTGGATGAGTACCAGCCCCAGACCGTTGAGTAGTGCCACCACGGGCAACAACAGCGGATCGGCATAGGGGGCGTAGCGCCGGATTACCAGGTGCGCGCACACGAACAGGGTCAGAAACGCCAGGGTGTAGCTGAGCAGGTCCCAGCGCAGGCCCTGTTCCTGGTTGGCCTCCACGATCAGCAGGGCGACGCCGGTGATGAACGTGGCGAAGCACAGCAACACCAGTTCGGAGTTGCGGCGGTTCGGAAGTGGCGGGGTGATGCGAACGGGAGACTGGGGCGCCGTCGTCATAACCGCGCAGCCTCCGGGTTTACCGTCATGCCGCCGCCCGGCAGTCGGTGCCCGGTTTCTGCGGTGCGGCGGGCAGGGTGGTCACCGGTGCCGTCGTTCCGGAGGCCGTTGTGGTCGGCGCGGTCGTCGACGTTGTCGCCGGCGTACCCGGCGCCGTGGTTGCCGTGGTTGCCGTGGTTGTCGTCGGCGCCGTGGTTGTGGTGGTCGTGCTCGTCGAGTCCGGCGGCGAGGGTGCCACGCTGCGCGGTGAGGTGGAGGCGGTACTTCGCGACGGGGTCGGCGGCGGCGCGCACAACGGCAGCAGGGAACCGCGGGCGAGTTCGTTCAACTGGCCGATCGCCTCGTCGAGGCTTCCGGCCGGGAGCCCGGTGGAGACCTGTTCACGGGCCGAGGGGCGCAGATCCTGCAGTCGCATCAATTCGCAGCCCATTCCGGCGTGGTCCTGGCCGTAGCTGATCTGGGACAGCTCACCGCGGTCGTTGATACAGCCGAGCAGGTACGGGCTCTGCAGCGGGATGCCGAGGACCGAGCCCTGGACACCGCGCATGATGGCGACGGTCTCGCCGTAGGCGCTGACGTAGTAGTAGCCGCGGATGATCTTGTAGCCGATGCCCAGCCCGCCGAGGGCGATCAGCAGCACCAGGGCGGCGGCCAGCAGGGTTCGCTTCCGTGACCGGGGCTTGGGCGGTGGATCCTGTTCGGGTGCGACCTTTTTCGCCGCGGGAGGCCGGGGGGCGATCGCCGAGGCACGGCCGGCGGCGGTGTTCGGCGGGGCGGCATCGTCGTCATCGTCGGCGGAGACCGCGCCGGCCAGGATTGGCTGGGTCTGGCCGGCGTAGTCGTTGTCGACCACATCGGCCACCACGACCGTGACGTTGTCCGGCCCGCCGCCGCGCAAGGCCAGTTCGATGAGTCGCTCAGCGGCCGCTTCGACCTCCGGGATCTGCATCGCTTCCAGAATGGTGTCGTGTCTGACCGGATCTGACAGCCCGTCCGAGCACAGCAGGTAGCGATCACCTTCCCGGGCCTCGCGCATGATCAGCGTCGGCTCGACTTCATGTCCGGTCAGTGCCCGCATGATCAGTGACCGCTGCGGGTGGCTGTGGGCCTCGTCCGCGGTGATCCGGCCCTCGTCGACCAGTGTCTGGACGAAGGTGTCGTCCTTGGTGATCTGGGTCAGTTCACCGTCGCGCAGGAGATAACCGCGGGAGTCGCCGATGTGTACCAGGCCGAGGCGGTCGCCGGCGAACAGGATCGCGGTCAGCGTCGTGCCCATCCCGTCAAGGTCGGGGTCCTGCTCGACCTGTTCGCCGATCGCGGAATTGCCCACCCGAACCGCACGGTCGAGCTTGCCGAGCAGATCGCCGCCCGGATCATCGTTGTCGAGTTGAGCCAGCGCGGCGATCACCAACTGCGAGGCCACTTCGCCGGCGGCGTGCCCCCCCATGCCGTCGGCCAGCGCCAGCAGACGCGGACCCGCATAGACCGAATCCTCGTTGTTGGCGCGGACCAGTCCGCGGTCGCTGCGGGCGGCGTAACGCAGGGTCAGTGTCACGGACGCAACTCGATTACCGTCTTGCCGACGTGCACCGGCGTACCGATCGGCACCCGGACCGCGGTGGTCACCTTCGAGCGGTCGAGGTAGGTGCCGTTGGTTGAGCCGAGGTCCTCGACGAACCAGTCCTGGCCGCGGGGTGAGAGCCGGGCGTGACGGGTCGAGGCGTAGTCGTCGGTGAGTACCAGGGTCGAGTCATCGGCACGACCGAGAAGCACCGGCTGCGACCCCAGGCTGATCCGGGTGCCGGCCAGCGCGCCCTCGGTCACCACCAGATAGCGGGCAGCGCTCCGGTTGTGACGACGCGGTGAGCGGGCTCCGCGCAACGGTAGGCCGCGCCGCACCATGACTGCCCCGGTGGGGGCGTAGATGTCGGTGCGCAGGATGCGCAGCACCGACCAGATGAACAGCCACAGCAACAGCAGGAAACCGGCACGCGTCAGCTGCAGAACTAAACCCTGTATGCGACGGCCCTCCGTTCTCCTGTCGTGCCCGTAGCCGGCTTCGGCAACGTCACAGGATACTGGGGTGCCCGACCGCTTGGGGGTGAAGCGGTCGGGCCCGGCCCGCGCCCGTCTCCGAGTGCCCGAGTCCGGGGTGGCTTCAGTGCAGACGAACGACGATCTCGGAATGGCCCAGCCGGATGACGTCGCCGTCGGCGAGCTGCCATTCCTGGACCGGTGCGTTGTTGACCGTGGTGCCGTTGGTCGAGTTCAGGTCCTGCAGCATCGCGACCTGTCCGTCCCAGCGGATCTCCAGATGCCGACGCGAGACCCCGGTGTCGGGAAGCCGGAACTGCGCGTCCTGGCCGCGGCCGATCACATTGGCGCCCTCGCGGAGCTGGTAGGTGCGGCCGCTGCCGTCGTCGAGCTGCAGGGTGACGCCGTGGCCACTGGCCGCGTACTCGCTCTCCGCTGCCGGTGCGGCGGGTGGGGCGTAACCGCCGTAGCCACTCGGGGCCTGTTGCCCGTAGTCGTAGTCGGGAGCGGCCGGCGCCGGGGCCGGCGGCGGGGGCGGGTAGCCGCCCTGCTCATAACGTCCATACTCGGGCTGCCCGTATTCGGGCCGGGGGTAACCGGGCTGCTGATAGCCGGGTTCGGGGTAGCCGGGGCGCTGGTCGTGGCGGCTGTGCGCGGGCTCCTCGTGGCGGCCGGGTGCCTGCCGGCCGTAGTCGTAGTCACCTGCCGGGGGCGCGTACCCGCTGCCGGGCGGCGGGCCGTACTGCGGCGGGGGCCCGTAACCCTGCGGGGCGGGCCGGTAACCCTGGTCGTGGCCGGGGCCGTAGCCGGCCGGCTGCTGCGGGTAGCCGTAGCCCTGCTCGGCGTAGCCCTGCCGGGGCGGGTAGCCGCCGTGCTCATAGCCCGGTGCGTAGCCCTGTTCCGGCGGGTAGGGAGGCCGTTGCTGCTCCGGTGCGCCCGCGCGGGGATCCTCCTGCGGCCGACCATACTGCTCGTCGTAATAGTCGTCGCCGGGGCGACCCTGGCCGCGGTAGCTGGGGTTGTCGGTCATCGCTGGCACTCCTGGTTCTGCGGTGGACGCACGTTTCGATTCTGGCGGTCGGGATGTGGAAGCGGACGGGCGGGGGTCGGCGTCGGGGTTGACGACGGCTCGAGCGCGGAACTGGCCGGTATGCAGCCCGTCGGCCTGCTCGAACCGGACGACCACCTCACCGTACGTCTGCCAGCCCTGATCACCTATATATCCCGCCAGGTGCTTGGCAAATGTGTCCGAGGTGATATCAAGATCGGCGATTACGTTGTTGTAGTCGGACCCACTGAGGGTAATAACGTAGTCGTTGGGAGCCAAAAAACGCTCGCCTGCCAGCCTCCGCACACCGTCGGAGGCCTCCCGCCTCAGCAACGATTCGATCTCCTGGGGAACGATCGGCCCGCCGAAAACCCGGGCGAAGGCATCTCCCACGCCGTCCTCGAGCATGCGCTCGATGCGCTGAGCCAGACCCCTCTGGTTTCCCATAGGACCGCCTACCTCGATTGCGCCCCGACTTCCTCCACGGGGCTGCACCGTTTCCGCCATGATATCGGCCGAGGCCGTCGACAAACCCGCAGGACACCTTCCGGATTCGGATCACCCCAGTTCACGAGGATTTCCCAGGGCCGGGACGGTGCTGCTCGCCGATCAGCACGGTTGGGGGCAGGCGTGATTCCCGTGATAGGCTCCCGCAGTCGTTCTGGGCGAGTGGCGGAATGGCAGACGCGCTGGCTTCAGGTGCCAGTGTCCTTCGGGACGTGGGGGTTCAAGTCCCCCTTCGCCCACCACGAGCGGTTCCACGAACCGACAGCACTGAGGTCACGAACTCGAAAGAGGGCGTGACCTTTGTGTTTGTTGGGGTTGGGGCGCCGGTGGATTTCAGCGGCGCTATTTGGGCGGTTGGCGTCCGCTGGGACGTTCTCAGGCCACGCCGAACCCAAGACGCCGCACAGCAGAAAAGCCGAGGAACTTTGTGAAAGGCGACCGCCGCGCGGCGGTCGACGTCAACCGAGGCCTTCACCTGAGTGGCGGTCACGGTGGGTCAAGTCCAGGGTCGAAATGGGCCGTAACTTCGATCTGAACGGTGATCTGGTCCGGAGCTTGGCTGGGATCCATCTCGAAGACGTGTTCGGAGAGCCTCCAGACCTGAAAAGCAAGTTTGCTGACACAGAGCCGATCTCAGGGGCAGACTTTGCAACTGGGAACACCGCATGGCAGGCCCGGGAGGGAAGGTGGACGGCGATGACCGCTCCAAGCGTGGACGCCGCTGACGTTGGAAACGCGCGACCGGGCCGCCCCGGAGTCCCCAGACGTACCGTTCTCGGTGGCTTGGCGGCCGGAGTCGGCGTCGCCGCGGCGGGGACACTGGTCGCCGGCTGCGACAACAAGGGCTCCGAGGGGGCCAGCGCCGGCGGCGAGGGACCACCCGGCTACGGCACCGGGATCAACGAGGGCTTCGACGGCAAGATCGAGTTGGATGTTCGCGATTCACAGGAGGACTGGACGCCCTTCGAGCTGAAGAAGGCGCCCGAGGATGCCCCGAACATCCTTGTAGTGCTCTACGACGACACCGGGCTG
>JAGQTO010000080.1 GCA_020439025.1 Mycobacterium sp. | reverse complement strand
GACCCAGCGCCCGACCGTGGCCGGTGCGGTGCCGACGATCTGGAACGACGTGATGAATCACCTGGACCGCGACCCGGGACATGACATCTCGTCGCTGCGCCTGGTGGCCTGTGGCGGCTCTGCCGTTCCGGTATCGCTCATGCAGGCCTTCGAAGAACGTCACGGCGTGCAGATCCGTCAGTTGTGGGGCATGACCGAGACCTCCCCGACGGCGACCCTGGCCTGGCCGCCGCCGGGTACGCCGCCGGAGCGGCACTGGGAGATCAGGGCTACCCAGGGCCGGCCGATGTGTGGGGTGGAGACCCGTATCGTCGACGATCGGGGTGCGTCCCTGCCCCATGACGGCGATGCGGTCGGCGAACTAGAGGTCCGCGGTCCGTGGATCACCGGCTCCTACTACCGCAACACCGACCCGTCGAAATTCGAGTCGGGCTGGCTGCGCACCGGCGACGTGGGGCGCATCGACCCGCAGGGTTACATCACGCTGACCGATCGCGCCAAGGACGTCATCAAATCCGGTGGCGAGTGGATCTCCTCGGTGGAGCTGGAGAACACCCTCATCGGGCACCCCCAGGTGCTGGAGGCCGCGGTGGTGGGGGTGCCCGACGAGCGCTGGCAGGAACGTCCGCTGGCGGCGGTCGTGCTGCAGGACGGCGCCACGGTCACACCTGCCGAACTGAGAGATTTCCTCGCCGACAAGGTTGTTCGGTGGTGGCTGCCGGAGCGCTGGACCCTGGTCGACGAAATACCCCGCACCAGCGTCGGGAAATACGACAAGAAGACCATCCGCTCCCGCTACGCCGAGGGCGACTACGAGGTCACTACCCTCTAGCGTTCCGCGCGTCGATAGGCGGTGACCACGGCCGCCCCGCCCAGCCCGATGTTGTGCTGCAGGGCGGCGTCGACGTTGTCTACCTGACGCTTGTCGGCCGTCCCGCGCAGCTGCCAGGTCAACTCGCTGCACTGTGCCAGACCGGTAGCCCCCAGCGGGTGGCCCTTGGAGATCAGCCCGCCGGAGGGGTTGACCACCCAGCGTCCGCCGTAGGTGGTATCCCCGGCGTCGATGAGGGTGGGTGCCTCGCCCTCGCCGCACAATCCGAGCGCCTCGTACAGCAGCAGTTCGTTGGCCGAGAAGCAGTCGTGCAACTCGATCACCTGGAAGTCCTGCGGTCCCAGCCCGCTCTGGTGGTAAACCTTCTGCGCGGCTTGGACATTCATGTCGTAGCCGATGATGTTCTTGGCTGAGCCATCGAAGGTGGAGGCGAAGTCGGTGGTCATCGCCTGCCCAACGATCTCCACCGCTTGGCCGGCCAGGTTGTGCTCGTCGAGGAAACGCTCCGAGACGAGCACTGCTGCGGCAGAGCCGTCGGAGGTCGGCGAGCACTGCAACTTGGTCACCGGATCGGAGATCATCGGTGCGTTCATGATGTCTTCGAGGCTGTACTCGGTCTGGAACTGCGCGTAGGGGTTGTTCACCGAGTGCTTGTGGTTCTTGTAGCCGATCTTGGCGAAATGCTCGGCGGTGGCCCCGTAGTCGCGCATGTATTCCCGGCCGGCCGCGGCGAACATCCACGGCGCCACCGGGAAGGCCAACCCGTCGATCTCGGCCAGTGCCGTGATGTGCCGCCGCAACGGCGATTCGCGGTCGTCGGCGCCGCCACCCAGCGAACCGGGTTGCATCTTCTCAAAGCCCAGAGCCAGCACACAGTCGGCCAGGCCGCCCCGGATGGACTGGGCCCCCAGATACAGCGCGGTGGACCCGGTGGAGCAGTTGTTGTTGACGTTGACGATCGGGATGCCGGTCATTCCCAGTTCGTAAAGAGCGCGCTGGCCGCTGGTGGAGTCACCGGCGACGTAACCGACGAAGCCCTGCTCGACCTGGGCGTAGTCCACGCCGGCGTCGGCCAGCGCCTTGGTGCCCGATTCCCGCGCCATGTCGGGATAGTCCCAGCCCTCGCGCCGCCCGGGCTTCTCGAATTTGGTCATCCCGACGCCGACGACGAAAACCCTGTTCTTGGCCATGAGGGCCCCTTCCGGCCGACGATACGAGCTAGTCTGCCGGTATGGGGCTTCGGGTGGTGCAGTGGGCCACCGGTTCGGTCGGGGTGGCGGCGATCAAGGCGATCCTCGAGCATCCCCAACTGGAGTTGGCCGGCTGCTGGGTGCACTCGAAAGACAAGGCCGGCAAGGACGTTGGGGAAATCATCGGCACTGCCCCGCTCGGGGTGATCGCCACCGGCAGCCTCGATGAAATCCTGGCGATGGACGCCGATGCCGTCCTCTACGCCCCGCTGCTGCCCGATGCCGACGAGGTCGCCGCGCTGCTGCGCTCCGGCAAGAACGTCGTCAGCCCGGTCGGCTGGTTCTATCCCGGCGAGACCGAGGCGGCGCCCCTTGAGGAGGCCGCGCGCGCCGGCAACGCCACCCTGCACGGGGCGGGGATCGGTCCGGGTGCGGCCACCGAACTGTTCCCGCTGCTGCTGTCGGTGATGTCCACCGGCATCACCCATGTCCGCGCCGAGGAGTATTCCGACCTGCGCACCTACGGTGCCCCCGACGTGTTGCGCCACGTGATGGGGTTCGGTGGCGCGCCGGAGAAGGCACTTACCGGCCCCATGCACAAGCTGCTCAGCGGCGGCTTTGTCCAGTCGGTGCGGCTGATCGTCGACCGCCTGGGGTTCGCGGCCGAACCGGTGATCCAGAGCAATCAGCAGGTGGCGGTGGCGACCGCGCCGATCGACTCGCCGATCGGGGTTATCCAACCCGGTGAGGTCGCCGGGCGCAGATTCCGCTGGGACGCGGTGGTGACCAACGCCGTCGTCGTCCGCGTCGCGGTGAACTGGCTGATGGGACAGGACAATTTGGATCCGTCATGGTCGTTCGGTCCGGCCGGGGAACGTTATGAGATCGAGGTTCGTGGCCATCCCAACACCTTCGTCACGATCAAGGGCTGGCAACCGGAGAGCATCGCGGAGGGGCTGATGAGCAATCCCGGCGTGGTGGCCACCGCTGCGCACTGCGTCAATTCCATCCCGGCCGTCTGCTCGGCCGAACCGGGAATCAAGGGCTTTTTCGATCTGCCCCCGCTGACGGGGCGGGCTGCCCCCTTGTTCAGACGGCCGCGCTAACCATCGCCAGTGCGGCACGAGGCCGATCCTTCGCCGGCTGGGCGGCTCCCCGGCCGATTCGAGCAACCAATCCGATGTGAGCTGCTGCCATCGAGGACAGCTTCACTGCCATGGCTTGGCTGGGGGTTCACCGCAAGCTTGGAGCTTCTTGCCGTGCCGGCCGGTGGAGTTCCGCCCGCATGCGTGACACTCTGGGCGCATGGCCTACCTCAAGCCGCCCTGGTTCGTTGTCAGGGTGTTCAACAAGTTCGCTATGGCCACGGGCATCTCGGGATCGGAAACCCTCACATTGACTGGGCGGAGCAGCGGAGCGCAGCAGCAGATCCCCGTGATCAGCGTGGACGTCGACAGCGCAAAGTACCTGGTGTCCACCCGGGGAGAATCGCAGTGGGTCAAGAACCTTCGTGCCGATCCTGTGGTCACACTCAAGACGCGTACTTCAGTGGCCCGTTTCTCCGCCTCGGAGATTCCGGTGGAACAGCGCGCCCCGATCCTCGCCGCCTACCGGATCAAGGCGGGTAAACAGGTGGACGGCTACTTCGCCAAGCTGCCCGACCCGGCCGACCATCCCGTGTTCAGGCTCGCCCCGGTGTAGGGAGTGCGGGGCGCGGTTGCCGGGCCCTACTGTTCGAACCATGGCGATGGCGGACGTGGAGGCGGTGATGACCGCTCTCGATGAGTTCGACGCCATGTCGGACGCGCTGGGGCGTCGATTGCCGGGGTCCCTCAGCGGCACACGGTGCTGCGCCCCCCGGCTAGCATCAACTCATGGCACGCAGCGTCGCGCGTTCACGGGCGATTCCGGTCAGCCCTGATGATGCGTTCGAAAGAACCCTCCCGATGCCACTGCCCACGCTGTTCCGGCGCTGGTACGGGCCGATCCCGCCAATCAAAGAGATCCGTGACCAGCACGGCGACTGGAACAGGGTCGGCGAGACGCGCACCATCGTCCTGGCGGGCGGCGGCACCCTGCGGGAGACGCTGACCGGGATAGACCCGGCGCGGTCGTTCGGGTACACGATCACCGACGTCACCGGTCCGATGGCCCCGCTGATCGACCATATCGAGGGCGCCTGGATCTTCGATCCCGCCGGCACCGGCACACGGGTCACCTGGCGGTGGTTCCTATACCCCAAGTCGGTGCTCAGCGCGCCCGCGCTTCCGGCGTTCGCCCGGTTGTGGCGTGGGTACGCCGGCCAGGCGTTGGAGTCGCTGTCGGACTACCTGGTCGGTTGAGTCGATTGTCCGACTCCTCCCCGTCGCTGCGCTCCGGATCGTCGTCGGACTAGCCATGTGCCGACTTTTCGGCCTGCATGCCGGACGCAACGTGGTCTCCGCGACGTTCTGGCTGCTCGACGCCCCGGATAATCTGGCCGCGCAGAGCCGACGCAACCCGGACGGCACCGGCCTCGGCGTCTTCGACCGCAACGGCGAACCCGAGCTTCGCAAGCAGCCGATGGCGGCCTGGCGCGATCGTGCCTTCCACAGTGAGGCCCACGAGATGACGGGGACGACGTTCCTGGCGCATGTGCGGTACGCGACCACCGGGGCGCTGGATGCGGCCAACACCCACCCCTTCCTGCAGGACGGCCGGATCTTCGCCCACAACGGGGTGGTGGAGGGCCTGGACCTGCTCGACGACCGGCTGCGTTCGCTAGGGGTAACCGATCTTGTTGCGGGACAGACGGATTCCGAGCGCGTCTTCGCCTTGATCACCGCCGCGGTGCGCGACCACGACGGGGACGTGGCGGCGGCTATCGGCGATGCGGTCGGCTGGATAGCCGACAACCTCCCGATCTACGCGCTCAACATCCTGCTGTGCACCGCGACCGATATGTGGGCTCTGCGCTATCCGGACTCCCACGAGTTGTACCTGTTGGACCGGCGCCACCCCGCCGCGGCAGCAGACGATTCCCTGGACCTGCGCACACACCGCATCCACGCCCGGGCCCGGCACCTGAGTCAACTGCCTTCGGTGGTGTTCGCCAGCGAACCGATGGACGACGATCCGGGCTGGCGGCTGCTGGATGCCGGCGAGTTGGTGCATGTCGACGCCGACCTCGACATCACCACTCGGATGGCGTTCCCGGATCCGCCGCAGCACCTGCTGAGCAGGGCCGAGCTCAGCCCGGCCGCCCAGGCGGCGCAGCACGATCAGCCCCGGGGGTGATCGGCAGCGGGCCGCAGGCGGGTCGTCACGGCCGGTCGCCGTCGGCGTCTTCGAGGGTGTCCAGGGCCCGGGCCGCCAATCCGTGGCCCAGGGTGATCATGTCGGCGGCCCGGTGGAAGTCCAGGCTCCGGCACGCCGTGCGCGGGACCTCGATGAGCAGGTCGGGCGGATAGGCGGCCATCTGGTGGCGGGCCAGGGCAGCCTGGGCGATGTCGATACTGCGCATCATCACCGCAAAGCTGCCCAGCTTGGGAATCCCGCGGCCGGTGTAGACCAGTTCGTCCTCGGCCTCGGCCTCCTCGGTGGCGGGTTCACCGGCGTCGAGATCGGAGATGTCGAACGGCTCGGCGGTGGCGCCGAAGCGGTCAAAGAGGGCAGAGGTGCTGCGCATCAGGCGGTTGAGTCGCTCGCGGGTGGGCCGGGCGTCGCCGGCAGTGGTGTCCTCGCCGGCGTCGTTCTCGGTTCCGGAGACGCTGACCGCGATGGTCAGGTCGGCGTTGACCGAGGCGATCGGAGCCATCGGCAACGGGTCGAGGATGCCGCCGTCGGCCAGCAGTCGACCGTCGAGGACATGCGGGGCGATGATCCCTGGTATCGCGATCGAGGCGCGGATGGCCTCGTCGACCGGGCCGCGCTGCAGCCACACCGACTTACCCGCGATCAGATCGGTGGTCACCGCCGTGTACGGGATGGGCAGGTCCTCGATGGTGGCCTCGCCGACCAGGTCGCGCACCGCATCGAGGATCTTGCCGGCCCGGAACGCGCCGGCCGCGCTGATGGACGGATCGAGCAGACGTAGCACCGCCCGCTGGGTCAGCGTCGTGGCCCAGCCCGCGAACTCGTCGAGGGAGCCGGCGGCGAGTAGTCCGCCGACCAGCGCCCCCATCGAGGATCCGGCGATACCGACGACCTCGTAACCCCGTTCGTGGAGTTCGTTGATGACGCCGATGTGGGCGTATCCCCGGGCACCACCGCTGCCGAGTGCCAGCGCGACGCGTTGGGCCATGTCTTCGTTCCGGTCCGGGTCAGCAGCCGCCGTTGGCGGCAGCCTGGACGGCGAGGATCACGCCGGCCTGCTGTGCGGCGCTGAGGTCGGGCCAGATCGTCATGAAAGTCGCGCGGCCGGGCTCGCTGGAGGCCTGTATCTCCTGGAGATAGGGCTCCACCAGGTCATTCGGATCGCCGCCCCGGGCGTCCATCCACTCCTTGGCGGTCAGGCAGGCCTGCGCGTACTGCTCCTCAGTGGACTGGGCTGGTTCGTCGACCCTGGTGGTAACCCCGCCGGGGGAGATCCCGATGGCCTGGCCCTCTGGATGGTGGTCGGGCTGTCCGCCCGGTTGCCCGGCGGGGGGTGCGGGCTGCTCCGGGACGGTCTTGGGCCCGGCGCCGGGCGAGCAGGCGGTCAACAGGATGGCGGTGAGCGCGGCGAGCGCGCAGTGAACTCTGCGGGGCATGGCGACTCCTACGACTGGTAGTCCTGGGTGACCAGACCTCGCAAACGTTCGGTCTTCTCGGCGGTCCACCCCGGCGGTTGCATGACCGCGGCCCAGCCGTTGACCGCGTCCTTGACGTAGCGGTGGCCGTGGCCGTCGGGTACGTCGACGGCCACCGCCATATCGGCGGCCACCTGTAGGAAGGTCACCACCGGAATCCAGTGCATGTCACTGGACACGTCGTAGCCGCGAGGCTCGCGCAGCCAGTCCGGTTCGGCGAACAGCAGTTCGGGGGTCCACCAGGCGATCGGGTCGGAGGCGTGCTGCAGGTAGACGATCCGCGGCTTGCCCCACGGTGCGTCCGGGCGGCCGAGGTTCTCCGCGCGGGCGGCGAACCGCACGTTGGCGCCGTCATCGAAAATCGGCAGCCACTCAGGCGAGCCCGGGTCCCGGTTGTCGGTGATGAAGTCGCGCATCGTGTTCTGGAACGTCGGGCCGGAGAACAACGCGCCGTTGGTGCGGGCAATGATGTTGTTGGGCGTCAGGAATGGGGCCTCCCCGCCGAAGGAGCCCAGGCTCTCGCCGAACACCACGATCTTGGGCCGCTGAGCTTCGGGCAGGGCCCGCACCTTCTCGTCGACCGCCTCGAACAGTGCCTGGCCGGCGTGGCGGGCGTTCTCCTTGTCGACGAGGAAGGACAGCCAACTGGGCAGGAACGAGTACTGCATGCTGACGATGGCGGTGTCGCCGTTGAACATGTACTCCAGCGAATCGGCCTCGGCGGCGTTGATCCAGCCGGTGCCCGTGGTCGTGGCGACGGCGATCACTTTGCGCTCGAGCCCGCCGGCGCGTTCCAGTTCCTTCGCGGCCAGTTCGGCCGTCGCGCGGATGCCCGTGGCGGAGTGCAGCCCGGCGTAGGCGCGGATCGGTTCGAGGGCAGGGGCCTTGTTGAACTCGGTGAGTTGGGCGGCGGTGGGTCCGTTGCGGACGAAGATTCGGCCCTGATGGCCCAGTGACTCCCAGGAGACCAGCGAGCCCGGGCCGCCGGAGCGCAGCGGCGTGGTGGGTGGTGACTGGTTGGGGTCCAACTCGTCGTTGACCGACGAGAAGGTCTTGTTCAGCAGGCTCATGGAGCCGCGGACCACGACGCCGTTGAGGATCGCGATACCGACCGACAGCAGCGCGAACACCGCGATGACGGCCGAAACACGCGGCGGTGCGATGCGATCGAGCTGGCGCACCAGGAACCGTGCCAGTCTGCCGATGAGTTGGCCGACCTCGACGAACAGGAACAACAGGATGACTGCGAGCACCCCGGCCTGGATGTAGTTGTACCACTTCAGCTGTGGCACACCCATCAGGTCGCGAACATGGCCCTGCCAGTACCGGAAGTAGACCACGCCCAGCACCAACCCGATCAATCCCGCCGCCACCAGGATCGGCCACGCCCAGCGGGGCGCGGGCGGGCTGGTCGGACGGGACCGCATGAAACGGACCAGCCACACGGCGAACACGCCCAGGCCGTACCCGATCGCGCCGGCGGCGCCGCTGACGATCCCCTGGAACAGCGGGCCGCGCGGCAACAGCGACGGCGTCATCGACAGCCACAGGAAGACCATCCCGACCGCGGTGCCGGTGAAGGTATAGCGGCGCTGCCACCAGTCCCGCTTCGGTTCGTCGGCTTTCGCGGCAGGCGCTTCGGCTTCGTCGACTGTCACCCGGTGAACCTTAGTGGTGGGGGACTCAGCGGTGGGTGAATGTGGGGGCGCGCTTCTCGGTGAAGGCCGCCATGCCCTCGGTCTGGTCATCGGTGGCGAACGCGGAGTGGAACAGCCGGCGTTCGTAGAGCAGCCCCTCGGCGAGGCTCGACTCGAAGGAGCGGTTGACCGCCTCCTTGGCCATCCGGGCCGCTGAACGCGACATCTGCGAGATCGTCGTCGCCACGGCGTTGGCCTCGTCGAGTAGTTGGTCGGCGGCGACCACCCGGGAGACCAGACCGCTGCGTTCGGCTTCAGCGGCGTCGATCATTCGTCCGGTGAGGATCATGTCCATCGCCTTTGCCTTGCCGATCGCGCGGGTCAGGCGCTGCGAGCCGCCCATGCCGGGAAGCACGCCGAGCTTGATCTCGGGCTGACCGAACTTGGCGGTGTCCGCCGCGATCAGCACGTCGCACATCATCGCCAACTCACAACCCCCACCGAGGGCGTAACCGGCGACCGCGGCGATCAGCGGGGTGCGGACCGCGGCGAGCTTGCCCCAGGCCGCGAAGAAGTCGGCCTCGAACACCTCGGAGAACGACAGCGAGGCCATCTCCTTGATGTCCGCGCCGGCCGCGAAGGCCTTCTCCGAGCCGGTGATGACGATGGCCCCGATTCCGGAATCACTGTCGAAATCGGCTGCGGCGGCGGTGACCTCGGCCATCACCTGGGTGTTGAGGGCGTTGAGCGCTTTCGGCCGGTTCAGCGTGATGGTGCCGACGCGCTCCGACCGGCTCACCAGAATGGTCTCGTAGCTCACTTGTCCTCCGCTCATTCGGTGTTCAGAAGGTCAGGTCGGGATCGGCCGGGGTGAAATAAGCCTCGACGTCCTCGCGGGTCACCGCGGCCAGACCCGCCGGCGACCACCGCGGGTTACGGTCCTTGTCCACCAGCTGGGCGCGGATCCCCTCGACGAGGTCATGCGAGTGCAGCGATGCGCACGAGACCCGGTATTCCTGCACCAGCACCTCTTCCAGGGTGGCCAGGCCTGCGGCGCGCCGAACCGCTTCCAGGGTGACCGAGAGCGCGATGGGCGAGCGGGTGGCGATCTGCTCGGCGGCCTCGTTGGCCGGCCCCTCGCCGTGGCCGCGCAGGGCGGCGACGATATCGGCCACCGTATCCCCGGCGTAGCAGTCGTCGATCCATCTCCGCTGTTGGGCCAACGCACTGGGTGGGGGCTGCTGGGCATGAGCTTCCACCGCGGCCTCCACGCCGGCGCCGACGATCTCGGCCACGAACGCCTCGAGATCGGCGTGCGGGACGTAGTGGTCGGCGAAGCCCAGTGCGATCGCGTCGGCCCCGGTGAACGGCGCCCCGGTAAGTGCGGCGTGCAAGCCCAGGTTTCCGGGCGCCCTCGACAACAGGAAGGTGCCGCCGACATCGGGGATGAAGCCGATGCCGACCTCGGGCATCGCGATCTTGGACCGGTCGGTCACCACCCGGATGTTGCCGTGTGCGCTGACGCCGACTCCGCCACCCATCACGATGCCGTCCATGAGGGCCACGTAGGGCTTGGGGAAGCGGCCGATGCGGGCGTTCAGGCGGTACTCGTCGAACCAGAACCGCCGGGCTTCGGCGCCGTCGGCCCGCGCGCTGTGGTAGATCGCCACGACGTCGCCGCCGGCGCAGAGTCCGCGCTCGCCGGAACCGGTGAGGACGACGGCGCGAACGCTGTCATCCTGCGTCCACCGCTCTAGTGCGGCGTCGATAGCGGCGACCATCGTGTGCGTCAGCGAGTTGATCGCCTTGGGCCGATTGAGCTTGAGGAAGCCGACTCCGCCGTCGACGTGGGCGAGGACATCGGCGGTCTCGGAACTCACCTGCGCATCTCTCCTCGGGATCGGCTGGATTAAAGCGTGATCCCCAAACTTTTACCAGGGGCGATCGGGCCGACCGCCACCGGCACGGCAGGTAAGGTTGTCCTACAACGGCGAAACTGTGAGGTTCCTGGGAACCGATCGGGAACCACCGTTCGTTGTGTGAATGTTCGACTCGTTCGCTGACGCAGTGTTTACACACTCACTTGAGAGGATCCACGGTGCGGGAATCCAGCAACCCGATATTTCGTTCGCTGCCCAAACAGCAAGGCGGCTACGCGCAGTTCGGCGCCGGTATCGCCGGTGCCACCCAACAGGTGGGTTACCAGGCCGAGCCCTACGCGACCTACCCGCCGCAGACCGGTGTCTCGCGGCCCATGACCATCGACGACGTCGTCACCAAGACCGGCATCACCCTCGGTGTGCTGTCCCTGGTGGCGGTGATCTCGTACTTCATCGTCGGCGGTAATCCCTCGCTGGCGATGCCGTTCACCCTGGTCGGCGCGCTCGGCGGTCTGGGGTTGGTGCTCGTCGCCACCTTCGGCCGCAAGCAGGACAACCCGGCCATCGTGCTCAGCTACGCAGCACTTGAGGGCTTATTCCTCGGCGCCATTTCCTGGGTCTTCGGCAACGTCGTGGTGGCCGATGGGAACGCCGGCGCGCTGATCACCCAGGCCGTCCTCGGCACCACCGGCGTGTTCTTCGGCATGCTCGTGGTCTACAAGACCGGTGCCATTCGGGTCACCCCGAAGTTCACCCGATTCCTGGTGGCGGGCATGGTCGGCGTCTTGGTGCTGATGCTCGGCAATCTTGTCCTGGGCATGTTCGGCGTCGGTGGCGGCGAGGGTATGGGCCTGCGGTCCGGTGGTCCTCTGGCCATCATCTTCTCGCTGGTGTGCATCGGCCTGGCGGCCTTCAGCTTCCTCGTCGACTTCGACTCCGCCGATCAGATGATCCGCGCCGGTGCGCCGGAGAAGGCGGCCTGGGGCGTCGCTCTGGGCCTGACCGTCACCCTGGTCTGGCTCTACATCGAGATCCTGCGCCTGCTGAGCTACTTCCAGCAGGACTAGCTCACCGCATCGACTCTGCGCCCAGACCGCGATTTGTTCACAGATCGCGATCTGGGCGCAGTTTCATTTGTGACGCGACTCAGCTCAGCCGCTCGACCACCATCGCCATGCCCTGCCCGCCGCCGACGCACATGGTCTCGACACCGAACGTCTTGTCGTGGGTGGACAGGTTGTTGAGCAGCGTGGCGGTGATGCGGGCCCCGGTCATGCCGAACGGATGCCCGAGGGCGATCGCACCGCCGGAGACGTTGAGTTTGTCCTCGTCGATGCCCAGGTCGCGGGCCGAGCCCAGCACCTGCACGGCGAACGCCTCGTTGATCTCGAACAGGTCGATGTCGGAGATCGACATCTTGGCGTACCCCAGGGCCTTCTTGACGGCCTCGACCGGTCCGAGCCCCATGATCTCCGGGGACAGGCCGCTTACCCCGGTGGCGACGATGCGCGCCAGCGGGGTGAGTCCCAACTCTTTGGCCTTGGTGTCGGACATGACGATCACCGCTGCCGCCCCGTCGTTGAGCGGGCAGGCGTTGCCCGCGGTGACCGTGCCGTTCGGGCGGAACACCGGCTGAAGCTGGCTGACCTTCTCGTAGGTCGTCCCCGCGCGGGGGCCGTCGTCGGTCGAGACCACGGTCCCGTCCGGCAGCGTCACCGGCGAGATCTCGCGGGCGAAAAACCCGCTCTTGATGGCCTCCTCGGCGCGATTCTGGCTGCGCACGCCCCAGCGGTCCTGATCCTCCCGGCTGATGCCGGTGTAGAGCGCGACGTTCTCGGCGGTCTGGCCCATCGCGATGTAGACGTCGGGCAGCAGGCCGTCCTCGCGGGGGTCATGCCAGGACGTGGCACCGTCGGCGGCCGCGGCAGCGGTGCGGGCCTCAGCGTCGGCGAACAGCGGGTTGTGGGAGTCGGGCCAGCCGTCCGAGGTGCCCTTCGCGAACCGCGACACAGTTTCCACGCCGGCGGAGATGAACGCGGAGCCCTCGCCGGCCTTGATGGCGTGGAAGGCCATTCGGGTGGTCTGCAACGAGGACGAGCAGTACCGGTTGACGGTCACCCCCGGCAGGAAGTCGTAGCCGAGTTCGACGGCCACCACCCGGCCGATGTTGAAGCCGGCCTCGCCCCCGGGCTGGCCGCAGCCGAGCATGAGGTCGTCGATATCGCGCGGGTCGAGTGCGGGCACCTTGTCGAGCGCGGCCCGCACCATCTGGGTGGCCAGATCGTCAGGGCGCATGGTGACCAGCGAGCCCTTCCCGGCGCGGCCGATGGGGGAGCGGGCGGTGGAGACGATGACGGCTTCGGGCATGGGCTGACTCCTGGTTGTGCGGTGGGATACCTGAAACCTAGCCGCCGGAAAGTTCGGCCGGGGTGTAAACCCCGTTGGTCCGCCGGCGCAGCAACCGGCTCAGCGGCGCACGACCTTTTGCCGCCCAAGGCAACTGCGGCCCATCCTCGCCGAGAGCGCGGCACAGCGCGGTCAGCAACTGTTCGGCTGCGAGCGCGTATCCGGTTGCTGAGGGATGGTAGCGGTCCTCGGCGAACAGCAGCTCCGGTTCGGTCTCGAAGTGCGGTGCCAGCAGGTCGGCCAGCGGCACCGGGATCCCGCCGGCGGCACGAACCTCGGCGGCCTGCGCCCTGGCCAGCCGCAGGCCCAGCGAGCGTGCGGTCCAGCGCAGGGGCTGCGGAATGGCGGTGATGACCCCGAAATCCGGGCAGGTGCCGACCACCACAGCGGTGCCCCCGGAGCGCAGTCGCCGGACCGCGGCCCCGAGTCGTCGCGCCGAGGGGCCGATGCCGTTGAGCGCGGTGACGTCATTGGCGCCGATCATGATCACCGCGGCATCGGGGGGCGGGCCGGCGACCAGCATGGCGTCCACCTGGCCGGCCAAACCCTTCGAAGTCGCGCCCACGAGAGCCTTCGTCGACAGCCGGACCGAGGTTCCGGAGCGCTCGGCGAGCCCGCGGGCCATCAGCGCGCCGGGGACCTCGTCGGGCTCCCGGCATCCGTAGCCGGTCGCGGTGGAGTCGCCGAACACCATCAGGTGCAGGTCAAAGGGGATTGTGCGCTCCCAGCGGCATGGCGGGCGGCCGCCTGGGGCGTAAACGCCGTCCGCGCGGGGTGGGACGTCCCAGGCTTTGGGGATGACGCTGCGTGCCTGTTCGGCCTGCCCGGTCAGCAGGTTGCAAGCACCCAGCACCGCGCTGCCGGTCGAGGCCAGAACGCCCGCGACGGCCAGTACCTTGGTGGACCCGAACCGGCTGGTCACGCAAGTCAGTGTCGCCCCGCCAGCCCTGGTTTGCGATCACGGACCGATATCAGATCCGGCAAAATCCGCTATCTCTGGTTGTGGGTTGGGTCACACATGTCAAGCTTGTGGCGCGGGCCCGGCGAGACCGGACCGGCGGCACATCACTACAACGATGTAGGGAGTGTTTGATGACCGCTCCGAACAAGGTCGACACCGCCACCCGGGCTGCCCGCCTGCGCCGGTATCCGGTGAGCGACGGCGCACCGGTCGAACTCATCGAGGACGGCCCCAGCCTACCCGCGCGACTGGTGTCGCTGGGTACACGACTCACCATGTGGCCGACGCTGGCCGTACTCAGTCATGTTCCGCACCTGCCCTGGCCGTTCGGGTTGGTCGACGTCGTGGCACGGGCGCTGTTGCCGGCGCCGGGCACGGTACGGGCCACCGTCGGTCTGCCCAACGCCTCGGCCCAACTGGTTCGCGCACCCGGGGTGCTGCCCGCCGACGGGCGCCGCCGGGTCGTGCTCTACCTGCACGGCGGGGCGTTCCTGACCTGCGGGGTCAATTCGCACAGCCGCATCTCGGTTGCCTTGTCGAAGTTTGCCGACTCGCCCGTGCTGGTGGTCGACTACCGGCTGATCCCCAAGCACACCATCGGGATGGCCATCGACGACTGCTACGACGGGTATCGGTGGCTGCGGTTGCGCGGTTATGAGCCCGACCAGATCGTGCTGGCCGGCGATTCGGCTGGCGGCTACCTGGCGCTGGCGCTGGCGCAGCGACTGCAGGCCGAGGGGGAGAAGCCGGCCGCTCTGGTGGCCATCTCGCCGCTGCTCCAACTGGAGAAAGACCCCAAACTCGCGCATCCGAACGCATACACCGACGCCATGTTCCCACCCAAGGCCTTCGACGCCCTGGTGGCTTTGGTGGCCCGGGCCGCGGCCAAGAACGTCGTGGACGGCGAACCGGAGGATGTTTACGAACCGCTGGACAACATCGAACCGGGACTGCCGCAGACTCTGATCCACGTGTCGGGGTCGGAGGTGCTGTTGCACGACGCCCGGCTGGCCGCGCGGCGCTTGGTCGCCGCGGGGGTGCCCACCGAGGTCCGGATCTGGCCGGGCCAGATTCACGACTTCCAACTCGCGGACCCGCTGATTCCGGAGGCGAGGCGGTCGTTGCGCCAGATCGGTGAGTACATCCGCGAAGCCACCGGATGAGCCCGGGTGTGGCTCTGCGACGATAGAGCCATGCGAATCGCCCCCCATGTCAGCGAGTTGATCGGCAATACCCCGCTGGTCCGACTGAACTCCGTCATGCCCGAGGGGGCCGGAGTGGTGGCCGCCAAGATCGAGTACCTCAACCCTGGGGGCAGCTCCAAGGACCGCATCGCGGTCAAGATGATCGACGCGGCGGAAGCCAGCGGCGAACTCAAACCGGGCGGAACCATCGTCGAGCCAACCTCCGGCAACACCGGGGTCGGCTTGGCGTTGGTTGCCCAACGCCGCGGCTACAAGTGCGTCTTCGTCTGCCCGGACAAGGTCAGCGAGGACAAGCAGAACGTTCTGCGCGCCTACGGCGCCGAGGTCGTGGTCTGCCCGACGGCGGTTCCGCCGGACCATCCGGACAGCTATTACAGCGTGTCCAACCGCCTGGTCGAGGAAATCGAGGGCGCCTGGAAACCGGACCAGTACTCGAACCCGAACGGCCCGGCGAGCCACTACGAAACCACCGGCCCGGAGATCTGGGCCGACACCGACGGCAAGGTCACCCACTTCGTCGCCGGGGTGGGGACCGGCGGGACCATCACCGGGGCGGGACGCTACCTCAAGGAGGTGTCCGGCGGCCGGGTCAAGGTCATCGGCGCCGACCCCGAGGGTTCGGTGTACTCCGGCGGCACCGGCCGGCCCTACCTGGTCGAGGGTGTCGGCGAGGATTTCTGGCCGGCCGCCTATGACAAGGACATCCCGGACGAGATCATCGCGGTCTCGGATTTCGACTCCTTCGACATGACCAGGCGGCTCGCGCGCGAGGAGGGCCTGCTCGTCGGCGGATCCTGCGGGATGGCGGTGGTCGCCGCCCTGCGGGTGGCCGAGAAGGCCGGCCCCGACGCGCTGGTCGTGGTGCTGCTTCCCGACGGGGGCCGCGGCTATATGTCGAAGATCTTCAACGACGCGTGGATGTCGTCCTACGGATTCCTTCGCAAGCCCCTCGACAAGTCGCTGCCCGAGCCCACCGTGGGCGACGTGCTGCGCGGCAAATCGGGTGAACTGCCCGACCTGGTGCACACCCACCCCTCGGAGACGGTGCGCGACGCGATCGGGATCCTGCGCGAGTACGGGGTGTCGCAGATGCCGGTTGTCGGGGCCGAGCCGCCGGTGATGGCCGGCGAAGTGGCCGGCAGCGTTTCCGAACGTGAGTTGCTCTCGGCGGTGTTCGAGGGCCGTGCGCACCTCGCCGACGCGGTGGCCCTGCACATGAGCCCGGCGCTTCCGCTGATCGGTGCCGGGGAGCACCTCGGGGCCGCGGCCGAGGCGCTTCACGACGTCGACGCCGTGATGGTCGTGGAAGGCGGCAAACCGGTCGGGGTCATCACTCGCCACGATTTGCTCGGGTACCTCTCCGAGGGTCCGCGGCGGCGTTGACGCGATAGGGTTGGGCCGTTCGATTCCTGACCAGAGGAACTCATGACCCAACCGCCCGTCCCGCCCGGCGGCCCACCGCCTCCGGGGAGTTTCCCGCCGCCGGGCGGTTACCCCCCGCCGGGTGGGTACTACCCGCAGGCGCCGGCTAGCGCACTGCCCCCGCAGGCCTACACCTCGTGGATCACCCGGGTGGCCGCGTACTTCATCGACGCTCTGCCCGTCGTTGTGCTCTTCGGTATCGGCATGGTTTCCATGCTCGTCACAGGTGAGAACGATTGCGTGACCATCAGCGGCGATCAGGGATACAGCGCCAGCTGCACCTCTCAGCCCACCGCGTTGGGATGGGTCCTCATGCTGGCGTTCGGGCTGGCGGCCGTGGCCTTCGGGATCTGGAACCTCGGATACCGGCAGGGGACGACCGGTTCGAGCATCGGCAAGTCGGTGATGAAGTTCAAGGTCGTGGGCGAGGCAACCGGGCAGCCCATCGGGTTCTGGCTGTCGATCGTCCGCCAGATCGCCCACGCTCTCGACAGCGTCCTGTGCAACATCGGCTACCTGTGGCCGCTGTGGGATTCCAAACGGCAGACCTTCGCCGACAAGATCATGTCGACCGTCTGCCTGCCGATCTGATCGCAACCCAACTAACGGAAAGAACACCATGACGCAGCCGCCCAACCCCGGTGAGCAACTCCCGTCGGAGGGCTTCCCCACCCCACCCCCGACAGGGCCTGCTCCGCAGGGCCCCCAGGGCGGCCACGGCGCGCCGCCGCCACCGCCGGGATGGGGCTACCCGCCTCCGCCGGCCGGGGGCTATCCGCCGCCTGGCGCCTACCCGCCCCCGCCGCCCGGCGCGTACCCGCCGCCGCCCGGCGGCTATCCGCCGCCGCCCCCGGCTCAGGGCGGGTACGCCCCGCCGCCGCCCGGGTACGGAGCTCCCCGCTACAGCATCGGTGAGGCCCTGAGTTGGGCGTGGAACAAGTTCACCAAGAATCCGGTGCCGCTGATCGTGGCGACCTTCGTGTTCTGGTTGATCGGATTCGCGCTTAATCTGCTGGTGCGTGTGGCAATGGATGCCGTCTCACCGGAGACGTTCACCTCCTATGACGCAGGTGACACGCTGATCGAGACCACAACGTCGACTCTCACCGGGGGCGGCATCGCGGTACTGATCCTGGGCGCGATCATCCAGATAGCGGTCAAGGGCGCCATCGCTTCGGCCGGATACGGCGGGCTGCTCGACATTGCCAACGGCCAATCGGTTTCGATCGGTTCGTTCTTCCGGCCGCGCAACATCACCGCGGTAGTGGTAGCAGTCCTGATCGTCGACATCCTGACCGCGGTCGGTCTGGTGCTGTGCATCATTCCGGGGCTGGCCGTCATGCTCTTTGCGTGGTTCACCACCGTCGCCATCGTCGACCGCAACTTGTCGCCGATCGACGGGATCCGGGCCAGCATCGACATCGTCAAGGCCAACTTCGGTCAGGTGCTGCTGGCCGCTCTGACCTTCATAGCCCTGATCATCGTCGGTGCCCTGCTGTGCGGGGTTGGTCTGCTCGTGGCGGTGCCGGTGGCGTACTTGTTCCTCGTGTACACCTACCGCATGCTCAGCGGCGGTTCGGTGGCACCGGTGACCGCCTGAATGGCTGACACGCACCGCCGGCGGGGTTTCGCCACCACCGCGATCCACGCCGGCTACTCGCCGGACCCTGCCACCGGGGCGGTCAACGCGCCGATCTACGCCAGCAGCACCTTCGCCCAGGACGGCGTGGGAGGTTTGCGGGGCGGGTTCGAGTACGCCCGCACCGGAAACCCCACCCGATCGGCTCTGGAGAGGGTGCTGGCGGCGGTCGAAGAGGGCAGGTTCGGCCGCGCCTTCAGCTCCGGGATGGCCGCCAGCGACTGCGCCCTTCGGGCCGTCCTTCGCCCCGGCGACCACATCGTCATCCCCGACGACGCCTACGGCGGGACCTTCCGGCTGATCGACAATGTGTTCAGGCGATGGGGCGTCCAACACACCCCGGTGCACCTGTCCGACCTCGACGCGGTTCGTGGCGCGATCACCGCCGACACCCGGATGATCTGGGTGGAGACGCCCACCAACCCGCTGCTGTCGATCGCCGACATCGCCGCGATCGCCGACATCGGCCATGCGGCGGGGGCAACGGTGTTGGTGGATAACACTTTCGCCTCGCCGGCGTTGCAGCAGCCGCTGACGCTCGGTGCCGACATCGTGCTGCACTCCACCACCAAGTACATCGGGGGCCACTCCGACGTCGTCGGTGGCGCGCTGGTGACCGACGACGAGGAACTCGATGCCGCCTTCGGATTCCTGCAGAACGGGGCCGGTGCGGTGCCCGGTCCGTTCGACGCCTACCTGACGATGCGTGGGCTCAAGACGCTTGAACTCAGGATGCAACGGCACAGCGACAACGCCGCCCAGGTGGCCGCGTTCCTTTCAGGTCACCCCGCGGTGAGCCAGGTGCTCTACCCGGGGCTGCCGGAGCACCCCGGTCACGCCGTCGCGGCTCGTCAGATGCGAGGCTTCGGCGGCATGGTGTCGGTCCGGATGCACGGGGGGATTGAGGCGGCGCGCGAGTTGTGCTCGCGTACCGAGGTTTTCATCCTCGCCGAATCGCTCGGCGGAGTGGAGTCGTTGATCGAGCATCCGGGCGCGATGACGCACGCGTCCACGGCGGGCTCTCAGCTTGAGGTGCCCGAGGATCTGGTGCGGCTCTCGGTGGGGATCGAACACCCCGCCGACCTGCTCGCGGACTTGCGGCAGGCGCTGGGCTAGATCCGGGACAGTCCGGTCGGCCCGCGCCGGCTATCGCAGCGCAGGCACGATCTCGGCGAGGGTCAACCCCAGGTTGACCTCGGCGGTGTCGCTTCGGTCGGCCCAACCCCCCTCGCTGAGTTCGGCCGCCCGATCGGCCACTGTCTGCACTCCGGCGTCGTTGAGGGTCAGCACCGCACCGAACCCGTCGACGCCGTAGAGAAGGCCGATCACCGCCGCGGTGACCGGACTGGGGTGCCGATGTTCGAACAGTGCAGCGAGCAGTTCGGCCCTGGCCACCGCGACCCGGCCCCGGTTCTTCGCCGGCCACCGGTAGTGGTTGCGGCGCAACCGATGTGACGTCAGCGAGATCTGGTGGATCTGACCGGTCCGCAACAGCTGATCGAGTACGTCATCCTCGGCGTGCCGGCGAATCCGGGCGATCGCCGAGGCGGGACTGATGGGTCCCTCCTGCAGCAGCGCCAGGGCGGGGCGCACCGCCGGGTCGGTCGGCACCGGGCCGACCAGGGCGACCAGATGCCCGGCGGTCACCGCTTCACCGGGCAGGGCGGGGCGTACCCGGCATCCGAAGGCCAGATCGCAGACCAGCGCGGCGGCCAGCACCCGCTGCAGCCGGGAACGGTCCAGCCGGGGCTGCGCCTCGTCGTTGTCGAGCAGCAGCAGGAGCAGGTCCTCCGCGATGCGCGCCACGGCCGCAGGCGTGCGGCGGACTAGGAGTGGTAGGGCTCGGCGCTGACCAGCGTCACCGAGACGGTGTTGCCGCTGGGCACGGTGTAGGAGCGGGTCTCGCCGACCTTGGCGTTGAGCAACGCGGCGCCGAGCGGCGAGTTCGGCGAGTACACCTCGAGTTTGCCGTCGCTGACGATCTCCTGGCGGGTGGCGATCAGGAAGGTCTCGGTGTCGGACTCATCGCCCTCGTAGTAGACCTTGACCACCGAGCCGGGCAGCGCCACGCCCGACTGCTTGGGCGCTTCACCCACCTTGGCGGTGTTCAGCAGCTCCTGCAGCTGGCGGATGCGGGCCTCTTCCTGACCCTGTTGCTCGCGGGCGGCGTGATAGCCGCCGTTCTCCCGGAGATCGCCCTCTTCGCGACGGTCGTTGATCTCGGCGGCGATGACCGGACGATTTGCGATCAACTCATCGAGCTCCCCCTTGAGCCGGTCATACGACTCCTCGGTCAGCCAGACCACCTGGTTCTCGGTCATCTCGTCGCGCTCCTCAAGATTGTCAATGTCGCGCTGTCGCAGTGCAGCCCGGCGGTGTCGCGTGCTGTGCCGTCCCGGACTGCCACCCCGAGCCGCGAGTCAACCCGCTTATGAAGCAATACACGGCTCCAAAGAGGAACCGTGTGTGACCTCGATTGTAGCACCGGGGCCTGCGCAGCCCTTCCGGTTTTGGGCTTCGGAGGTTTGCTGTTCGGCGGGCGGGCTCAGGGGATCCTCGAGGGGGAGCATCAAGGGGGAGCCTCAAGGGGGAGCGAGGTATCCGGGAATCCGGGTGCCGCAGCCGTAGATGTCACCCATCACCGGGCGGGTGTAGGACGAGACCGTCGTGGTCACCTGAATGGTTTTGGCGGGCGAGGGCCCGACCACGACCTCGCGCCGTCCGGTCTCCGCGCCGTCGTAGGACCGGGCCCGGACG
>JAGQTO010000079.1:2373-3235 GCA_020439025.1 Mycobacterium sp. | reverse complement strand
CCGCAGCCGATCACCAGAACCGCGCAACCGGGCGGCTCGAGGTCGATGGGAACCTCCCCGGTCACACCATGCCGTTTCCGTGTGCCCCGGTCACACCATGCCGTTGATGACGAACTTCGACAGTTCCCTGCCGGTCTTACCGTCGTAGGCATGCACCGTGCAGACCAGGCAGGAGTCGAAGCTGCGGGCGACGTGACCGAGTTCGACCGGATCCTCGGGATCGACGATCGGCGAACCGATGAACGCCTTCTCCATCGGCCCCAGCACCTCGTTGCCGTCCCGCGGGCCGATGTTCCAAGCCGTCGGCGTGATCACCTGGTAGTTCTTGATCTTGTTGTCCTCCAACACGATCCAGTCCGCCAGCGCACCGCGCGCCGCCTCGGTGGCGCCGAAGCCACGACCCGAGGCGTACTCGGTGGGCTTGCTGTAGAAGCTCTCCTTGAGGTCGAGCTGGTCGAGCCAGGACCGCACCCACTTGAAGTACTTCGGGGCCTCGTGCAGGCGGGCCAGCTGCCGGACGAGAACGCTGGGCCCGACCTTGTTGTAGATGTCGAGGAACAGCGGGTCGTTGTCCTGGTGGGGTGCGGCATCCGGTCCGGCCGCGGCCATCCGGCGCGCCAGCGGACCGGTTTCCAGCGGCAGGTTGCCGAGACCCTCGAGTTCGTAGCGCGGGGACTTCGCCCAGCTGTACTTGCCCTGCTTCTTGGCCTTCTCCGGGTCGATCGGGATGGTCTCCCCCTCGAACGGGTGCAGCGGTCGGCTGCCCTCGTAGAACGAGTGGGTGACGTCCTCGCGCACCTTCGCCTGGTCGAACTGGTGCCACTGCCCGCCGGCGAAAATCCCGCCGCGGCCGATCAGCGCA
>JAGQTO010000079.1:0-2188 GCA_020439025.1 Mycobacterium sp. | reverse complement strand
TCTTGTTCTCCAGCCAGCGGTCGATACTGCAGCCGAGCAGGTCGGACTCCAGCCAGTTGTCCTTCCAGTTCTCCAGGATCGCGATCGACCGGGTGACGTCGGAGAGGCTGGCGGCCCCCATCACGCCGCCGGGCACCATGAAGCTGGAGTGCGGCCACTGTCCGCCGAAGATCGCGTAGACCTCGACCGGCTTCTGGGAGAGCACCACACCCTTCTGGTAACTGGTGCCGACATAGGGCGCGAAGCGGCGCACGGCCTCGTCGTAGAGCGGCGACTTGGCGTAGTTCTTGTTCACCAGGTCGATCGCGAACAGCGCGTAGAAATAGCGAGGGATGGACTGCAGCGTCTCGCAGGCTTGGGCGATATTACGCACCAGGGTGGCGTTGGCGGGCATGTGCGTGCGCCACGCGGTGTCCAGCGCGTAGGCGGACTTGTACAGGTGGCTGCCACCGCAGATACCGCAGATGCGCGGGCACACGATGAGCCCGGCCTGCGGATCCTTGCCCCGCAGGATGATCTCGAAGCCGCGGAACATCGCGGCCTCGGTCCAGGCGGAGGTGACGACACCGTCGTCGATGGTCACCCGGACGTCGAGGTCGCCCTCGACCCGTCCGAGCGGACTGACGTGCAGATCGAGCGCGGTCATGGAAGTCCTTTCAGGGCAATCGCTTCGGGGGGCAATCGGGTGTGCGTCTGGTCTAGACCACGAACATGTCTTCTTTGGACCACTGCGGAGCGGCCACCCGGGCCGCCGCGGCGGCTGCCATGTAGGTGAGTTTCTTTGTTCCGGTGCCGGTCTCCTTGGGGATCACGCCACCGACCTTCTGGGTCTTGAACAGCGTCCCAGGGGCTAGATCGAAGTGCGGGAACTCCGGTTCGGTGCAGCCGTAGCACGGCTGGCCGGCGCGGGTCTTCGAGGACTGCCGGTTCCACAGGATGCGGTTGCACGGCGAGTGGGTCATCGGGCCCCGGCAGCCGAACTCGTAGAACAGGCAGCCGGTGCGGGTGCCCTCGCCGAAGGACATCGTCGACTGCTTGTACTCGTAGAACTGCACCCTGGTGCATCCGGTCTGGGTGAAGGTCTTGAAGAAGGTCTCGGGGCGCTGCAGTTCGTCGAGTGCGATATCACCGGCCCGGCCGGTCGCCAGCGCGACGAGGATCTGGGTGATCCAGTCCGGGTGGGCCGGGCAGCCGGGGATGTTGATGACGGGAAGGCCCATCTTCGACCGGAAGTTCGGGCCCAGGAAACCGCCCTTGGCACGCTTGTGGAACTGCAGTCCGGTGGAGGCCGACGGGTTCGGCTCCATCGCGGGGATCCCGCCCCAGCACGCGCAGTCGCCGATGGCGACCACGATTTGGGCCTGCTTGGCCAGGTCGGTCACCCAGTCCTTCATCGGACGGTCGGCGAACATGTCCATCCGACCCGTTCCGTTGGGCGCCTCGATGACCGAGCCCTCGAAGACGAACACGTCCATGGGACGCTCCCCTGTGGCGCAGTCCCAGAACAGCCGCTGGGCGTTCGTGCCCAACTCCATGCCCAGGGACGGATGCCAGATGACTTCCAGTCCGAAGTCGACGATCAGGTCGACGACGTTGGGTTCGTCGGCGTTGAGGAATGACATGGTGTTGCCACTGCATGCCCCTCCCTGGAACCACAGAACCGATGCCATGGAAGATCTCCTCTCAGAATGCTGCCCGGGGGCGAAGCCGACGCGGGGAGCCAGACGTGCCGGAAGCCGACCATCGCGGGATCGTCACCGTCCGCACACGAACTGTCATCGAAGAACTCCCGCCCGCCGTCATCGGCGTTCCGAGCCTACCGCCGCCGTGGGCCGTAGGGAACGACTTCCAGAACTGAAACACCGCTGAAATATGACGGTTTCGACGCACGCCGGCGCCGGCGGCGAAGGAAGCCCGCGGCGGCTCAGCCGTCCTGGCCGCACACCTTGAGCACCAGTTCGCGCACCCGGGCCGCATCCGCCTGACCCTTGGTGGCCTTCATCACCGCGCCGACGACGGCGCCGGCAGCCTGAACCTTCCCGCCGCGGATCTTCTCGGCGATATCGGGATTGGCGGCCAGCGCCTCGTCGACCGCGGCCTGGATCAGCGAATCGTCGCGCACCAGCGTCAGGCCGCGGGCGGCCATCACCTGCTCGGGCTCGCCCTCGCCGGCGAGGACTCCCTCGAT
>JAGQTO010000078.1 GCA_020439025.1 Mycobacterium sp. | reverse complement strand
GCGACGTCGTCGGGGATGTCGATATTGGTGTAGACGTCCTGCACATCGTCGCTGTCCTCGAGTGCGTCGACGAGCCTGAGCACCTTGCGGGCGGCGTCGATGTCGACCGGCACCGTCACCGACGGCTGGAAACTGGCCTCGGCGGAGTCGTAGTCGATGCCGGCGTCCTGCAGGGCGCTGCGCACCGCCACCAGGTCGGTGGGTTCGCAGACGACCTCGAAGCTGTCGCCGAGGTCGTTGACCTCCTCGGCACCGGCCTCCAGCACGGCCAGCAGCACATCATCCTCACTGAGCCCGTTCTTCTCCAGCGTCACCACGCCCTTGCGGGAGAACAGGTAGGCCACCGAACCGGGGTCGGCCATGTTGCCGCCGTTGCGGGTCATCGCGACCCGCACCTCACCCGCGGCGCGGTTGCGGTTGTCGGTCAGGCACTCGATGAGCACCGCCACGCCGTTGGGGCCGTAGCCCTCATAGGTGATGTTCTGCCAGTCCGCGCCGCCGGCTTCCTCGCCGGCGCCGCGCTTGCGAGCCCGCTCGATGTTGTCATTGGGCACCGAGGACTTCTTGGCCTTCTGGATGGCGTCGTAGAGGGTGGGATTGCCGCCCGGGTCACCGCCGCCCACGCGGGCGGCGACCTCGATGTTCTTGATCAGCTTGGCGAACATCTTGCCGCGCTTGGCGTCGATGACGGCCTTCTTGTGCTTGGTGGTAGCCCACTTGGAATGGCCGCTCATATCTCCCACATCCTCATGCCGGTTGGTGCGCCGATGAGTCTACTGCGGCTCCCGCCGGGCCCTGGCCGACCTGCCCCTCCCCCGTGAGTGAGTGCCCCTTTAGTTAGTGCCCCTCCCCCGCGAGTGAGGAACCACGCAGACGAAGTGCGAGTGGCCCGCTGCGAGGTTCCTCACTCGACGCGCAGGGAGTCGGCCCGGCCGGTGAGGATGTCCACGAAAAGCCGGTGCACCCGGCGGTCGCCGGTGACCTCGGGGTGAAATGCCGTCGCCAGCACCGAACCCTGACGCACCGCGACGATGTGCTCGCCGGCCCGGGCGAGCACCTGCACGTCCGGCCCGACCCGTTCCACCCAGGGGGCCCGGATGAACACCGCGTGCACCGGTCCGTCGAGGCCGCGGAAGTCGATATCGTCCTCGAAGGAGTCCACCTGCCGGCCGAAGGCGTTGCGGCGCACCGTCATGTCGATCGCGCCGAGCGCGGCGGCCTGCCGCCCGGGCGCCCCCGCGTCGAGGATCTCGCCGGCCAGCAGAATCATCCCCGCGCAGGAGCCGTAGGCCGGCATGCCGGCGGCCAGCCGCTCCCGCAACGGCTCGAACAGGCCGAACTCGCGCAGCAGCAGGCTCATGGTGGTCGACTCCCCGCCGGGGATGACCAAGGCATCGACAGCGTCGAGTTCGGCCCGCCGGCGCACCGTGCAGGCCGCCGCACCGGCCTCGCGCAGCGCGGCGAGATGCTCGCGGGTGTCGCCCTGCAGGGCGAGCACGCCGACGGTGGGGACGCTCACCCGGTACCCGGGCTGTACCCCCGCTTGTAGCGGGTCAGCCCCTCCTGGACGACGGCGGCGACCAGGTCCCCGGACTGGTTGAAGATCTGGCCCTGCGTCAGTGCGCGACCACCGGTGGCCGAGGGCGAGAACTGGTCGTAGAGCAGCCACTCGTCGGCACGGAAGGGCCGCATGAACCACATCGCGTGGTCCAACGAGGCGATCATCAGGTGCGGACGGTCCTCCTGGTGGGTGACCTGGGCCGAACCCAGCAGGGTCAGATCGCTCATGTACGCCAGCGCGCAGATGTGGAGCAACGGATCGTCCGGCAGCCGGTCCCGGTGCCTGAACCACACCTGCTGCTGGGAAACCTTGCCGGGCAGCCTGGTCACCCGCTCGCGGGGCACCCGCCGGATATCCCATTCGGCGAATTGCGCGATGCCGTTTTCAGCGTCCGGGTCCAGGTCGTCCGGCGGCACCACCGCGGGCATGGTGTCCTGATGCTCGACACCGGACTGCTCGGTCTGGAATGACGCCCCCATCGAGAAGATCACCTCGCCGTTCTGGACGGCGTCGACCCGGCGGGTGCAGAAGGACCCCCCGTCGCGGGGTCTGTTGACCAGATAGACGGCCGGTTCGGTGGCGTCGCCGGGCCGCAGGAAGTATCCGTGCAGCGAGTGCACCCGGTAGCGGGGATCGACGGTCCGGACCGCCGAGACCAGGGCCTGACCTGCGATATGGCCGCCGAATGTCCGGGACAGGTAACCGGACTCGGGATGGTAGACGCCACCGCGGTAGATGTTGACCTCAAGCTGCTCGAGATCGAGGATTTCTTCGATCGCCATCTACGAGTGCCGCTACCAGCCGCGCTGGGCCAGCCGGTGCGGTTGGGGGATGTCGTCGACGTTGATGCCGACCATGGGCTCGCCCAGACCGCGCGACACCTTGGCCAGCACGTCGGGGTCGTCGTAGAAGGTGGTGGCCTTGACGATGGCCGCGGCCCGCTGCTCGGGGTCACCGGACTTGAAGATGCCGGATCCGACGAACACCCCCTCGGCGCCGAGTTGCATCATCATCGCCGCATCCGCCGGGGTGGCGATACCGCCGGCGGTGAACAACGTGACCGGCAGCTTTCCGGCGCGGGCCACCTCGACGACCAGCTCGTAGGGCGCCTGCAGCTCCTTGGCCGCGACGTACAACTCGTCCTCGGCCAGCGCCGAGAGCCGGCGGATCTCCCCGCCGATGGAACGCATGTGGGTGGTGGCGTTGGACACATCCCCGGTGCCGGCCTCGCCCTTGGACCGGATCATCGCCGCGCCCTCGGTGATCCGCCGCAGCGCCTCGCCGAGGTTGGTCGCCCCGCACACGAACGGGACGGTGAACCGCCACTTGTCGATGTGGTGGGTGTAGTCGGCCGGGGTGAGCACCTCGGACTCGTCGATGTAGTCCACCCCGAGGCTCTGCAGGATCTGCGCCTCGACGAAATGGCCGATCCGGACCTTGGCCATCACCGGGATGCTGACCGCGGCGATGATGCCCTCGATCAGGTCCGGGTCGCTCATCCGGGCCACCCCGCCCTGGGCCCGGATGTCGGCGGGGACGCGCTCGAGTGCCATCACCGCGACCGCGCCGGCGCCCTCGGCGATGCGCGCCTGCTCGGGGGTGACGACGTCCATGATCACGCCGCCCTTGAGCATCTCGGCCATGCCGCGTTTGACCCGCGCCGTCCCGGTCTGGGCATGGTTGGCTGAGCCGTTGACTCCCGCTGCGGTTTCCACTGTGCGCTCCTTCACGTCGTGCCGGTCCAGTTTAGAGTGCCGTCGCGGCGCAGATGTATCGGCTGCTCAGCAGATGGTCCGGGGCTCCGGTGGCGGGCTCGCGGCGCCGCTTGCCAGCCGATCCGCCTCGCCGATCAGCTCGCCGAGTTGGCGGGGGTAGACCCGCTGCCCGCGCGCCGCCAGTTCGTCGATGTCGGCGGCGTCGCACCAGCGGTGACCGTGAATGTAGCCCAGTTCCAGCTGCGTGCGACCCGCCGTCGACGGCTCGAAACGACGAGTGCGGTGGACGAAGTAGAACTCGTCGCTGTTCATCACCATTCCGTTGAAGCGGATCACCGACTCCCGGCGCCACACCGGCCCAATCATCCGCTCCGCGGCCACCTTTAGGCCGGTCTCCTCGGCCAGTTCGCGCGCGGCAGTGCGCGCCAGCGGCTCCCCCGGCCAGGACTGGCCGCCCACGGTGAACCACCACCGCGGTGCGCTGCCATCGGCTATCGCCGGGTCCGAACCGCAGAACAGCAGCACCGCGCCGGCGTCGTCGAGCAGAATCACCCGCGCCGACACCCGACTCATCGCTGAGCCGGCTCGGCGATCTCGAAATATGTTGGCAGCGGGGCTCTTCCGCCCAGTTTCAGCCAGCGCACCGGACGGCGCTCGCGCAGCGCCAGGGTGTCGCGCACGGCGTCGTTGTGAAAACGCCGGGCCAGCAGCACCCGCGACTCCGCGTCGGCCAGTTCGACCACCAACGCCGGCGGCACCGTGGACGGGTCCACCAGGGTGAGTTCCGCGGACAGTTCGTTCTCGCAACCCTCGCGCGCCGCCCGCGGAGACCGTTCGGCGGCGTCGGCCATCGCGGTCAACCGCCTGGCCTCGGGCCCGTCGCCGTAGGCGTCGACGGCGATCGCCCGCGCCACCACCGCACGCCGGGCCAGGGCGGCGTCGAGCGCCTGCCAGGACAGGTCGTAGCGAACATGCAGCCGGTCCAGCCGGTTGGCCGTCTGGAACGACCAGACCACGATCCCGAGCACGACGACCGCCAGCAGGACGACCAGCGTCCACATCAGAACCGCGGCCATCAGTCGGCCACCTGGACCCTGGCCCCGGCCACCGCGACCGTCTCGTAGACCCGCATGATCTGGTCGGCGACCACCGACCAGTCGTACCGGCCCACCGCTGCGGTCGCCACCCGGACGTAGTCTGCGCGAAGTTCGGCGTCGCCGAGCACCGCGATCAGCGCCTCGGCCAGCGCGGCGGAATCCCCCACCGGCACCAGTCGCCCGGCCGTGCCGTCGGCCAGCACCCGGCGGAAGGCGTCGAGGTCGCTGGCCACCACCGGGGTGCCGGCCGCCATCGCCTCGACGAGCACGATCCCGAAGCTCTCGCCGCCGGTGTTGGGCGCGCAGTAGACGTCCGCGCTGCGCAGCGCCGAGGCCTTCTCGGCATCGCAGACCTGCCCGAGGAATCTCAGGTGCCCGGCGAGATCCCCGGCCTCCTCGCGCAGTTCGTCCTCCTCGCCGCGGCCCACGATCAGGATCTCGACATCGGGGAAGCGCGCCACCAGGGCCGGCAGCGCACCGAGCAGAACCGCCATTCCCTTGCGCGGCTCGTCGTACCGCCCGAGGAACAGCACGGTCCGGCCCGGGCGGGGGTAGCCCGGCAGCGGCGGGGCCGAGGCGAAGGACCCGACGTCGACACCGTTGGGAATCTCGACGGCGTCGGATCCCAGCGCCTCCATCTGCCAACGCCGGGCCAGGTCGGAGACCGCGATCCGACCGACGATCTTCTCGTGCCAGGGCCGCAGGATGCCCTGGAAGACCCCCAGCACCAACGACTTGGTGGTGGAGGTGTGGAATGTGGCGACGATCGGCCCCTCGGCGATCATCAGCGCCAGCATGGACAGGCTGGGCGCGTTGGGCTCATGAAGGTGCAGGACGTCGAAATCGCCCTCGGACAACCATTTCTTGACCCGGCGGTGGGTGGCCGGACCGAACCGCAGACGGGCCACCGAGCCGTTGTACGGGATGGGCACGGCCTTGCCGCCGGAGACCACGTAGTCGGGAAGCTCGACATGCGGCGAGGCCGGGGCCAGCACGCTGACGTCGTGCCCCCGCTCGCGCATCACCTCGGCCAGTTGCAGCACGTGGGCCTGGACACCGCCGGGGACGTCGAAGGAGTACGGGCAGACCATCCCGATGCGCATCAGGCGTCCTCGAGGTAGGCGCGACGCTTCGCGGAGAGGTCGGCCAGCCACAGCGGCTGGAGCATGTGCCAGTCCTGCGGGTGGGCGGCGATGTTGACCGCGAACCGGTCGGCCAGCGCCTGGGTGATGGCTCCGACATCGCCGGAACTGGTGTCCAGGGCGTCCTCGACGCGGACCACGCAGTCGTCGCCGTCGTAGTAGACGTGCGCCGGGTGCAGCGGAGCGCCGGTCTCGATGGCCAGCTTCGCCGGGCCGGCGGGCAGCCGCGTCGGTTCGCCGAAGAAGTCCACCGGAACCCCGGAGCGGGTGAGGTCCCGGTCGGACATGAGACACACGAACCCGTTGGCCCGCAACCGTTCGGCGAGCACCTCCATCGGCGGACGCTGCCCGCCGGTCAGCGGCAGCACCTCGAACCCCAGGCTCTCGCGGTATTCGATGAACCGGTCGTACAACGACTCCGGCTTGAGCCGCTCGGCGACGGTGGTGAAGGTCCCGTACTTCTGGGCCAGCCACACCCCGGCCATGTCCCAGTT
>JAGQTO010000077.1:621-6675 GCA_020439025.1 Mycobacterium sp. | reverse complement strand
TATCGACATCCCCGACGACGTCGCGGCCCAACTCGACGAGGACTGACGCACGCCAACGGCGCGCCGCGGTCGTACCGAGCGTGCGCGCAAGACACGCCATCGCGGCGTGTCGGCGTACCGACACGCACGCTCGCGGGTTGACGCCGAGTGACTCCCTCGGGCGGTAAGCTATCGAACAATTGTTCGCAAGCGAAAGGCCCTTTCAGTGCGGGTGATGGGAGTCGACCCCGGCTTGACCCGCTGCGGGCTCTCGGTGATCGAGAGCCGCGGCGGTCGGCAGGTCATCGCGCTCGACGTCGATGTCGTGCGCACTGCCTCCTCCGAACCGCTGGCGCAGAGGCTGTTGGCGATCAGCGACACTGTTGAGCACTGGCTGGATACCCACCTACCCGACGTCATCGCCATCGAGCGGGTGTTCGCCAACCAGAACGCAAACACCGCAATGGGGACCGCGCAGGCCGGTGGCGTTATCGCCCTGGCCGCCGCCCGTCGGGACATCGATGTGCACTTCCACACCCCCACCGAGGTCAAGGCCGCCGTCACCGGCAACGGCCGCGCCGGCAAGGCTCAGGTGACGGCGATGGTCACGAAGATCCTTGAGCTGCAACAGAAGCCGACGCCCGCTGATGCCGCCGACGCGCTGGCACTGGCGATCTGTCACTGCTGGCGCGCTCCGATGATCGCCCGGATGGCCAAGGCGGAGGCAGCCGCCGCCGAGCAGCGCAAACGGTACCAGGCACGGCTGAAGGCACTGCGGTGATCGCCTCGGTAAGCGGTGAGGTGATCGACATCGCCCTGGACCACACCGTCATCGAGGCGGCCGGGGTGGGATACAAGGTGATGGCCACCCCCGCGACGCTGGCCACGCTGAAACGGGGGGCCGAGACCCGGCTGATCACCGCGATGATCGTCCGCGAGGATTCCCAGACCCTCTACGGTTTCGCCGACACCGAGGCCCGCGACCTTTTCCTCACCCTGCTTGGGGTGTCCGGTGTCGGGCCCAAGATCGCCCTGGCGACGCTGGCGGTGTACGACGCTCCGGCGCTGTGCCGTGCGCTGGCCGACGGTGATGTGACTGCGCTGACCAGGGTTCCGGGGATCGGCAAGCGCGGTGCCGAGCGGATGGTTCTGGAACTGCGGGACAAGATCCCGGCCGCTCCGGGCGGCGGTGGAGCGGCGGTCGCCGGTGCCGGTGCCATCCGCGGCCCGGTGGTCGAAGCCCTTGTCGGGCTCGGCTTCGCGGCCAGGCAGGCGGAGGAGGCGTGTGACAAGGTGCTCGCCAACCACCCGGAGGCCAGCACGTCGAGCGCCTTGCGGGCCGCGCTGTCCATGCTCGGAAAGACCAAATGAGCCGGTTCGAGGATGGCGAGGAGCCGGAGCGCGAGGTCTCCGCGGCACTGAGCGTCGGCGAGGGCGATATCGACGCCGGCCTACGGCCGCGATCGCTGAATGAGTTCATCGGTCAGCCGAGAGTTCGTGAGCAGCTGCAACTGGTCATCGAGGGTGCCAAGAACCGTGGCGGCACACCGGATCACATCCTGCTCTCCGGTCCGCCGGGGCTGGGCAAGACTTCACTGTCGATGATCATCGCCCACGAACTCGGCTCATCGCTGCGGGTCACCTCCGGGCCCGCGCTGGAGCGGGCCGGTGATCTCGCGGCCATGCTGTCCAATCTCATCGAGGGTGACGTGCTGTTCATCGACGAGATCCACCGGATCGCCCGGGCCGCCGAGGAGATGCTGTATTTGGCGATGGAGGACTTCCGGGTCGACGTGGTGGTGGGCAAAGGGCCCGGGGCGACGTCGATTCCCCTGGACGTGGCACCGTTCACCCTGGTCGGCGCCACCACCCGGTCTGGTGCGTTGACCGGGCCGTTGCGCGACCGGTTCGGCTTCACCGCGCACATGGACTTCTACGACCCGGTCGAGTTGGAACAGGTGCTGCACCGCTCCGCGGGCATCCTGGGCATCGAACTCGGCGGGGAGGCCGGCGCCGAGATCGCCCGCCGGTCGCGCGGCACCCCGCGCATCGCCAACCGGTTGTTGCGCCGGGTCCGCGACTACGCCGAGGTTCGCGCCGACGGGGTCATCACCAGGGACATCGCCAAGGCGGCGCTGGAGGTCTACGACGTCGACGAGCTCGGCCTGGACCGCCTCGACCGCGCGGTGCTGTCGGCGCTGATCCGAAGCTTCGGCGGTGGGCCGGTCGGGGTGTCGACCCTGGCGGTGGCGGTGGGAGAGGAAGCCGCCACCGTCGAGGAGGTGTGCGAGCCGTTCCTGGTGCGTGCCGGTATGGTCGCACGCACTCCACGCGGCCGGGTCGCGACACCGCTGGCCTGGACACACCTGGGGATGACGCCGCCACCGTCAGCCGGTGCTCTCGGGCAGGCCGGGCTGTTCGAGTGAGCCTTATGATCACCCGGTCGGACTGATCAACCGGTCTGGCCGACCACTTAGTCGACCGACGCTGGGAGAGCCGATGATCACCGTGGCACTGGTATTCGCCGGGCTCGCCGCACTTCTGCACGTGTACATCTTCGTGATGGAGTCGCTGACGTGGACCTCGCCCCGGACCCGCGCGGTCTTCGGGACCACCGCCGAGGAGGCTCAGACCACCAAGGAGTTGGCGTTCAACCAGGGCTTCTACAACCTGTTCCTGGCCGTCGTCGCGGCCGTCGGAATAGTCATGGTCGTTTCGGGGCACCGCAGCGTCGGCGTCGCGTTGGTCCTCGCCTCGGTGGGATCCATGCTGGCCGCCGCGGTGGTGCTGTTGGCGTCCTCGCCGGACAAGGCCAGGGCGGCCGTCACCCAGGGTGTTTTCCCGCTCGTCGCGGTAGCGCTACTTGCAGCAGCGCTGCTCTGACGAGCGAGCCGGGGACTACCGCCCGGTGAAGGCCATCACGTGCTTGATGCGGGTGTAGTCCTCCAGGCCGTACATCGACAGATCCTTGCCGTGGCCGGAGGCCTTGTAGCCGCCGTGCGGCATCTCGGCTACCAGTGGGATGTGGGTGTTGATCCACACGCACCCGAAATCCAGCGCGTTGGACACCCGGATCGCCCGTGACACATCCTTGGTCCACACTGAGGAGGCCAGGCCGTACTCGACCCCGTTGGCCTGCCGGATGGCGTCATCCTCATCGGAGAACGACTGCACGGTGATCACCGGCCCGAAGATCTCCTCCTGGACGTGCCGGTCCCCCTGGCGCAGATTGCCGATGACCGTCGGTTCGATGTAGAAGCCCTTGTCGCCCAAACGGTTTCCGCCCGCGGCCACGATCGCGTGCTTGGGGATCTCCAGCAGGAAGCTGAGCACCCGTTCCAGTTGGGACGGGTTGTTCACCGGCGGGATCCAGCCCTCCTCATCCTCGGCCGGGCGACCGAAGGTGGTGGTGGCGCCCTTGGCCTGCTCGGCCAGGGCCTCGGTGAGCTCCCTGGCGATGCCGGCGTGGGCCAGCACCCGGGTGGCGGCGGTGCAGTCCTGTCCGGCGTTGAAGTAGCCCGCCGTGGCAATGCCCTCGGCCGCCGCGGCGATATCGGCGTCGTCGAAGACGATCACCGGTGCCTTGCCGCCGAGTTCGAGGTGGGTGCGCTTGAGGTGGCTGCCGGCGCTGGTGGCCACCGCCCGCCCCGCCGCCACCGAACCGGTGATCGACACCATCTGCGGGGTTGGGTGGGCGACGACGGCGGCCCCGGTGACCCGGTCCCCGCAGACCACATTGAGCACTCCGGGCGGGAAGTGCCGGGCGGCGATCTCGGCCAGCATTACCGTGCTGACCGGGGTGGTGTCACTGGGCTTGATCACCACGGTGTTCCCGGCGGCGATCGCCGGGCAGAACTTCCAGATCGCCATCATCATCGGGTAGTTCCACGGGGCGACCTGACCGATCACACCGACCGGCTCACGCCGGATCCAGGAGGTGTGGTTTTCCATGTACTCGCCGGCCGACTTGCCCTCCAGGATGCGGGCAGCCCCGGCGAAGAACCGGATCTGGTCGAGCATCGGCGGGATCTCTTCGGCCATCGTGACGTGGTTGGGCTTACCGGTGTTGCGGCCCTCGGCAGCGACCAGGCTCTTGGTGTGCCGTTCGACATCGTCGGCGAAATCGAGCAGCGCCTTCTGGCGCTGTGACGGTGTGGTCCGCTTCCAGTCGGTGAACGCCGCTGCCGCGGCCTGGTAGGCCTTGTCGACGTCCTGCTCGTCGGACAGCGGCGCGGTGCCGTACTTGTCCCCGGTGGTGGGATCGATGATCGCCATGGTCGTGCCGGCGGCGGAATCCACCATCTCGCCGTTGATGAAGTTCTTGACCGTTGTCATGTCGGTTCCTTGTTATCAGAGGGTGGCGAGGATATCGGCCAGGATGTCGAGGCCTTCGAGCAGCAACTCGTCGCTGATGGTCAGCGGGGGCAGGAACCGCAGGATGTTGCCGAACGAACCGCAGGACAGCACCAGCACACCCTGGGCGTGGGCTTTGGCGCACAGCGCCCTGGTCAGATCCGGATTCGGATCCGCGGTGCCGGATTTGACCAGTTCGACGGCGATCATCGCGCCGCGTCCGCGGACGTCTCCGATCCTGTCGTCGTCGGCCTGCATCCGGTGCAGCTTGTCCTTCATGATCCGTTCGATCTGCTTGGCGCGATCGAGCAGCCCGTCGAGCTCGATGGTCTCGATGGTGGCCAGGGCGGCCGCGCAGGCCACCGGGTTTCCGCCGTAGGTGCCGCCCAGCCCGCTGACGTGGGGGGCGTCCATGATCTCGGCCCGTCCGGTCACCGCCGACAGCGGCAGACCATCGGCGATGCCCTTGGCGGTCACGATCAGGTCCGGTTCGATGCCCTCGTCCTCGCAGGCGAACATCTGCCCGGAGCGCGCGAAACCGCTCTGCACCTCGTCGGCGATGAACACCACGTCGTTGTCGGAGCACCATGCGCGCAGGGCGGGCAGGAACCCCGGTGCGGGGACGACGAACCCGCCCTCGCCGAGGATGGGCTCGATGATGACGGCGGCGAGGTTGTCCGCGCCGACCTGTTTGTCGATCATTGTGAGCGTCCGTTCGGCGACCAGTTCGCCGTTGGTGGCCCATTCCTTGTTGATCAGGCCGTCCCGGTAGGGATAGGACAGCGGTGCGCGGTAGATCTCCGGGGCGAACGGGCCGAACCCGCTCTTGTAGGGCATCGACTTGGCGGTCAGCGCCATCGTGAGGTTCGTCCGGCCGTGATAGGCGTGGTCGAAGGCGACCACCGCGGTCTTCTTGGTGTAGCTCCGGGCGATCTTGATCGCGTTCTCCACGGCCTCGGCTCCGGAGTTGAACAGCGCGCTGCGTTTCTCGTAGGAGCCGGGGGTCAGCCGGTTGAGGTGCTCGGCGACGGCGATGTAGGCCTCGTAGGGCGTCACCATGAAGCAGGTGTGGGTGAAGTCCGCGACCTGTTCGCGCACCGCCTCGACCACCCGCGGGGACGAATTGCCGATCGTGGTGACCGCAATGCCCGAGCCCAGGTCGATGAGCCGGTTGCCGTCGACGTCTTCGATGATGCCGCCGAAGGCGCGCGCACACGACACCGGCATCGTCACGCCGACACCTCTCGACACCGCGGCGACCCGGCGCCGCGTCATCTCCAAAGACTTCGGTCCGGGGATCTCGGTGAGGAGTTTCCGACTCTGTTCCAGGGTGCTCAACGGCGTTCTCCTGACGTGTCCCTCATTCGGGGCAGTGCTGACAGCGGGATGTGCGAAAGCCTAGTCGGGCGGGCCGTCCCGCACCGCGAAATCCCGGCGCGTCGGCACGGCCGGATGGCGACGGGCCGGGTCGGCAGACCCGTGAGCGGCGGTGCGGGAAACACCCGCCGCGGGCAATGGCACACTGGACAGCCGGGGATCCCGCCGACGCGGGCCCGCTGCGACGAAAACGAACCCGACACCGAAAGACGCGTGCCACCCATGGAACTGCTCAGCTTCCTGCCCCTGATCATCATCATGGGGGCGTTCTTGTACTTCACCTCGCGTCGCCAGCGGAAGATCATGCAGGCCACCATCGACCTGCACGAGTCGTTGCGGGTCGGC
>JAGQTO010000077.1:0-455 GCA_020439025.1 Mycobacterium sp. | reverse complement strand
CGAACCGGAGTTGCCGGAGGTCGGAGAGGCCAGCGTCGCCAACCGGGCCACCGAGCTCACCGAGAGCGACGCGGACCGGCTCAGGGACTGATCCCGGAGCGCGACCCGTACCCTTTGCGGGGAGCGACGACGACCGCGCCAGGGCGGCATGCCCTCAGCGCGGCAGACAGACTGCACAGGACGAGGAGAATTCACACGTGGCATCGTCATCGGCGCCGGTGCATCCGTACCGCTACATGGCGCTGTTCCTGGCCCTGCTTCTCGGCGTCTACCTGCTGGTTTTCCTGACCGGCAACAAGGAGGCCAAGCCCAAGCTGGGCATCGACCTCCAGGGTGGCACCCGGGTGACGTTGACCGCGCGCACCCCGGACGGCTCCGAACCCACCCGCGACGCGCTCAACCAGGCCCAGCAGATCATCTCCTCGCGCGTGAACGGTCTCGGCGTGTCGGGCTCC
>JAGQTO010000076.1 GCA_020439025.1 Mycobacterium sp. | reverse complement strand
CTCGAGGACCTCGACCAGCCGCCACCGCTTGGTGGCCGACAGCGGCCGGGTCTCCATCAGCGAGACGCGGTCGCCGATGCCGGCGGTGCCGTTCTCATCGTGCGCCTTGACCTTCTTGGTGGTCCGGATGATCTTGCCGTACTTGGGGTGCTGCACCCGCGACTCGAGTTCGACGACGATGGTCTTGTCCATCTTGTCGCTCACCACGTAGCCGATGGCCGTCTTGCGGCGGCCCCGCGGCTTCTCGGTCGCCGGGGTGTGCTTGGGCCCCTTGGTTCCGGTATTGGTCCCGGCATCGGTCTCAGCCATTACGACTCCTCACCCGCGGGCCCGGAAGCCAGGCCCAACTCACGTTCGCGCAACACGGTGTAGATGCGCGCGATCTCCTGACGAACGGTGCGCAGCCGATGGTTGTTGGCCAGCTGCCCGGTCGCCATCTGGAAGCGCAGGTTGAACAGCTCTTCCTTGGACTCGCGCAGCTTGGTGGTCAACTCGTCATCGGTCAGTTCGCGCAGCTCGCCGGCGCTGACGCCCACTGCCATCAGAACTGCTCCTCTCTGGTCACGATGCGTGCCTTGATCGGCAGCTTGTGGATCGCGCGGGTCAGTGCGGCGCGCGCGATCTCCTCGTTCGGGTAGCTCAGTTCGAAGAGCACCCGGCCGGGCTTGACATTGGCGACCCACCATTCCGGTGAGCCCTTGCCCGAGCCCATACGGGTCTCGGCCGGCTTCTTGGTCAGCGGACGGTCCGGGAAGATGTTGATCCACACCTTGCCACCACGCTTGATATGGCGGTTGATGGCGATACGTGCGGATTCGATCTGCCGGTTGGTGATGTAGGCGTGTTCCAGGGCCTGGATGCCGTAGTCACCGAACGTCACGCTGGTGCCGCCGCTGGCAATACCACGCTGCTTGGGGTGGTGTTGCTTGCGGTGCTTGACCTTGCGGGGAATCAACATGATTGAGCTCCTATGAATCCTGCGTGCTGCTCTCGGCGGCGGGCGCCTCGGCAGTGGGAGCGGGTTCCGGGGTGTCCCCGGTGGCGGCCCGGCCGGCCTCGGTGCTCGTCGCGGTGGTGCCCGACGAACCGCTGCGGCGCGGGCGGGTGCCCGACGACGGCCGGTCGCGCCGCGGCCGGTCGCCGGCCGGGGCCGAGGCGGTCAGCTCGCGCTTGCCGCCGACGACGTCGCCCTTATAGATCCACACCTTCACACCGATCCGGCCGAAGGTGGTCTTGGCCTCGTACAGGCCGTAGTCGATGTCGGCGCGCAGCGTGTGCAGCGGCACCCGGCCCTCGCGATAGAACTCCGAGCGGCTCATCTCCGCGCCGCCGAGGCGACCGGAGCACTGCACCCGGATGCCCTTGACATGCGGCTGACGCATGGCCGACTGGATGGCCTTGCGCATCGCCCGGCGGAACGCCACGCGGTTGCTCAGCTGCTCGGCCACGCCCTGAGCCACCAACTGGGCCTGCGACTCGGGGTTCTTGACCTCAAGGATATTCAGCTGCACCTGCTTGCCGGTGAGCTTCTCCAGGTCGGCCCGGATGCGGTCGGCCTCGGTGCCGCGACGGCCGATCACGATGCCCGGACGCGCGGTGTGGATGTCTACGCGCACCCGGTCGCGGGTGCGCTCGATCTCCACGTCGGCGATGCCGGCGCGCTCAAGCCCGGAGGCCAGCAGACGACGGATCGCCACGTCCTCCTTGACGTAGTCGGCGTACTGCTTGTCGGCGTACCACCGGGACTTCCAGTCGGTGGTGATACCGAGCCGGAAGCCGTGGGGATTGATTTTCTGGCCCACTACTGCGAGCCTCCCTTCTTTGCCGTGGTGGCGCGACCGGCGGCCGCCTTGCTGCCCTGGGCGCGGCGGGAACGGGTCGATTGCCCGGCCCGCTCGCCGCGCGGCGGCCGGCTCTCCACGATCACGGTGATGTGGCTGGTGCGCTTGCGGATCCGGTAGGCACGGCCCTGGGCGCGCGGCCGGATGCGCTTGGCTGTGGGGCCCTCGTCGGCGTAGACGGTGGCCACCACCAGGGTGCGAGGGTCCAGACCGCTGTTGTTCTGGGCGTTGGCCGCGGCACTGGCGATCACCTTGGCGACCGGCTCGCTGGCGGCCTGCGGCGCCCAACGCAGGATGTCGAGGGCCTCCTCGACGGACTTGCCGCGGACCAGGTCGATCACCCGGCGCGCCTTACTCGCCGAGACGTGCACGAAGCGCGCCACGGCGGTGGCTGAGGGATATTCGGTTACGGTGCTCACCGCCGCTTCGCCTTCCGGTCGTCTTTGATGTGGCCCTTGAATGTGCGCGTCGGGGCGAACTCGCCCAGTTTGTGCCCGACCATCGCCTCAGTGACGAACACCGGCACGTGCTTGCGTCCGTCATGGACGGCGAAGGTGTGACCGATGAAGTCCGGGATGATGGTCGAACGACGCGACCAGGTCTTGATGACCTGCTTGGTGTTCTTCTCGTTCTGGACGTCGACCTTCTTGAGCAGATGGTCGTCGACGAACGGACCCTTCTTCAGGCTGCGTGGCATTGTCTACTCCCCTGCCTAGCGCTTCTTGCCGGTGCGCCGGCGTCGGACGATGAGCTTGTCGCTCGGCTTGTTGGGCTTGCGGGTGCGGCCCTCGGGCTTGCCCCACGGGCTGACCGGGTGACGGCCGCCGGAGGTCTTGCCCTCGCCGCCGCCGTGCGGGTGGTCGACCGGGTTCATCACGACACCGCGGACGGTGGGACGCTTGCCCTTCCACCGCATGCGGCCGGCCTTGCCCCAGTTGATGTTGGCCTGCTCGGCATTGCCCACCTCGCCGACGGTGGCGCGACAGCGCACGTCGACGCGGCGGATCTCACCGGAGGGCATGCGCAGCGCGGCGTAGCTGCCTTCCTTGCCGAGCAGCTGGATGCTGGAGCCGGCCGACCGGGCCATCTTGGCGCCACCGCCGGGACGCAGTTCCACCGCGTGCACCAGGGTGCCGGCCGGGATGTTGCGCAGCGGCAGGTTGTTGCCGGGCTTGATGTCGGCGTTCGGGCCGGACTCGACGATATCGCCCTGCTTGAGACCCTGCGGGGCGATGATGTAGCGCTTCTCGCCGTCGAGGTAATGCAGCAGCGCGATCCGTGACGTGCGGTTCGGGTCGTACTCGATGTGCGCGACCTTGGCGTTGACGCCGTCCTTGTCGTTGCGACGGAAGTCGATCACCCGGTAGGCGCGCTTGTGGCCGCCGCCCTTGTGCCGGGTGGTGATACGGCCGTGGGCGTTGCGGCCGCCGGTGCCGTGCAGCGGGCGGATCAGCGACTTCTCCGGGGTCGAGCGGGTGATCTCGGCGAAGTCGGAGACGCTGGCACCGCGGCGACCGGGGGTCGTCGGCTTGTACTTGCGAATTCCCATGTCTGGTCCTTGGTCCTTTCGGGACACCCCGGCCTTAGGCCGGTGCTCCGAAGATGTCGATCGGCTTGCTTCCCGCGGCCAGGGTGACAATCGCGCGCTTGGTGTTCTTGCGCTTGCCGTAGCCGGTGCGGGTGCGCTTGCGCTTGCCCTGCCGGTTGGCGGTGTTCACCGAGTCCACCTTGACCGCGAAGATCTTCTCGATCGCGATCTTGATCTGCGTCTTGTTCGAGTCCGGGTGGACGATGAACGTGTAGACGTTGTCCTCGATCAGCCCGTAGGACTTCTCGGAGATCACCGGCGCGAGGATGATGTCGCGCGGGTCGGTCACGGTTG
>JAGQTO010000075.1:270-22619 GCA_020439025.1 Mycobacterium sp. | reverse complement strand
CCCTACACCGAGGATCTCAAACCGGCGGTGGACATGATGATGAACAAGCGGGTGGCGGTGCGCATCGTCTCCGGACGGGTGCGGTCCTGGGATCACCACAAGCTGGGACTGCCCGCGATGCCGGTGGCCGGATCCACCGCACCGAATTCCCGACCTTGAGGCCCCCGAGCGTGCCCGCGCCAGACCGCCGGGAGCCGATCCTTCAGGGCCGGTGCGCGATCGTCACCGGCGCCAGCGCCGGAATCGGCCTGGCGATCGCGCTCCGGCTGGCCGCCGACGGCGCGGACCTGGTTGTCAACGCCCGCGATTCGCCACGGCTCGATCACGCCGCGGAGCTGATCGAACAGTACGGATCGGCACGCGTCGCCTGCGTAGCGGGGGACGCCGCGGCACCGGAGGTGATCACCGGCCTGAAAGCCGCGGCTCAACGCTGGGGCGGGGCCTCGATCGCCGTGGCCAACGCCGGCGGCGGCCTGCCGAGGGGCGAGGTCACCGAGGAAGACGCCATGATGCTGTGGCGCACCAACGTCTGGAGCACCCAGGCCCTCATCGAGGCCGTCGGCCCGGATATGGCCCAGCGGGGCTGGGGCCGCATCGTCACCGTGTCCAGCGTGGCGGGCCGCCGGTGCAGTCCGACGTCCACTCCCACCTACGCCGCCGCAAAAGCGGGTGTGATCGCACTCACGCGCTGCGCCGCCATCGATCTCGCCCCGCACGGGGTGACGGTCAACGGCGTCGCTCCCGGGGTCACCGCGACGGACCGTATAGTCAACCGCCTCGCGGGGATGCCCGAGGACCGGGTGGCCGCCATCGAAGCGAACATTCCCGTCGGACGCTGGGCCCAGCCGGACGATGTCGCGGCCGCGGTCGCATTTCTGTGCTCCCCGGCCGCCGGCTACATCACCGGCCACACCCTGGACATCAACGGCGGCGCCTGGATGAGCTGATCCCCGCGCGGGCAGGCCTTCTGGGCGAGCAGACACAAAAGTCCCAGACACGCCGCAGGCGTGGGGGACTCTGTGTCTGCTCGCGCACAAAACTGGTACCCCCGATGGGATTCGAACCCACGCTACCGCCGTGAGAGGGCGGCGTCCTAGGCCGCTAGACGACGGGGGCCAGGAGCATTTCCGGTCTGTCAGCATAGCCCAACGGGCCATGCGGACATAATTGCTGGGGTACCAGGACTCGAACCTAGAATGGCTGAACCAGAATCAGCTGTGTTGCCAATTACACCATACCCCATCGGGCACCCATAACAGCTGGTCAGAACCAACTATCCCGGGCCTCCGAGCAACGCCAGAGCAGACTACCAAAGATTTCGGCCGACTCCGTCGCGGGCCTCGCGCAGCCGGCGCAGGCTGCGCTCGCGGCCCAGCAGTTCCAGCGACTCGAACAGCGGCGGGCTGACCGTCGCGCCGGTGATCGCAACCCGGATCGGGCCGAAGGCCTTACGCGGCTTGAGGCCCAGGCCGTCGATCAACGCACCCTTAAGGGCAGCCTCGATCGAAGAGGCGGTCCACTCGCCCAGCCCGTCGAGCGCGCCCAGCGCGGAGTCCAGCACCGCCGCTGCGTCGCCGGTGAGTTCCCTGGAACCCGCCTTCGGGTCGATCGCGTAGGCGTCGTCGTCGAGGAACTTCAGCAGCTCCCAGGCGTCGGAGAGCACGACGATGCGGGTCTGCACCAGATCGGCGGCCGTCGCGAAGTCGCTCTCGTCCAACCCGGTGTCGTGGCCGTGCTCGGCGAAGAAGGCCCGCAGCCGCGCCGCGAACTCCGCCGGGGTGAGCCTGCGGATGTGCTCGGCGTTGATGGCTTCGGCCTTCTTCTGGTCGAAGCGGGCCGGGTTGGAGTTGACGTCGATGACGTCGAAGGCCGTCACCATCTCCTCGAGGCTGAAGACGTCGCGGTCCTCGGCGATACCCCAGCCGAGCAAGGCGAGGTAGTTCAGCAGGCCCTCAGGCAGGAATCCCCGGTCCCGGTGCAGAAACAGGTTGGACTGCGGGTCACGCTTGGAAAGCTTCTTGGTGCCCTCCCCCAAAACCGTTGGCAGGTGGGCGTATTCGGGGATCCGTTCGGCCACCCCGACCCGCATCAGCGCCCGGTGCAGAGCGATCTGTCGGGGTGTCGAGGGCATCAGATCCTCGCCGCGCAGCACATGGGTGATCTTCATCAACGCGTCGTCGACGGGGTTGACCAGGGTGTAGAGCGGATCGCCCGTGGCCCGGGTCAGCGCGAAGTCGGGCACCGAGCCGGGCGCGAAGGTGGTCTCGCCGCGGACCAGGTCGTGCCAGCTGATGTCCTCGTCGGGCATGCGCAGGCGCAGGACGGGTTTGCGCCCCTCGGCCTCGTAGGCCGCACGCTGGTCGGCGGTCAGGTCGCGGTCGTAGTTGTCATAGCCCAGTTTCGGGTTCCGGCCGGCAGCGAGGTGGCGGGCCTCTACCTCCTCGGGGGTGGAATACGCCGGGTAGGCCTCGCCGGCCTCGACGAGTCGGGCGATCACGTCACGATAGATCTCGCTGCGCTGCGACTGCCGGTAGGGGCCTTGCGGCCCACCGACTTCCACCCCCTCGTCCCAGTCCAGGCCCAGCCAGCGCAGCGCCTCCAGGATCGCCTGGTAGCTCTCCTCGGAGTCGCGGGCGGCATCGGTGTCCTCGATGCGGAACACGAACGTGCCGCCGTTGTGGCGGGCGTAGGCCCAGTTGAACAGCGCGGTGCGGACCAGGCCGACATGCGGTGTTCCGGTGGGTGACGGACAGAACCGCACACGCACCGGCTGATCCGAATTCAGGGGGGTCATCGGGCGCCTTTCCGGACGACGGGATTGGACAGTGTTCCGATGCCCTCGATGGAGACGCTGACGGTGTCCCCGTCCTCTATAGGGCCGACCCCCTCGGGCGTGCCGGTAAGGATGAGGTCGCCGGGCAGCAGGGTCATCACGGCGCTCATCCACTCGATGATGGCCCCGATGTCGTGGATCATCAGCGAGGTCCGGCTGCGTTGGCGCACTTGACCGTTGACCTCGGTGCGGATCTCCAGGTCCGATGGGTCGAGGTCGGTGACGATCCACGGCCCGACCGGGCAGAACGTATCGTGCCCCTTGGCACGCGTCCACTGGCCGTCGGCCCTCTGCTGGTCCCGGGCCGAGACGTCATTGGCGATGGTGTATCCAAGGATGACGTCGGCGGCCCTGGCTGCGGCCACATCCTTGCAGGGGCGTCCGATCACCGCCGCCAGCTCGCCCTCGTGGTGTACCGGGGAGGCGTTGGCGGGCAACTGAATCGGCACGTTAGGGCCGATGATCGCGGTATTGGGCTTGAGGAAGATCACCGGGTCTTCCGGTGCCTGCCCACCCATCTCCTTGATGTGCTCGACATAGTTCTTGCCCATGCAGACCACCTTGCTGGCGAGGATGGGTGCCAGCAGCCGGACATCGGCCAGCGGCCACGACCGGCCGGTAAAGGTCGGTGTGCCGAAGGGATGCTCGGCGATCTCGCGGGCGGTTTCCTCGCCCGGTTGGCCTTCGATGCTGACGAAGGCAACCCCGTCGGGGCTGGCGATACGACCCAGGCGCATTCGACACAGCCTAGTCCCGCCGCCCGGTGGGGAACCACGCAGACAACCTGCGAGTGATGTGCTGCGAGATTCCTCACTGACGGCACGCAACGTGGCGGGCAACAGCGCATCATGGGCGAGTGGCCGGCACCGGGACGATCAGCACGCGGCGGCGCTGGTCGATGCTGGTTATCGGGTTGTTCGCCACGCTGTCCGCCAACGTCTTCACCCACAGCGCAGCCTTTCTGATCCCCACCCTGCAGAGCGAGCGGGGGCTTGACCTGGCCCGGGCCGGGCTGGTGTCGGCCATGCCCGCTTTCGGCATGGTGCTGACGCTGATCGCCTGGGGTTATGCGGTGGACCGCCTCGGTGAGCGTCTGGTGCTGACGGTCGGTTCGGCCTTGGCGGCGGCTGCGGCGCTGGGCGCAGCCCTGAGCCAGTCGCTGGTGGGGCTGTCTGCTCTGCTGTTCCTCGGCGGAATGGCCGCAGCCAGCAGCAACTCAGCCAGCGGACGGCTGGTGGTCGGGTGGTTCGAGCCGCAGCAGCGCGGCCTGGCGATGGGTATCCGACAGATGGCGCAGCCGCTGGGAGTCGGGCTGGGGGCACTGGTGATTCCGCGTCTGGCAGAGACCGCGGGCATCGGGGCGGCGCTGGTGTTCCCGGCGGCCGTCTGCGCGGTCGCCGCGGCGGTGTGCGCGTTGGGTGTGCGGGACCCTACTCGTCCGCCGCGCGAGGAGGCAACGGCTGCTCAACTGGCCAATCCGTACCGCACTTCACCGACCCTGGCGCGGATTCACCTGGTGTCGGTGCTGCTGGTCATTCCACAGAGCGTGGTGTGGACATTCACCCTGGTGTGGCTGATGGCCGACAACGGCTGGTCGGCGGGTTCCGCGGGCGCGCTGGTGACCCTCGCGCAGGTGCTCGGGGCGCTCGGGCGGGTCGGCGCAGGCCGGTGGTCGGACCGCGTCGGTTCCCGGCTGCGGCCGATCCGGGTGATCGCCGTCGCGGCGGCGGTGGCCATGCTGACGCTGACCCTGTCCGATGCGGCGGACTGGGCTTGGAGTGTGGCCGCGATGATCGTGGCCTCGGTGGTCACGGTGAGCGACAACGGCCTGGCGTTCACCGCCATCGCCGAGATCGCCGGCCCGTTCTGGAGCGGCCGCGCGCTGGGCGCCCAGAACACCAGCCAGTTGTTCACCGCCGGTCTGACCCCGCCGCTGTTCGGAGCACTGATCGGGGCGGCCGGCTATCCGGTGGCGTTCGCGGTGTGCGCGCTCTTCCCGCTGCTGGCAATCCCCCTGGTACCCGTCCGGGACGCCGGCGAGGGTGCGTGAACTGCCCGCCGCGGCGGGGTGTCGGCGGGCCGATCCGCACGCTCGCGCTGGCGGTCTGGAGGGGCTACAGCCGCGCCCTGATGCGCTCGCCCACCTCGGCGGTGGACAACGCGGCCCCGCCCCGGGTGGCCAGGTGATCGGCGACGGCCGCATCGACGCGCGCCGCGGCGGCGTCCTCGCCCAGGTGCGCCAGCAGCAGCGCCACACTCATCACCGCCGCCGTGGGGTCGGCGATGCCCTTGCCGGCGATATCGGGCGCACTGCCGTGCACCGGCTCGAACATCGAGGGGTTGGCGCCGGTGGCGTCGATATTGCCGCTGGCGGCCAGCCCGATCCCGCCGGACACCGCGGCCGCGAGGTCGGTGATGATGTCGCCGAAGAGGTTGTCGGTGACGATGACGTCGAACCGGCCCGGATCGGTGACCATGTGGATGGTGGCGGCGTCGATGTGCTGATAGGCCACCTCGACATCGGGGTGCTGCTCCCCCACCTCGGCCACGATGCGCGACCACAGTCCGCCGGCGAAGGTCAGCACGTTGGTCTTGTGCACCAGGGTCAGATGCTTGCGGCGCTTGCTCGCACGGGAGAACGCGTCGCGAACGACCCGTTCGACGCCGAAGGCGGTGTTGAGGCTCACCTCGGTGGCGACCTCGTGCGGGGTGCCGGACCGGATCACGCCGCCGTTCCCGGTGTAGGGCCCCTCGGTGCCCTCCCTCACGACGACGAAGTCGATCTCCGGGCTGCCGGCCAGCGGGCTGAGCACACCCTCGTAGAGCCGGCTCGGGCGCAGGTTGATGTGGTGGTCGAGTTCGAAGCGGATCTTGAGCAGCAGGCCGCGCTCCAGCACACCGCTGGGCACCGAAGGGTCGCCGATCGCCCCGAGCAGGATGGCGTCGTGGCCGCGCAGGTCGTCAAGAACGCCCTCCGGCAGAATCTCCCCGGTTGCGTGGTAGCGACGCGCGCCGAGGTCGTAGTCGGTCTTCTCGACGCCGGGCAGCACCGTGTCGAGCACCTGCAGGGCCTCACCGATGACTTCCGGGCCGATCCCGTCGCCCGCGATGACCGCCAGTTTCATGACAGGTCAACCACTTCCAGCGTTCCAGCGTCCACAGCGGCGCGGATCTCGGCGCGCACGTCGGCGGGCACGTCACGGTCGAGGCGCAGCATCACCGTGGCGCCCTCACCGCTGGCGTCCTGGCTCAGCTGGGCGGCCTCGATGTTGACACCGGCGCCGCCGAGCAGGGTGCCGATCTTGCCCAGCGCCCCGGGCTTGTCGCCGTAGTGGAGGATCAGGTTGACCCCCTCAGCGCGCAGGTCGAAGCTGCGGCCGTTGATGGAGACCACCTTCTCCACCTGCTGAGGTCCGGACAGGGTTCCCGAGACGTTGACCGCCGAACCGTCCGGGGAAACCACCCGCACGTCGACCAGGCTGCGGTGATTGGGGCTCTCGCTGACGGTGTCAAGTTCGGTCTGCAGACCGCGCTCGGCGGCCAAGGTAGGCGCGTTGACGAATGTCACCTGCTGATCGGTCATCGTCGAGAACAGCCCACGCAGCGCCGAAAGCTTGAGCACCTCGACGTCCTCGGAGGCCAGCTCACCGGATACCCGCACCGACAGGCCCTCCGGCGGCTCGGTGGCAAGCACGCCGACCAGCACGCCGAGCTTGCGGACCAGGTCCAGCCACGGCGAGACCTCCTCGCTGACCGCCCCGGCGCCGACGTTGACCGCATCCGGCACGAATTCCCCGGCCAGCGCCAGCTTCACGCTCTCGGCGACGTCGGTGCCGGCCCGGTCCTGGGCCTCGGACGTGGAGGCGCCCAAGTGCGGGGTGACGACCACTTCCGGCAGGTCGAACAGCGGGCTGTCGGTGCACGGCTCGGTGGCGAACACGTCCAGGCCCGCGCCACGGACGTGTCCGCTGCGGATGGCGTCGGCCAGGGCGTGCTCGTCGATGAGCCCGCCGCGCGCGGCGTTGACGATGATGACGCCGGGCTTGGTGCGGGCCAGCGCCTCCTTGCCGAGCAGCCCCGCGGTCTCCTTGGTCTTGGGCAGGTGCACCGAGATGAAGTCGGCCCGGGCCAGCACGTCGTCCAGCGGCAGCAGCTCGATGCCCAGCTGGGCCGCCCGGGCCGGCGGGACGTAAGGGTCGTAGGCGATGACGTGGGTGCCGAAGGCCGCCAGCCGCTGAGCCACCAACTGCCCGATGCGGCCCAGGCCCACGACGCCGACCGTCTTGCCGTAGATCTCGGTGCCGTTGAACGACGAGCGCTTCCAAGTGTGCTCACGCAGGGTCGAATCGGCGGCGGGGATCTGCCGGGCCGCGGACAGCAGCAGGGCCATGGCGTGCTCGGCGGCGCTGTGGATGTTGGAGGTCGGCGCGTTGACCACCAGCACGCCGGCCGCGGTGGCGGCGTCGACGTCGACGTTGTCCAGTCCCACCCCGGCGCGGGCGATGATCTTCAGCTTCGGCGCGGCGGCGATCACCTCGGAATCGACCGTGGTGGCCGAGCGCACCAGCAGCGCGTCGGCGTCGGCGACGGCCTCCAGCAGTTTGGGGCGGTCCGGGCCGTCGACCCAGCGGACCTCCACCTGGTCGCCGAGGGCGGCGACGGTCGACGGGGCGAGTTTGTCGGCAATGAGAACAACGGGCAAAGTCACCGCAACAGCGTAATGGGGTGTAATCACCCCGTGGACGTCACGGTGGTCGGCAGCGGGCCCAACGGGCTGTCTGCGGCGGTGATCTGCGCGCGCGCCGGGTTGAAAGTGCAGGTCCTGGAGGCTCAGCCCACCCTCGGCGGCGGCGCCCGGACGCTGCCCGACCCGGAGTTCACCGGTGTGCGCCACGACATCTGTTCGGCAATCCACCCGTTGGCGCTGGCGTCACCGTTCTTCGCCGAGTTCGATCTACGGGCCCGCGGGGTGGGGTTGGCGGTGCCGGAGATTTCCTACGCCAACCCGCTACCGGGGCGCCCCGCCGCGATCGGTTGGCGCGACCTGGAGCGCACCTGCACGGGCATGGAACACGGGGACTCCTGGCGGCACCTGATGGGACCCCTGGTCAGCCGGGACGAGGACGTGGTGGCCTTCCTGATCGGCGACAAGCGGTCGCTGCCACCGAACCTGTCGGCTGCGGCACTACTGGCCCAGCGGATGCTCGAACAGGGCACCCCGGCCTGGGGCGCACTGCGCGGCGAGGACGCCCGCGCGTTGTTCACCGGGGTCGCGGCCCACACCATCGCCAGGATGCCCTCAATGGTGGCCGCCGGCGCGGGCCTGCTGCTCGCCACGCTGGGCCACACGGTCGGCTGGCCGGTTCCGGTGGGCGGCAGTCAGGTCATCGCCGACGCGCTGATCGCCGACCTGCGCGCCCACGGCGGTGAATTGCACACCGACATTCCGGTCACCAGCCCTCCGCCCGGAGTCGTCCTCTACGACACCGCGCCGACAGCACTGCTGGACATCTACGGCGAGGCGCTGCCCACCGCGTATGCCAAGGCCCTGCGCCGCTACCGCTACGGGCCGGGCGTAGCGAAGGTGGATTTCGTTCTCGCCGATGATATTCCGTGGTCTGATGAACGGCTCGCAGAGGTCCCGACCCTGCACCTTGGCGGTACCCGCGAGCAGATGGCCGCCGCCGAGCGCGCCGTCGCCGCAGGCCGCCATGCCGATTGGCCGATGATCCTTGCTGCCCAACCCTGGTCCGCCGACCCGAGTCGCGTCGACACGCGGGGCCGCCGGCCATTCTGGACCTACGCCCATGTTCCGGCCGGATCACCGCTGGATCAGACCGCGGCCGTCACCGCGGTGATGGAACGGTTCGCCCCCGGGTTCTCCGACATCGTCCTCGCCGCCCGCGGGGTCCCGGCCGGCCGTATGCACACCCATGACGCGAACTACGTCGGCGGGGACATCGCGGTGGGCGGCAACTCAGTGCTGCGCGCCCTGCTCGGCCCCACTCCCCGGCTTAAACCGTGGACCACGCCCGTGCCGAAGGCCTACCTGTGCTCGTCGGCCACCCCGCCCGGCGGCGGGGTGCACGGGATGAGCGGTTACTACGCCGCCCGCACCGTGCTCAGGCAGGAGTTCGGGCTGGCGGTGCCGTCGCTGCGGCCCTGACCCACGTCACGCCTTCAGAACCTCGATCCGGCACTCGGGCCCGTGCGCGCGGGCCAATCGCCCGTCCATCGTCAGCAGGGTGGAATAAGAACGACTCAGCCAGTGCAACGTAGAAGGCGTCCCAGCCCCGGATGGACTCCCGCATCGTCCACGCTTTGTCCAACAGCAACCTGTGCCCACATCGCTCACCCGGCCAGTCCCTCAGATCGGCCACCGCCTGCCCCGCAGCCGTCCCGTCCAGGCGGCCCCGCAGGAATTGCGCGCGGATTAACCGCATCACCTCGACATCGACGACCTGCGGTGCAGTTCAGGGGCACTGGTTAGCCGTTCGAGGCGCCCCCGCAGGCCGGGGCCGCACTGTATGCCGCCGTCACCGCCCTCTCCACTGAAGGCGAACAAGGTGTCACCACCGGCATCAGCTACTCCGCGGTCAGCGCCGGATCCGCCGGTCGCGTCAGCAGTAGCGAAGCTGCGGCGCCGCGGCCGTCATGTCCCCGTACAGGATCGCCATCCGGTCGATGTACCACAGCTTGATCCCGGCAATCAGCAACACTCCAACCACCGTCGGCCACAGCTGCGGGCCGACCAGTCCCCACACCAGGAATGGCACACCGCTCAGCTGGGCGAGGTTGAGCACCTTGGGCACGATACGGTGCCGCTCGGGCACCGGAACCCGGTCGCGGTTGGCCCACAGCCTTTCACCGAGAACCCCCTTGGTCATCCAGGCGCTGTCGTCGGCGGCCGGACCGAAGGCCCTCGGGTTGAGCCAGATCCAGGCCAGTGCGACGGCGACAGCGACCAATGACCACGGCCCCCACCAGACCCGGCTCCAGATGGCCGCCACCAGAACAGGCAGCGCGGTCAGTGCCCGCGACCACGCGCTCCATGGATTCGCGTGCCGGGCCCAGCCGGCGTCGTCGAGACGGAAGGCCCGGGCGATGCGCTGTTCAACGGTCATCGTTGTTCAACGGTCATCGTCCCGGGCCCGCCGTGGCGCCAAGCTTCCCGAGGGCTACGCCGTCTCGGTGATCGGCCGGTCCACCCAGCTCATCAGGTCGCGCAGCTTCTTGCCGGTGACCTCGATCGGGTGCTCGGCGTTCTTCTTGCGCAGGGCCTCGAGCTCGGCGTTGCCGCCCTCGACGTTGGCCACCAGACGCTTGACGAAGGTGCCGTCCTGGATGTCGGTGAGGATCTCGCGCATCCGCTGCTTGGTGCCGGCGTCGATGACGCGCGGGCCGGAGAGGTAGCCGCCGAACTCCGCGGTGTCCGACACCGAGTAGTTCATCCGGGCGATGCCGCCCTCGTACATCAGGTCGACGATCAGCTTGAGCTCGTGCAGCACCTCGAAGTAGGCCAGTTCAGGGGCGTAGCCCGCCTCGACCATGACCTCGAAACCGGTCTTGACCAGTTCCTCAGTGCCGCCGCACAGCACGGCCTGCTCGCCGAACAGGTCGGTCTCGGTCTCGTCCTTGAAGGTGGTCTTGATGACACCGGCACGGGTGCCGCCAATGCCCTTTGCATACGACAGCGCCAGGGCCAGTCCCTCACCGGTCGGGTCCTGCTCGATGGCCACCAAGCAGGGAACACCCTTGCCATCGACGAACTGACGACGAACCAGATGCCCGGGGCCCTTCGGGGCGACCATGCCGATGGTGACGTCGGCCGGGGGCTTGATCAGGCCGAAGTGGATGTTCAGGCCGTGGCCGAAGAACAGCGCGTCACCGGCGTTGAGGTTGGGCTCGATGTCGTTGGTGAAGATCTCGGCCTGCGCGGTGTCGGGCGCCAGCAGCATGATCACGTCGGCCCACTTGGCGACCTCGGCGGGGGTGTCGACCTCCAGGCCCTGCTCTTCGACCTTCGCGCGCGACTTGGAGCCCTCCTTCAGGCCCACCTTCACCTGAACGCCGGAGTCGCGCAGACTCAGCGAGTGCGCGTGCCCCTGGCTGCCGTAGCCGATCACACCGACCTTGCGGCCCTGGATGATCGACAGGTCGGCGTCGTCGTCGTAGAACATCTCGATTGCCACTTGTGAATTTCCTTCTCTCGGTTGTTATTTCGAGTTCGTCATACCGCGCGGGCCGCGCGATAGTGCTACCACACCGGACTGCACGGTCTCACGGATGCCGTAGGGCTCGAGAACCCGCATCAGCGCCTCGAGTTTCTCCTCGGTACCGGTGGCCTCGACGGTCAGCGAATCGTTGGCGACGTCGATGACTTTGGCGCGGAACAGGTTCACCGCCTCGATCACTTGACTGCGGGTGCCGGCGTCGGTCCGCACCTTGATCAAGGCGATCTGGCGGGCCACCATGTTGCTCTCGTCGTGCTCGACGATCTTGATGACGTTGATCAGCTTGTTGAGCTGTTTGGTGATCTGCTCGAGGGGGGTTTCCTCCGCGGTGACCACGATGGTCATCCGCGACATGTCCTTGACGTCGGTGGGCCCCACGGCCAGCGACTTGATGTTGAAGCCGCGCCGGGAGAACAGGGCCGCGACCCGGGCCAGCACGCCCGGCTTGTCCTCGACCAGAACCGAGAGGGTGTGGGTGACGGTGTTTCCGGCGTGCGCCATCAGGCCCTGCCCTCCTCGTTGTCCTCGTCGAACAGCGGCCGGATATTGCGTGCCGCCATGATCTCGTCGTTGCCGGTGCCGGCCGCCACCATCGGCCACACCTGCGCGTCGGCGCCGACGATGAAGTCGATGACCACCGGCCGGTCGTTGATGGCACGTGCCTGGCTGATGACGTCCACGACGTCTTCGGCCCGCTCGCAGCGCAGACCCACACACCCCAGCGCCTCGGCCAGCTTCACGAAATCCGGGATGCGCTGGCTGTGGGTGGCCAGGTCGGTATTGCTGTAGCGCTCGCCGTAGAACAGCGTCTGCCACTGGCGCACCATGCCCAGATTGCCGTTGTTGATCAACGCGACCTTGATCGGCACGCCTTCCACGGCGCAGGTGGCCAGTTCCTGGTTGGTCATCTGGAAGCAACCGTCGCCGTCGATGGCCCAAACCTCGGTGTCCGGCCGGGCCATCTTGGCGCCCATGGCCGCCGGGATGGCGTAGCCCATGGTGCCCAGACCCCCGGAGTTCAGCCAGGTGCGCGGCTTCTCGTAGGAGATGAACTGCGCGGCCCACATCTGGTGTTGGCCCACCCCCGCGACGTAGACGGCATCCGGTCCGGCGATCCTGCCGAGCTGCTCGATCACGTACTCCGGGCTCAGGCTGCCGTCCTGGGGCTCCGACCAGCCCAGCGGGTAGGTCTCGCGCACCCCGTTGAGATAGGACCACCAATCGGCCAGGTCGGGATCGGCCACGCCCTCGTTGCCGATCCGATTCTCCCCTGCGGGCATCCGCCGGAACGCGCCGATCAGGTCGCGGATGACGGCCTTGATATCGCCCACGATCGGCACATCGGCGTTGCGGTTCTTGCCGATTTCGGCGGGGTCGATGTCAGCGTGAATCACCTTGGCGTGCGGGGCGAAGGAGTCCAGCTTGCCGGTCACCCGGTCGTCGAAGCGGGCGCCCAGCGCGATGATGAGGTCACTGCGCTGGAAGGCCGCCACCGCTGCGACGGTGCCGTGCATCCCCGGCATGCCGAGGTTCTGCGGGTGGCTGTCGGGGAACGCCCCGCGGGCCATCAGCGTGGTGACCACCGGGATGCCGGTCAGCTCGGCGAGCTCCTTGAGTTCCTCAGTGGCATTGCCCCGGATCACGCCGCCGCCGACGTAGAGCACCGGCTTGCGCGCCTCGGCGATCAGCCGCGCGGCTTCCTTGATCTGCCGGCCGTGCGGTTTGGTGTTGGGCTTGTAACCGGGCAGTTCCAGCTGCGGCGGCCACGAGAACGTGCACTGTCCCTGCAGGATGTCCTTGGGGATGTCCACCAGGACCGCTCCGGGACGTCCGGTTCCGGCGATGTGGAACGCCTCGGCGATCGAGCGGGCGATGTCGTCACCCTCGCGCACGAGGATGTTGTGCTTGGTGATCGGCATGGTGATGCCGGTGATGTCGGATTCCTGGAAGGCATCGGTGCCGATCAGGCTTCGACCGACCTGACCGGTGATCGCCACGACCGGGACGGAGTCCATCTGGGCGTCTGCCAGCGGGGTGACGAGGTTGGTCGCACCCGGGCCGGAGGTGGCCATCATGACCCCGACCCGGCCGGTGACGTGGGCGTACCCGCTGGCCGCGTGACCGGCGCCCTGCTCATGGCGCACCAGCACGTGACGCAGTTTCTGCGAGTCGAACAGCGGGTCGTAGACGGGCAGCACGGCCCCGCCGGGGATGCCGAAGATCAGGTCGACGCCGAGTTCCTCCAGCGCCCGCACCACGGCCTCGGCGCCGGTGATCTGGACCGGCGCGACGCGCTCGGCGTGCGCGGCGGGTTTGTGGTGGGCGCCGTTGTTCGGCGCGGGATCAGCCGGTTGCTCGGTGGCTCGGGTGGCAGGTGCGCTCACTGGTGTCCTCGATATCTAGGGCCTGACAAGAAAAAACCCCCGTCAGCGTGGGCGGCTGTACGAGGGTGGCGCGCTGGTGCGTGCGACTAGACCCGGCGGGGGGCAAGCGCGGCACCAACGCGCTGACCTACTACAAGATTCCCGCCGAACGTCATACTTGCGGAGGGTAGTCCCGGCACAGGTCAAGCGTCAAATCCAGCACCCGATCCGGCGAGGTGCAATGATGCTGCCATGTCCCCCGGATCCGACGACGCCCCGACCGTGATCCGGATATCCCCGATGGCCCATTTCGCGCCGGGCTTCCTGGTCATCGCACTGCTGACGGTCGGCCCGGCCTTCGGCCTCCCCACCATGGCAGCGCTGATGGTGATACCGGTGCTGCTCTCGGTCGCTATCGAACGGTTCCGGACCGTCGCCGACCGGGACACCGTCACCGCGCGCATGCTGGTGGGAAGCCGGACGTTGCCGTGGTCGCAGGTCGACGGCCTGAAGTTCACCAAGAGCCGCTGGGCGCGGGCCTGTCTGACCGATGGCGGCGAGTTCCTGCTCCCCGCGGTGACGTTCACAACGCTTCCGCAGCTGACCGCGGCCAGCGGCGGCCGCGTTCCCAACCCCTATCGGCGCTGACTATCGGCCCTGCTCGTTATCGGCGCTGCTCGGCCTCAGCCGAACGGATTGTGCCCGCGCAGGAACAACCAGGCGGCCACGCCGCCGCCGATCCCGAGCACCAGTGCCAGGAATGAACCGATGAACGGCCTTCGGGCCCACCCCCGGCCGCCGTCGAACCCGTAACGCCCCGGCCCGGCCAGAATCACCGCGGCCGCCGCGACACTGAGCACCAGCATGTACTCCGCCTCGGAACCGAAGACGAAAAGGCCGCCCTCCTCACGCTGGGCGGTGAACGTCGCCAAAAGACCGTTGACAAGGAAAGCCAACGCCACCGCAGCGGCCAGCGGGGTGAACAGTCCGAGCACGAGCAGCACCCCAGCGGCGATCTGGGTTCCGGCGACGACGTAACTGAGCAGGTCCGCGTACCGGTATCCGGCCTCGGTGAGGCTGTCCCGGAATCCATCCGGGCCCGGGCCGCCCAACCAGCCGAAAGCGTTCTGCAGGCCGTGGGCGATGAAGACGACACCCAGGGTGACCCGCAGCAACAACAGCCCGAGGTCCTGGGTGCCCCGCCGGCCGGCCGCCTTCACGCGTTCATCGGCATCGACGGGGGTGATCTCGGTCGGCGCCGCCATGTGGTGCGGCGCGTCGGAGGGATAAGCGGGGGCATGCCCAGAGTGTTGTGCCGGGGGCTCGACGTAGGGCAGCGGTTCGGGATCGTGCAGTAGGCCGTATCCGGTGGGCGGCGCCGGCGCCGCGGGCGCAGGCGGTCCGGGCGGCGGGCTGATCTTGGTGGTCTCGAAGTCGCCGCCATAGTTGGTCGGTCCCAGGTCGTCCTCGGGATCGACCAGTCGCGCCGTCGCCGGCCGAACGGCGGGCTCCTCGGGCCGCTGCCAGCCGGACTCGGGGTTTTGGCTCGTCACAAGGCCAGCGTAAGTGCAACCGGGGGCAAATCGCCGGATTTGACCGGCGCTTCCACCGGCTGAAATCTCCTCCGCACACGCCCGGCGTGGCGAACATCGACGACGGATCCGTAACCTGGCGGGCATGACTGCGCGTACGCCGATCCGGTCGCTGGCCGCGCTGTGCGCCGCCATGGTGCTGGCCACCGGCTGCGCGCGGTTCGACAACGCGGTCTCCCAACCCTTCACCGAACCCCCGGAACTGGTGCCCGGCCCACCGTCGACCCCGCCCCCACCACCGCCGCTGCCGGCCAAACCGTTCCCGAAGGCCTGCCCGGCGCCCGGGGTGATGCAGGGCTGCCTGGAGAGCACCAGCGGGTTGATCATGGGGCCCACCGCCAAGACCGCTCTGGTCGCCGAACGCACCACCGGCGCGATCAAGGAGGTCTCGCTCACCGCCGAACCAAAGGTCGAGATGGTCATCCCGGTCGACGGAAGCGGCGACGGCGGGCTGATGTCGATCGTGAAATCCCCGACTTACTCCCAGGACCGGCTGATGTACGCCTACATCAGCACGCCCACCGACAACCGGGTGATCCGCATCGCCGAGGACGACGTGCCCAAGGACCTGCTGACCGGCATCCCCAAGGGCGCGACGGGCAACACCGGATCGCTGATCTTCACCAGCCCGACGACCCTGGTCGTGCAGACCGGCGACGCCGGCAACCCGGCGCTGGCCAACGATCCCAAGTCCCTGGCGGGCAAGGTGATCCGTATTGAGCAGCCCACCACCGTCGGGCAGGCCGCGCCGACCACAGCGCTGAGCGGGATGGGCTCCGGCGGCGGCATGTGCCTGGACCCGGCCGACCGGTCGCTTTACATCACCGACCGCACCCCCTCCGGGGACCGGTTGCAGCGCATCGGCCCAGATTCCAAGGCGACCACGGTGTGGACCTGGCCGGACAAGCCCGGCGTCGCCGGATGCGCGGCACTGGACGGCACCGTGCTCGTGAACCTGGTCAACACCAAACAGACGGTGGCGGTCCGGTTGGCACAGGCCACCGGGGCGGTCACAGGTGACCCCGAGGTCGTCCGGGAGGGAACCCACGGGCACGCCTGGGCGCTGGACATCGCCCCCGACGGCAACATCTGGGGAGCGACGGTCAACCGCACCGCCGGTGATGCCGAGAAACTCGACGACGTCGTGTTCCCGCTGTTCCCGCAGGGCGGCGGATTCCCGCGCTCCAACGCCGACGTCACCTAGCAATTGCCTGAACATCGCGCGTTACCGAACGGGCGCCCGTGACGGCTCACGACCCGCACCAAGCCCTCATCCGGCAAACCTGAGAAAAGCGATGGGCCGCTAAGGTCCTGCCGGCTCCCTACCTGGGCGCGCAGCTGAGATTCGCCCTGCTGCTAGAAGACATATTTGTTGCCGAAAACCCTTTACCGGATCGTCCCGAAAAGCTATGTTTTAGCTGAGATTTTCCTGAGACCCGTCGATGTAAGGGGCTACTCGTGGAATCGAAGATTGCGGCCGCGGACGGCACGTCCTCCAAGGATCTTCCGGGTCCGAGTCGGAGGGGGAAATGATGAGCACGATCCCTTTCCCCGCGGCGCCCGATGGTCGGGTACTGCGCGAGCAGCGCGTCGTCGCCCGCGACGGAACGTCACTGGCCGTGTCCGACTGGGCCGGACCGTCGACCGATCGGACGGTCATATTCCTCCACGGACTGTGTCTCAGCCAAGCCGCGTGGGGCATCCAGACTCGACATGTGTTGAACCGCTTCGACCACCGCACCCGCGTCATCACCTACGACCACCGCGGCCACGGCGCCTCGGGTCCTGCGCCACTGCACACCTACCGATTGGGACAGCTGGCCGCCGACCTCGATGATGTGATCGCGGCGCTGGAGGCGCACGGGCCGTTGATTCTGGTCGGCCACTCGATGGGAGCGATGACCGCTCTGACATACCTTTCGGAGGGCAGCTGCGCCGCCCAGGTTGCCGGGATCGTGCTCTGCGCCACCGCCGCCGGCCACCTCGCCGTTCAGGGAATCGGACGACTGCTGGGGCTTCCTGCGCTCGATGCCCTGATCGGGGCAATGAGCAGAGTGCCAACGCGGGCTGCCGGTTCGCTGACTGCCCCGATCCGGCTGGCCCTGCGCAGGGTCGGCGCCCTGGGCGGCGCTCGCAGTGCCGCGCTCGCCGAAGTCTTTGCCCACGCCCTGGAGAGCACGCCGCTGAGCACGGCGCTGGGTTTCCTGTCCGGCTTGCGCGACTTCGACGAAACCCCGAACCTGGGCTCGATCAGGGTCCGCACAACGATCCTCAGCGGCGGGCTGGACCTGCTCACCCCGCCGTCGCTGTCGCGGGAAATGGCGTCGGCCATAACGGGGTCCACTCATGTCCACCTGCCGGCCGCCGGCCACATGCTGCCCCAGCAGGAGCCGCACACCGTGAACGCGGCGGTTGTCGAAGTTGTCGAATCCGTCGCCCCTGCCCGGCCGGAGTTCACCTCGGCGCGGTCAGAGTCCCGCCCCGGGAGCACGGTGAGAACGCTCTGCTCCGACTGCGCAGCCGGCGAAGCCGTCTGACGGGATCACCGTTGTCGGACACCACGATGAGACGTTTCGGGGGTGCCGGGAGCGGGGTCAGCGGCGCAACCCGGTCAGCACCAGGCCCGGGTCGACGGCGGCCCGGGCGGCGACCGAGGCGGCTGCCGCGGTGACCACCAGCGCGGCGACGTCCTCGTATCCCTTGGGGAAGACGATCTCGGCACTGTCGGGGCCATCGCGGTGCGCCATCAACCAGTCGTAGAGCAGCCAGTCCACCGCGCAGGCCACCGCCAGCGGGTCGGCGTCGGCGCCCGACGCGGCCGAGACCACCGCCTGCAGGGCGTCGCGGTGCTCCCTGCGGGCGCCTTCGGCGTTGGTCCCCGAAGAGTCGAAGAACAACATCGACAGGGTCAACGGGAAGCGGTGACCGGACTCGGTTCGCACCACCCACCGTCCGCCCTTCCACGCCCGGTCCGGATCGACCCGATGGAACTCCCCGTAACCCCCGACCACGCCCAACTCGGGGTCGTCCAGTTCGCCGTCGAGGGGGGCCGGGCCCAGCAGACCCAACGGCTGGCGTGCCCGGATCGAGAACAGCGCCGCGGTCCCGACGATCTTGCCGGCCCGCAGATCCGCGGCCAGACCGGTCTTCTCCAGCGCCGCGGCGTATTCGAAAGACAGCCGGTCGAGGTTGCGGTGCAACTCCAGTAGGTCTTCGCGTTCGGCGTCATCGGCCGGACCGCGGCCGCCGCCCAGGATGTCGCCGAACCGCTCGGCGGCGATGATGAGCGCGTCGTCGAGGGCGGCCAGGTGGGTGGCGATCAGTCGGTCGGGTTCCTCGTCGTCGGCGACCAGGGCCTGCAGTGATGCCGGGACACCGGCCGGGGTGGCCCAGTAGAAGCCGATCTGCCCGTCGGCCTGGACGATTCGCGGCCTCATGATGTTCGGCGCCACAGCATCACGCGGTTGTTGCCGGAGTCCGCGACGGCAAGGCGGTCTCCGCGCAACGAAAGCCCATAGGGCCAGCAGAGAGTGTCCCTGGTCACCGAGGTCCACCGGTTCTCGCCGTTGGATCCGAAGTCGTGCTGGGCCAGGACGTAGTCGGCACCCCGGAAGGGCGTGCCGCCATCGGATCCGTCGGCACCCCGGAAGGGCGTGCCGCCATCGGATCCGTCGGCACCCCGGAAGGGCGTGCCGCCATCGGATCCGTCGGCACCCGGGGCCACCGGCCCCGCCGGCATGCCGTCCCACAACAGGATTCGGTTGTTGGCGGTGTCGGCCACCGCCAGGGTTTCGCCGTCCAGGCACACCGCGTAGGGGAACCGGAACCGGTCATTCGTGTGCGGCCCGTACGGCCACTCCTCGGCACTGGTGAAGTCCGGCTGTCCCAGCACCAGATCGGCGTCCCTGTCGGACCGGGGTTGCGGCGACCAGCCCAGCACGCGGTGGTCACCGGCGTCGGCGATCAACAGCAGGTCGTCGCGACCGGAAATATCGTGCGGCCAGCGGAAACTGGCCGGGCCGGCCGGGCCGTCGCGGTTCTCCCCGTGTGAGACGGCATCGGGCTGGCCGAGCACGACGTCGGCGGGCTGATCGGGCCCGGGTATGCCCTGCCGCCAACCCAGCACCCGGCGGTTGCCGGTGTCGGCGACCCAGAAGCTGCCGCCGACCACTGCGATCCCGAACGGCCAGTTCAGGCTTGCAGCCGAGCATCCCGCCCCCCGGTTCACCTCGACGGCGCCGGCATCGGGCTGTCCGATGACCGCGTCGGGCGGCACGTCGCTGGTCTCGGGCACGCTGTTCCACACCAGGATCCGGTGATGCCACGCGTCGGCGACGACGAGCCGGCCCTGATCAATGAGCACCCCGGTGGGCAGGTTCATCCCCTTCTCGGGGCCGCGTCCCCCGGCGGCCGGCCCCTCGGTCTGTCCGTCGGGCTGCCCGAGCACCACATCGGCGGGCTGCTCGTCGTGCTCGGGCACGCCGTGCCAGATCAGCACCCGGTGGTTGCCGGAGTCGGCCACCACCAGGTGCTCGGCGCCCAGGAACACCCCGCGCGGGGAGTACATCCACGCCATTGACGGCTGCGCCGGCGGCAGCGCCAGCCCGCCCGGCGCGGGAGCACCCAACCAGACCTCCGGTGACCATCCGCCGGACAACTCCTCGGACGGTGCGACGTCGCGGGCCCGGCCGAGCCCGCTCACGTTGTGACGCACGGTGTATCGGCTCACCCGGTGCGCACCCAGACCTCGCCGTCGTCGACCCGCAGCGGCAGCTGCTCGAGCTGCGCGCCCGGCGCGGTCAGGCACTCCCCGGAGGAGGCGTCGAAGCAGAAGCCGTGCCACGGGCAGGTCAGGGTGCCGCCGGCGACGTCGAGTTCGGCGTTGTCCAGCGGCAGCGCCTGGTGGGCGCACTCGTTGCGGTAGGCCGAGAGTCGTTGCCCGATGTTGACGACGATCAACTCGAGACGCTCGCCGCCGGCGGTGGAGACCGCGGCGGTCGACAGCTGGTCCAGTGGGAGGTCGGATACCGGTCCGATCTTGACCCAGCCCTCAGCAGACCCCTGGGGGCCGATCCGCAGCGACTCCACCGGGATCAACGTGGGCGAGGGCTCCGCCGGCAGCACCTCGACAGCGGTGATCGCCGGAACTCCCTGCACCAGAGCCTCTTCCACCAGGTTGCGCAACGTCACCGAGGACATCGAGCAGCCGTTGCATGCCCCCTCCAGACGGACGAAGGCGACACCGTCCTCCACCCGCGCCAGGGACACGTCGCCGCCGTGGCTGTGTAGCTGCGGGCGCACCGAGTCCAGAACCTGCCCGGCATGGGTGAAAGGGTCGGGGCGGATGATGCCGTGCAGCGAAAGCAGCAGCCGAACCACCGGGTCGTCGACCAGCCCGAAGAGCACCGACCGGGCGGCTTCGTCGGCGCGCATGGCTTGGACGATGCGCACCAGACCAGCCCGGTGGATCGCCTCGAGCGCCTCCCTGAGTTCCTCGGCCACCTTGCGCCCCGCGGGGTCGAGGCCCTCCAGGGCCGCCACTGCGTCGTCGACGCGGGACGCCAGTTCCTCGAAAGCGGCTTCTTCCTCTGGCATTTCAGTCATCGTGAGCCCCGTCGCCCTCGGTGCGGCTGAGCGCCCCCTGCCGAGCGATCTCGTCGAGCACCCCGCGCACCGTCCGGACCGAGTCGTGATCCCCGAGTTCCTCGAACAGGAACCGCGCCTCGTACAGCTTGGCCTTGGCCCGGTCGAAGTCCCCGAGGTGGGCCAGCACGTTGCCCTGGTTGGCCAGCACCCGGGCCCGGCCCAGCGGATCGGTCCCGCGGTCCCGGGCCGCCAGCACGCCCTCATAGAGTTCGACGGCCTCGACGAGGTTGTCCATCTGATGGCTCGACGGGGTGTACACCAGCGAGTTGGCAAGATTCAACTGCACGCTCGCCCATTGTTCGGGATAGTCCTCGCGGGTGTAGACCTTCAGAGCGGAGCGCAGCGACTGGGCGGCCACACCGAGGCGCAACTGTCCGGACGCCTCGGTCATCGGCATTGTCAGGTAGGCGGTCGCCAGGTTGGCGTGAGCGGAGGCCCACAAAAGCGGCGCTTCCTCGCGCAGCACCAGTTGCAGCGCCGAATGGTAGTGCGGCACAGCCTGTGCCAGCAGGTCCGGGCGGTCGCCGGAATGTTCGTGCAGCAGCCCGGCGAGGCTTAGGTGCAGCTCCGCGCGGGCCACCCGCAAACCCTCGGCGCCCTCCAGTGCGCGTAGCGCCCGCTGGAAACGGGAGACCGCGTCGGCGCGGTCGGTGTCGGCGACGACCGACGCCGAAGCGCCGATGAGCACCCCGCTCAGCGGGCCGGAAACCTCGAGGGCCGCCTCGGCGGCCCGATCCAATTCGGCCACCGCCGCCACCGGATCGCCGGCGTCCAACGCCGCACCCGCCCGGGCGGAGCCGATCAGCGCGGCCAGTTCGGCGGTGGCGTCTCCAATCTCCGGCGCGGTGTCGATCCGGCCCAGCGCGAAGAGCACGACGTCGACCAGAACCCCGAATTCCCCGAGCAGGGAACGCAATTCGTCGGGATTCTCAGCATCGGGATCCATCACGAACCGGTTGTAGCGGGTGATGGGATCGGTTCCGGTCAACTCCGCCAGCGCACCGTCGCGGTCACCGGCCAGCGCGAGTTCGTGGGCCCGCAGTGCGGCCGGCCACTGCGGGACCTGTCCGGTCAGCAGGGCCAGCCGCGCGGCTTCAGTGTCCGCCGACGCAGGCACCAGAAGGTAGCCGACCGGCAGCGGGAAAGCGCCCAGCGGCTGCGGCCGGACCGCGAGAACGGCCGGGTCCAGCAGGTCGTTCACAGTTCTCCTCGTCTTCTCGTACGGCGTCTTCTCATACGGGGCCGTCTCATCCGGGCAGGCGTCCGCGTAGGTCGCGTTCGGCGGCACGTTTGATCAAATCCGCCGCCAGTTCCGCACGGGCTCTGGAGCGGTGGACATTGATGCGCTTGCGCACCACCCCGTCCCCGAACACCACGACGATATCGACCGCCCACTGCCCCCGCTCGCCCACCACCACGGTCTGGACGTCGAGGGCGTCGTCGGCCGAGGAGTCGGGGCGCACGACCGTCTTCGGCCAGTCGGGGGCTGAGCGGTCCTCGGTCATCGCGCTCACGGCTCCAGCGATATCCGCAGGACCTGGTGCTCCTCGTCCCAGGACGCCGCACGCTCCCCCGCCGGGAATCCGTCCGGGAGCACCTCACGCACCAGCACCGCCCGATCCCCGGCGGTATTGCGTTGCTTGAGCAGCAGCCCGCCGCTGCTGGGACCCCGCAGCGGGAA
>JAGQTO010000075.1:0-215 GCA_020439025.1 Mycobacterium sp. | reverse complement strand
GCTGCCAGAACGGCCGCCATCCGCAGATAGCCGTCACCGGTGATCTCGACGCTGACCCGTTCGGGCGCCGCGGGCCGCAGCGGGGCAAGGAATTCGGTCTCGACGATGCCGATCACCCGCTCCATCGCCGCCACGACCGGGGCCGACAGCTCACCACCCAACTCCATCTCGGCGACCTCGATGAGGAACACCGTGATGTCGGTCGGGCAGGCCTC
>JAGQTO010000369.1:2931-4489 GCA_020439025.1 Mycobacterium sp. | reverse complement strand
CGCAACATCCCGCCGCTGGCCGAGCGGATCACCCGGGTTCTGGAGTACACCAACTACGGATCGCTGCTGCTGATCGTTGTCATCGCGCTGGTCAACGGAGTGGCCGAGGAACTGTTCTTCCGCGGCGCGCTCTACACCGCGCTGGGCCGATTCCACCCGGTGCTGATCTCGACGCTGCTGTACGCGGTGGCGACCTCCGCCAGCGGCAATCCGATGCTCGGTTTCGCCGCGCTGGTGCTGGGGACGGTGTGCGCCCTGCAGCGCCGCGCCACCGGCGGCGTGCTCGCCCCGGTGCTCACCCATGTGGTCTGGGGCCTGATCATGGTGCTGGCGTTGCCACCGATTTTCGGGCTGTAGGGGTCGAACCGGGCACCCGGCCGGGTGGCTCAGCCGTCGGTGAAGGTGGGCTTTCGCCGCTGCTGGAAGGCCGTGGTGCCCTCCACGAAATCATGCGAGCCGAGCAGGATTTGTTGGCCCTCGCTCTCCCGGGCGATGGCGGCGTCCAACTCGGTGAGCGCCGCTGCGTTGATCGCCTGTTTGGTCCTGCTCAGCGCCACCGCCGGTCCGGATACCAGCGTGTCGATCACCTTCGCGGCGGCGGCGTCCAACTCATCGTCTGGATAGACCCCGCTGACCAGCCCGTACTCCAGCGCGTCGGCGGCGGTGATCCGCTCTGCCAGCAACGCCATCCGCATCGCCCGGACCCGGCCGATCGCGGCCGTCACCAGGGCGGTCGCTCCGCCGTCGGGCATAAGCCCGATCCTGGTGAAAGCCAGCAGGAAAAAGGACTTCTCCGAGGCCAGCACCAGATCGCTGGCCACCGCCAGTGAGACCCCCACCCCGGCGGCCGGCCCGTGCACCACCGCCACCACCGGCTTGGGGGAGGCGACGATCGCGCGCACGGCGCGGTTGGCCGCGCCCAGCGTTCCGTCGACCGCGGTCGACTTCGTCGCCGCCGCCCGATCCTCGGCGCTGATGCCGGCCCCGGAACAAAAACCGCGGCCGGCCCCGGCGAGGCGCACGACACGCACGCCCGGATCGTCGGCCGCGCGTTCAAGAGTCTCGGCCAGGGCGGTGAGCATGTCCTCGGTCAGCGAGTTGAGGCTGTCCGGCCGATTGAAGGTCACCGACAGAACGTTGCCGTCCAGCGAGACGGTGAGGTCGTCGATACCGGTGTAGGAGGTCATGTCAGGACACGGTACAAAGAGGGCACTGATCTGCACGGAGGGCGGTAGGGGTATGGCGGGACCTTTGCAGGGTTTGCGAGTCGTCGAACTGGCCGGGATCGGACCCGGGCCGCACGCCGCGATGGTCCTCGGGGACCTCGGTGCCGACGTGGTGCGGGTGGAGCGGCCGAGCAGGGTGCCCAACCCGGCCCCCAGCGGGGACTACCTGCTGCGCAACCGCCGCTCGGTGGCCGCCGACCTCAAGAACCCGCAGGACCGCGACCTGGTGTTGAGCCTGATCGCCAAGGCCGACGTGCTGATCGAGGGATTCCGCCCCGGGGTCACCGAGCGACGCGGGCTGGGCCCGGAGGACTGCGCGAAGCTCAACGAGC
>JAGQTO010000369.1:0-2871 GCA_020439025.1 Mycobacterium sp. | reverse complement strand
GGCCACGACATCAACTACATCTCGCTCAACGGCGTGCTGCACGCCATCGGCCGGGCCGGTGAGCGTCCGGTGCCGCCGCTGAACCTGGTCGGGGACTTCGGCGGCGGCTCGATGTTCCTGCTCGTCGGCATCCTCTCGGCGCTCTACGAGCGGGAGCGTTCCGGCAAGGGGCAGGTGATCGACGCCGCCATGGTGGACGGCTCCAGCGTGCTGGCCCAGATGATGTTCGCCTTCCGGGCGAGCGGGCTGTGGAGCGACGTGCGCGGCACCAACCTGCTCGACACCGGCGCGCCCTATTACGACGTCTATGAGTGCGCCGACGGCCGCTATGTCTCGGTCGGCGCCATCGAGCCGCAGTTCTACGCCGAACTGATCGAGAAATTGGGTCTGGACCCCGCCACCCTTCCCGGGCAGAACGACATGGCCCGCTGGCCTGAACTACGCGCGATCCTCACCGAGACCTTCGCCCGGCACGATCGCGACCATTGGGCCGGGGTGTTCAGCGGCAGCGACGCCTGCGTGACCCCGGTGCTCAGCTTCGCCGAGATCGAGACCGAACCGCACAACACCGAGCGTGGCGGGTTCTACACCGAGGCCGGATCGGTCTTCCCGATGCCCGCCCCGCGGTTCTCGCGCACCCAGCCCGGCAAACCCACCCCTCCCGGTGTCCCGGGTGCCGACATCGAAGCCGTTTTGAGAGACTGGGTATAGTCCCAACCAACCAGTAGGTCGACGTTCGATAGGAGCATCTGCAGTGGAGATCAAGGACGCAGTCGCCGTCGTCACCGGTGGCGCTTCGGGCCTGGGCCTTGCCACCGCCAAGGAGCTGCTGGACGAGGGCGCCAAGGTCGTGATCCTGGACCTTCCCAGCTCCAGGGGTGAGGAGGTCGCCGCTGAGCTCGGCGAGCGGGCCCGCTTCGCGGCAGCCGACGTCACCGACGAGGAGGCGGTGGGCGCGGCATTCGACCTGGCCGAGACGATGGGCCCGGTTCGGATCGTGGTCAATTGTGCCGGCACCGGCGATGCCATCCGGGTCCTCGGCAAGGGCGGGGTGTACCCGCTGGGCAAATTCGCCCGCATCGTCAACATCAACCTGGTCGGCACCTTCAACGTCCTGCGCCTGGGAGCCGAGCGGATGGCCAAGACCGAGTCGATCGCCGGTGAGCGCGGCGTCATCATCAACACCGCCTCGGTCGCGGCCTTCGACGGCCAGATCGGACAGGCCGCCTACTCGGCGTCCAAGGGCGGCGTGGTCGGCATGACCCTGCCGATCGCCCGCGACCTTGCCGACAAGCAGATCCGGGTGGTCACCATCGCCCCCGGGCTGTTCGACACCCCGCTGCTGGCGGGTCTGCCCGAACCGGCCAAGGCCTCTCTGGGCGCGCAGGTTCCGCACCCGTCGCGGCTGGGCAAGCCGAGCGAATACGGCGCGCTGGCGGTGCACATCGTCGAGAACCCGATGCTCAACGGTGAGGTGATCCGCCTTGACGGCGCCATCCGGATGGCACCGCGCTGACGTGCGCGAACATCATCTGACAGCAATAGCGAAGGAAGAGACGACATGGCACTGACCACCAAGTTCACCGAGACCTTCGGTGTCGAGCACCCGATCGCCCAGGGCGGCATGCAGTGGGTCGGGCGCGCGGAACTCGTCGCCGCGGTTGCCAACGCGGGTGCTTTGGGGTTTCTGACCGCGCTGACCCAACCGACACCGAAGGACCTGGCCAACGAGATTGCCAGAACCCGGGACCTCACCGACAAGCCGTTCGGCGTCAACCTCACGATCCTGCCGGCGATCACGCCGCCGCCCTATGACGAGTACCGCCAGGTGATCGTCGATGCGGGAATCAAGATCGTCGAGACGGCCGGCTCCAACCCGGCCCCGCACCTGCCGATGTTCCACGACAACGGCATCAAGGTGCTGCACAAATGCACCTCGGTCCGGCACGCGGTCAAGGCGCAGGGCCTCGGCGTGGACGGAATCAGCATAGACGGCTTCGAGTGCGCCGGGCACCCCGGTGAGGACGACGTCCCCGGCCTGGTGCTGATCCCCGCCGCGGCGCAGCAGATCGAGATTCCGATGATCGCCTCCGGGGGCTTCGGTGATGCGCGCGGCCTGGTGGCCGCGCTGGCACTGGGCGCCGACGGCATCAATATGGGCACCCGGTTCATGTGCACGGTCGAATCGCCGATCCACCAGAACATCAAGCAGGCCATCGTCGACGGCAACGAACTCGGGACCGAGCTGATCTTCCGCAGTCTGCACAACACCGCACGCGTGGCCAGCAACACGGTCTCGCGCGAAGTGGTGGAGATCCTCGCCAAGGGCGGTCAGTTCGGCGACGTGATGGAACTGGTGGCCGGATCGCGCGGCCGCCGGGTCTTCGAGGAAGGTGACCCCGACGCCGGGATCTGGACCGTCGGAACCGTCATGGGTCTCATCCACGACATCCCGACGGTCGGCGAGTTGGTCGGCCGGATCGCCGGCGAGGCCGAGGACATCATCACCGGCCGGTTGGCCGGCATGGTCAAGGCCGGGGAGAGGGTCTAGCGGAAGGTCTGGCCGGGGGCTGGAAGGCTCACCCAGCCCGGCCATGGCCGGTGCAGAAACGGCAATGCCCGCCTGAGAGCCAGGCGGGCACCATCCGTTGGTCAGAGTCGCGTCGCGACGGGTGCCTCAGCCAGGGGGCTGAGACGATGCGCCGATCAGCTGGCGTTGGCCAGCGGCGGGGTATCCTCGAACTGCTCGGAGGTGTCACCCTCCACGAGGAAGTCGCCGTGGTACAGGGCTTCGAAGTCAACTTTGATGACATCGGCACTGGTGTCGTCGATCCACATACCAAGAAGCGTATTGGTCTCCTCTAAGGAAAC
>JAGQTO010000368.1:1559-2480 GCA_020439025.1 Mycobacterium sp. | reverse complement strand
GTGCTCGCCAAGATGATTGCCGCCCATCCCGCGTCGTTTCAGGCTGTGCCCCCGCCGGGAAACGCAGCGACGCCGCCGGCCCGTTCCGAGGGAGTGGCGGCCGAGGCCCTCCGGGAAGCCGAAACCGCGCTCGGACAACAGAAAACGAGCGCCGCGCAGGTGGACCTCCGCGTCGTCACCGCGGTTATCAACGCCCACTCCACCCACGCCGAAGGTATCGGTGAACTCGCCCGGCTGCAGCGCGAGATCGAGGGTGCGGTGGCAGCCCGCTCCGACTTGGACACCCCGGCGGGAGCCCGCGCCTTCCAGTGGTATCTGATCGACAAGATGCGCGATATCCGCGCCGTGGTTGAGACCGCCGGATTGGATTCCGCCTCCAAAGCGGCGCTGGCCGTGGCGCTGGCCGACCTGTACGCCGCGTCCGGGTCGGAACCCGCTGCGGCAGAACCGAAACCGGCCCAGCCATCGTCGACGGAGGATGACTCTGGGGATAGATCCCGGAGCGGGGACACCGATGACTCCGAGGCCAAGCGGTCCGACCTCGAAGTGCGGCCCGAACCGGTTTCGAGGAGGCTTCCCGCTGTGGACCCGCTGGCGGGTTTCGATGAGGACATCGGCCTTCTTACGCCACCCGATCCGATGACGGCGCCGGACCCGATGACGGCACCGGCCATACCCGCCGTTCCGCCCGCGGCCATGGCACCGCAGGGCGGATGGGGCGGCGGTTTCCCGTCTGGAGCGGGCTTCGGCGGCGGGATGCCATCGTCGTCCCCACCGACTTTGCCGAATCTGCCACGCGAGCCGCTGTTCGACCCGGGCCCAGACGGTGCGGGTTCAGAGTCCGAACCGGAACCGGAGGAAAAGCCCGAGGAGCTCGGCGCCGACGAGCCGGGGGAGCAGACCGCGATCGACGAGGCGACC
>JAGQTO010000368.1:0-1502 GCA_020439025.1 Mycobacterium sp. | reverse complement strand
ACGGTCGCGCTCGCCGGAACACCCATCCCGGAGGCGTTCGGTCGGCAGGGCATCACGATCCCGGCCCCCGGCAGCCCGGTCGTCGAGCCGCTGGCGCCCGAGGTCCTGACTCCCGGGGATATCGGAGTCTTCACCGACCGGCACGCCGTGGCGCTCGGTAATGGCAAAGGCCTTCTGGATCAGCAAATCCAGCCCCTTGCTGCGGTGGCGGGGCCGACCTTTCTAGGCTGGCAACATCCGCCGGCGCCGGAGAAGCAGATGTCGACCACCAGCCCGCCGGTCCCGACGGCCCCGTCCTGAGGAGGAGTGAGCAATGACTGAACGGCTCCACGTGGTGCCCGAGGAGCTGCGCTGGGCCGCCGGCGAACATCGGCAGGCCGCTGATCAGCTTGCGGCCGCGCCCTCGGCCAACGCCGCGGTGCTGGCCAGCCTGGAGTCGCTGGGGCCGGTCTTCGCCGAGCTCCGCGACGCCGGACGCGCCCTGCTCGACCAGCGGCGGGCCTGTTATGAACAACAGGCTGCCGCGCACACCGATCTTGCCGAGCGGCTCAACCGGGCCGCCGACGTCTGGGAGCAGCAAGACAACGACGCGGCCCAACGTCTGCGTGCGGTTAGCGAGGACAGCCCGTGAATCAGTCCGATCCGGAGTTCGACCCCGATCCGGAGTTCGACCCCGATCCGGAGTTCGACGCTGTTCACCCGGGCGGCCACCTGCTGTTCCGGTCGTGTCCCGGCGGCTACCTGCACAGCGTCGTGTTGTCGGCCCCTGCGTTGGATGGCGGCGCCGAGGCCCTCGCGACCGCGGTGCTGCGAGCGGCTGAGGTATCGCACTTGCGGGCGGTCATGCGGATCCGCCAGGAGATCATCGACGCCGGTTTCACCCCGACACCGGAACTGCCCACGCGAGCGGACCTCGACATCGCGGAGGCCGCGCTGCGGGACGGTTGATTCGGTTAGCGCGAGCCGTCGGATGTCGGGTGCAGATTCCTGGGCGGCGGGACCGGGTGCTGCCCGAACAGCTCACGAGCCCGATGCAGCAACGCCCGCACCTCGTCGAGTTGTTGCTGCAGCAGCGACTCACCCATGCGCCCAGGCTAACCGGGCGGGGTGACCGGAACAATTCACCCGCGGGGGATCTCGGCGTTGATCCGGTCCAGCAGGGCCCCGTACCGAGCGGCTTGAGGATGCGGGCCGGGCTTGCCACTGCTGACGATCCCGACCGACAGGGCGCGTTGCGGATCCGCCCATACGGCGATGTTGGTCAGGCCGGTATGGCCGAAGGCGGCGGGGGCGTTCCTGCCGAACGGGCCGAAACGCTTGGAACCCAACATGAAGCCGGTGCCCCAGCGGATCGGCGCCAGTCCCGTGGCGACGTCGGGCCGCAGCCGCCGGCACTGTCGGGTGGCCGCCGCCAGAGTCTCCGGGCGCATCACCCGGACACCGTCGAGTTCCCCTCCGCGGCAGAGTATCTCGGCGAAGCGGGAGAGCTCGTCGGCCGTCGA
>JAGQTO010000367.1 GCA_020439025.1 Mycobacterium sp. | reverse complement strand
TCGACCAGACCAGCCAGATGTTCATCACCGGGCCGGACGTCATCAAGACCGACACCGGTGAGGACGTCACCATGGAGGAGCTCGGCCGCGCCCACACCCACATGTCCAAGTCCTGCACCCTCCACTATGTCGCCTCCGGCGAGCAGGACGCCTTCGACTTCGTCCGCGACCTGCTCAGCTTCCTGCCGCCCAACAACTACGCCGAGCCGCCGCGCTTCCCGGCGCCGCCGCACCCCGGGGCGATCGAGGACAACCTCACCGACGAGGACCTCGAACTGGACACCCTGATCCCGGACTCGCCGAACCAGCCCTATGACATGCACGAGGTCATCAACCGAATCCTCGACGACGACGAGTTCCTGGAGATCCAGGCCGGCTATGCGCAGAACATCATCGTCGGGTTCGGCCGGATCGACGGCCGGGCGGTCGGGATCGTGGCCAACCAGCCCACCCAGTTCGCCGGCTGTCTGGACATCAACGCCTCGGAGAAGGCCGCCCGGTTCGTGCGGACCTGCGACTGCTTCAACATCCCGATCGTGATGCTGGTCGACGTTCCCGGCTTCCTGCCCGGAACCGGGCAGGAGTACAACGGCATCATTCGGCGCGGGGCCAAACTGCTCTACGCCTACGGTGAGGCCACCGTCGCCAAGATCACGGTCATCACCCGCAAGGCCTACGGCGGCGCCTATTGCGTGATGGGATCCAAGGACATGGGCTGCGACGTCAACGTGGCCTGGCCGACCGCCCAGATCGCCGTGATGGGCGCCTCCGGCGCGGTCGGATTCGTCTACCGCAAGCAGCTCACCGAGGCGGCCAACAACGGCGAGGACGTCGAGGCGCTGCGGTTGGAACTGCAGCAGGACTACGAGGACACCCTGGTGAACCCGTATATCGCGGCCGAGCGCGGGTATGTCGACGCGGTGATCCCGCCGTCGCACACCCGCGGCTACATCGCCACCGCGCTGCGTTTGCTGGAGCGCAAGATCGTCCAGACCCCGCCCAAGAAGCACGGGAACATCCCGCTCTAGGAGCTGAGCATGCGACACGAGGACATCACCGAAGTCAGCGATCCGCACCAGCTGACCATCGACGAACCCGAGCACGAGCCCTCGGAGATCCGGGTGCTCAAGGGCAACCCCAGCGACGCCGAACTGGCCGCGGTGATCACCGTGCTGGCCGGGCTGGGCGGCGGGCGGGGCCATCACGGCCCGCAGGAGCTCAACCTCTGGGGCCACCCGGTGGACAAGCTGCGCTATGACGTCACCAGCTGGCAGCGGGTCACCCTCCTGGAGCGGACGCATATGCGCCGATGAGCGGGCGATGACGCGTTTCGTCCTGGGTTCGGCCTCGACCGGCCGGCTGCGGGTGCTGCGCAACGCCGGGATCGACCCGCTGGTCGCGGTGTCCGGGGTCGACGAGGACGCGGTGATCGCCGGTGTCGGCGGCGGGGCCGACCCGGCCGCGGTGGTCACCGCCCTCGCCGCGGCCAAGGCCGAGGCGGTGTGCCGGGACCTGCCGGCCGCCGTGACCGCGGACTGCGTGGTCATCGGCTGCGATTCGATGCTCTTTCTCGACGGCGAGCTCAGCGGCAAGCCGGCGACGCCCGAGGAAACCCGGCGGCGCTGGGCGACCATGGCCGGCCGGGAGGGCCGGTTGTTCACCGGGCACAGCGTGGCCCGGATGCGCGACGGCGCGGTCACGGCGAACTCGGCGGCCGCCGAGGTGACCACCGTGCGCTTCGGGGTGCCCGAGGAAGCCGAACTGGAGGCCTACATCGCCAGCGGGGAGCCGCTCGGGGTGGCCGGCGCCTTCACCCTCGACGGACTCGGCGGCTGGTTCGTCGACGGCGTCGACGGCGATCCGTCCAACGTGGTGGGGCTGGGCCTGGCCGTCACCCGCCGGCTGCTGGAGTCGGTGGGGCTCTCGATCGGCGAGCTTTGGCGGGCGAATCCGCTGCGGCCCTCGGTAGGCTCCCCTCTGTAGGATTCCAGCGTGGCACTGCCTCCCGATCCCAGCCCCGTCCTACAGGATTACGCCCACCCCGAGCGGCTGGTCACCGCCGACTGGCTATCGGCGAATCTGGGTTCGCCAGGTCTGTCCGTCGTGGAGTCCGACGAGGACGTGTTGCTCTACGACGTCGGCCATATCCCCGGCGCGGTCAAGATCGACTGGCACACCGATCTCAACGACCCGCACGTCCGCGACTACATCAGCGGCGAACAGTTCGCGGATCTGATGAACCGCAAAGGCATTGCGCGCGACGACACCGTGGTGATCTACGGCGACAAGAGCAACTGGTGGGCCGCCTACGCGCTGTGGGTTTTCACCCTGTTCGGCCACCCCGACGTCCGCCTGCTCAACGGCGGGCGCGACCTGTGGCTGGCCGAGGGACGTGAGACCACCCTGAAGGTTCCCGAGAAGACCAGCACCGGCTACCCCGTCGTGCAGCGCGACGACCGGCCGATCCGCGCCTACCGCGACGACGTGCTGGCCGCACTCGGCACCGCCACCCTGATCGACGTGCGCTCGCCGCAGGAGTACACCGGCGAACGCACCCACATGCCGGACTACCCGGAGGAGGGCGCGCTGCGCGGCGGCCACATCCCCACCGCGGTGTCGGTGCCGTGGGCCCGCGCGGCCGACGAACAGGGCCGTTTCCGTCCCCGCGCCGAACTGGCGGAGATCTACTCCTTCGTCGAACCCGGCTCGGACACCATCGCCTACTGCCGCA
>JAGQTO010000366.1 GCA_020439025.1 Mycobacterium sp. | reverse complement strand
GGCTCCCGGTTCCAGTGCGCCGCCCCGCACGTCGAAACCCGCGTCCACCTCGGGTTCCACCGCGGCCAGGGTGTCGAAGAGCCGATCGCGCAGCACCCGGAACTCCAGATCATCGAAGATCCGGTGGATCTGGTCGCGGTCCCAGGGCAGCAGCCGCAGGGTGTCCGGGGTCTGAGCCAGCGGCACGTCGCGGACCAGGTGGGTCAGCTCGCGGTTGAGCACCACGCTGGAGAGGTTGGCGCGCAACGACTCCCCGACCTTGCCGCGCACCCCCTCGACATTGTCCACCAGGTTCTGCAGCGAGCCGTACTCAAGGATCCACTTGGCCGCAGTCTTCTCACCCACCCCGGGAATGCCGGGAAGGTTGTCGCTCGGATCGCCGCGCAGCGCCGCGAAATCCGGATACTGCTCGGGGGTCAGCCCGTACTTCTCCACCACTGCCTCCGGGGTGAACCTCGTCAGCGAGCTGACGCCCTTGATCGGGTAGAGCACAGTGACGTTGGGGTTGACCAGTTGCAGCGAGTCGCGGTCGCCGGTGACGACCAGCACCCGATAGCCCTCGGCGTCGGCCTGAGTGGCCAGGGTGGCGATGATGTCGTCGGCCTCGTAACCGGGCTCGGCCAGCACGGTGATGCCCAGGGCGCCCAGGACCTCCTTGGTGATGTCGATCTGACCGCGGAACTCATCCGGCGTCGAGGATCGGTTGGCCTTGTACTCCGGGAAGCGGTCGGCACGGAAGGTCTGGCGGGAGACGTCGAAGGCGGCCGCGATGTGGGTGGGCGCCTCGTCGCGCAGCAGGTTGATCAGCATCGCTGTGAAGCCGTAGACGGCGTTGGTGGTCAGGCCGTTGCGGGTCTTGAAGTTCTCTGCGGGCAGCGCGTAGAAGGCCCGGAAGGCCAGCGAATTACCGTCGAGCAACATCAAGGTCGGCGTATCGCTCACGTCCATACTGTAGGCACACCGGCCGACGCGTAATCTGGCCGCGTGCCAGGTTCTCCGGACGTACCGGCCGAACTGCCCGCGATCGACGGCTGGTGGTCCGTCGATGCCTCGGGTACGCCCCACCTTCTGGGTGCCCGCTGCCCGTGCTGCGGCACCTATGTGTTCCCGCCACGAGAGCGGAATTGCCCCAATCCGGCCTGCGCGGCCGACGAACTCCAGCCGGTGGCGCTGTCGCGTCGCGGCACGCTGTGGAGCTACACCGAGAACCGGTATCAGCCGCCCCCGCCCTACCCGCAGACCGACGAGTTCGAGCCCTTCGCGATCGCCGCGGTACAGCTGGCCGAGGAGGGCATCATCGTGCTGGGAAAGGTCGTCGCCGGCACGCTGGCCGCCGACTTGACCGTCGGGATGGAGATGGAACTGACCACCATGGCGCTGTACTCCGACGACGGCGGCACGCAGCACACCGTCTACGCCTGGCAGGTGGCGCAGTGACCGAAACGCTCCCCGATCCGCTTCGCTCCGGCCCGCCGGAACCGGTGTACATCCTGGGCGCGGGCATGCATCCGTGGGGTAAGTGGGGCCGCGACTTCACCGAGTACGGGGTCTTCGCCGCCCGGGCGGCACTGCACGAGGCCGGCGTGGACTGGCGGCAGGTCCAGTTCATCGCCGGTGCCGACACCATCCGCAACGGCTACCCCGGTTTCGTGGCCGGGGCGACCTTCGCCCAGAAGCTGGGCTGGACTGGCATACCGGTGTCCTCCAGTTACGCCGCATGCGCCTCGGGGTCGCAGGCGCTGCAGTCGGCACGGGCCCAGATCCTGGCCGGGTTGTGCGACGTGGCACTGGTGGTCGGCGCCGACACCACACCGAAGGGTTTCTTCGCCCCGGTGGGCGGGGAGCGCCGCGCCGATCCGGACTGGCAGCGCTTCCATCTGATCGGGGCGACCAACACCGTGTACTTCGCGCTGCTCGCGCGGCGCCGGATGGACCTCTACGGCGCCACCCCCGAGGATTTCGCGTCAGTGAAGGTGAAGAACTCCCGCCACGGAGCCCACAATCCCAACGCCCGCTACCGCAAGGAAACCTCGATCGAGGATGTGCTGGCCAGCCCGGTGGTGTCCGACCCGCTGCGACTGCTGGACATCTGCGCCACCAGCGATGGCGCGGCGGCCCTGGTCGTTGCCAGCAAGGCGTTCACCGAGAAACACGCGGGATCGACCGCCGGGGTTCCCTCGGTGCGCGCGGTCTCCTGCGCCACCCCGAACTACCCTCAGAGCCTGCCCGAACTGCCCGATATCGCCACCGATTCCACCGCCGCCGTCGCGGCCCCCGACCGGGTGTTCAAGGACCACATTCTCGATGTCGCCTACGCCGAGGCCGGCATCGGACCGGAGGATCTGAGCCTGGCCGAGGTCTACGACCTGTCCACCGCGCTGGAACTCGACTGGTACGAACACCTCGGGCTGTGCCCCAAGGGCGAGGCCGAGATGCTGCTCCGCTCCGGGGGCACCGCGGTCGGCGGACGGATTCCGGTCAATCCCTCAGGCGGCCTGGCGTGTTTCGGCGAGGCGATCCCGGCCCAGGCCATCGCCCAGGTCTGCGAGCTGAACTGGCAGTTGCGCGGACGGGCCCGCGGCCGCCAGGTCGAGGGCGCCACCGTCGGCATCACCGCCAACCAGGGTCTGTTCGGCCACGGCTCGTCGGTGATCGTGGCCCGCTAGGTGGCAGAGTCTGCGGAACCTGAGCGTGCGTGTCGGCACAGCGACACGCTGTCGCCTGCGCACCCCGGCGCACGTTCGGCGTTGTTCGATGACTGAGGTTGTAACGGTGACCGTCAAGCCCGGCAGCAAGAAGGGGCCACTGGTGGAAGTCGCCGACAACGGCTCGCTCACCGTCTACGTCCGCGAACGCGCCATCGAGGGCAAGGCCACCGATGCGGTCACCCGGACACTCGCCGATCACCTCGGCGTCCCCAAGAGCAGGGTGGCGCTGGTCTCAGGTGCAACCTCGCGAATCAAGCGGTTCCGCATAGATCGCGACGTGTGATACTAGTCACATCATTCACACCGAGGCGATAGGCGGGCCGGCAGATGACCACCAAAGACCAATACACCAGTGTCCCGGCCCCCTACTCGTGGGAGGTGGACAATTCCTGTGCCACCCGGTTCACGTGGGAGTACGACGAACCCCGAGCTCGGTTGCTGTCTCTATACCAGAAGGGCAAGGACAAACAGTGGGACGCCGAGTCACGGATCGACTGGAGCCTGGACGTCGACCCGACGAATCCAATCGGCGTCCCCGACGAGTTCCATCCGCTGTTCGGCAGCCCGGCGTGGGAGGCCGCGGAGGAGAAGCGCCGCGCCGAGTTCCGCCAGCACAACCAGGCGTGGAATCTCTCCCAGTTCATGCACGGCGAGCAGGGGGCGATGGTGTGCGCCGCAAAGATCGTCGAGGTCGTACCGGATATGGACGCGAAGTTCTATGCCGCGACCCAGACCATGGACGAGGCCCGGCACGTCGAGGCGTTCTCGAAATTTCTCCAGGAGAAGGTCGGTATGGTCTATCCGATCAACACCAACCTTACCGCCCTGTTGAAAGACACGCTGACCGACTCGCGCTGGGACATGCCCTATCTGGGCATGCAGGTCCTCATCGAGGGACTCGCATTGGCGGCCTTCGGCACCATGCGTGACATAGCGGCACCGAACTCACTGGCCAAGCAGTTGCTCGCCTATGTCATGCAGGACGAAGCCCGCCATGTCGCCTTCGGTCGAATCTCGCTGAAGGACTATTACGGCGCGCTGTCCGACGCCGAACGCGACGATCGGGAGGACTTCGTCGTCGAGGCCTGTTATCTGATGCGTGACCGGTTCCGCGGGGAGGAGGTATTCGAAACCCTCGGCCTGAACGTCAAGGAGTGCGCCGAGTGGGTGGACACCTCACCGCTGATGATCCAGTTCCGGTCGCACCTGTTCAGCCGGATCGTGCCGATCGTCAAGGACATCGGCCTGTGGGGTCCCAAAGTGCGGAAGGCGTTCACCGAGATGGGCGTCCACGGTCTGGCTGATTCCGACATCGACGCCCTGATGAAGGCCGACGAGGACCAGGCCGAGCAACTGGACAAGGCGCACGCCGAGATGGCTGTCCGCGCACACGAGGTGGATCAGGCCATCGCCGCCGGCCGGGACTGACGGGCTCGGCCGACCGGGTCAGCCCACGCCGAGATAGGCCGCGCGAACGCTGTCGTCGGCCAATAGTTCCCGCGCCGGCCCCTCGCGGGTGATGGTGCCGGTCTCCAGGATGTAGGCCCGATCCGAGCGACTCAGCGCCTGCTGGGCGTTCTGCTCCACCAGCAGCACGGTGGTGCCCTGGGCGTTGATCTCGGCGATGATCCCGAAGATCTGGGAGATGACCATGGGCGCCAGTCCCATGGAGGGCTCATCGAGCAGCAGCACCCGCGGCCGCGCCATCAGCGCCCGGCCGATGGCTAGCATCTGCTGCTCACCGCCGGAGAGGGTGCCGGCCTCCTGTTTGCGCCGCTCGGCCAGCCGGGGGAAGGTGGCGAACACCCAGTTCAGCCGTTCGTCGTGGGCGGCCTTCGACTCGAATTTCCTTCCGAAGCAACCCATCTCGATGTTCTCGATCACCGACATCCCGGGAAAGACACCGCGGCCCTCCGGCGCCTGGATGAGACCGTCGATGACCCGTTTGTGGGCCTTGACGCGGCTGATGTCGCGGCCGTCGAACCACACCGAGCCCTTCGACAACGGCAGCAGGCCCGACACCGCGCGCATCAACGTCGTCTTGCCGGCTCCATTGGAGCCCAGCAGAGTCACCAGTTCGCCGGCCCGTACCACCAGTGACACCCCGTGCAGCGCTTCGATCCTGCCGTAGTGGACCACCACGTCGCGGACCTCGAGCAGCGGCTGGGCGGGTTCAGAGTTCGTCATCGGGCACCCCCAGATAGGCCGCGATCACGGCGGGATTCTCCCGGATCTCAGCGGGCAACCCATCGGCGATCTTTCGGCCGAATTCCAGAACGACGATCCGTTCGGTCACCTCCATCACCAGCCGCATGTCGTGCTCGATCAACAGCACCGTGTACCCGTCGTCGCGGATCGCGCGGATCAACTCGATCAGGGCGGCCTTCTCGCTGGGGTTGAATCCGGCCGCCGGCTCGTCGAGGCACAGCAGCTTGGGTTCGGTGGCCAGCGCGCGAGCGATCTCCAAGCGCCGTTGATCGCCGTAGGACAGATTCTTGGCCTTCTCCTCGCCGCGGTGGGCGATACCGACGAACTCCAGCAGTGCGGCGGCCTTCTCGATGGCGTTGCGTTCCTCCCTGCGGTGCCGCGGGGTGCGAACCAGCGCCCCGGGAACGGAGGTCTTGTGCCGCGCGTCGGTGCCGACCACCACGTTCTCCAGCGCCGTCATCTCGCCCCACAGCCGGATGTTCTGGAACGTCCGTGCGATGCCCAGCCGCGTGATCTGATGGCGCTTGCGCCGCCCGATCCGCTCCCCGTCGAACACCACCGTTCCGGAGGTGGGCCGGTAGACACCGGTGATGGCGTTGAAGCAGGTGGTTTTGCCCGCCCCATTGGGTCCGATGAGGCCGAGGATCTCCCCGCGGCGTATCGCGAAGTCCACTGAGTCCAGGGCGGTCAGGCCGCCGAACTTCACCGTCAGGCC
>JAGQTO010000365.1 GCA_020439025.1 Mycobacterium sp. | reverse complement strand
GCCGGCCTCCCGGCTCGGCTTCGGCTATCGCCACAGCGTGCTCAAGGGCCGCTCGCAGCGAACGGTGCTCGAGGTCGAGTTCGCCCTCGATCGGGACGGACGCTCCGCGCCGCTGCGCTACGCCGAACTGGCCGCCGCGCTGGGCGTTCCGGTGGGCGAGCGGACCGACCCGGCCGCGGTGCGCACCGCGGTGCTGGCGCTGCGCGCAACCAAGGGCATGGTGCTCGACGAGGGCGACCACGACACCTGGAGCGTGGGGTCGTTCTTCACCAACCCGGTGGTCGACGCCGGGCATTTCGATCGCATCCGGGACTCCGCGGGCGGTCCGGTGCCGAACTACCCGGCCGCCGACGGGGTGAAACTCGCCGCCGGCTGGCTGGTTGAACGGGCCGGCTTCGGCAAGGGCTTTCCCGGGCGGGGGTCGTGCCGGCTGTCCACCAAGCACGCGCTGGCCCTGACCAACCGGGGCGGTGCCGGCACCGCCGACGTGCTGGCGCTGGCGCGCACTGTGCGCGACGGGGTGTACGAGACCTTCGGGGTCACCCTGGTTCCCGAGCCGGTCCTGGTGGGCTGCGCGCTGTAACGGCGTAACAATGGACGGCGTGGATCTGAATCGGCGCCGGGCTTTGGGGGCGGCCGCCGTGCTGGCCGCGCCCGCCCTGCTCGCCGGCTGCGGTCTGCGCGGCGCCTCGGACTCCGCGCCGGCGGCCCAGCCCGCGCTGAGCTTCACCCCCGCCGACGGTGCGGTCGGGTTCGTCCCGACGGCGCCGGTCGGGGTGCGGGTCTCCGACGGCTGGTTCCAGTGGGTCGCCCTGACCAACCCGGACGGCAAGGTCGTCACGGGATCGCTCAACCGGCAGCGGACCGCCTTCACCATCACCGAGCCGCTGGGCTACGGCGCCGTCTACACCTGGAGCGGTTCGGTGGTCGGTCAGGACGGCCGGGCGCTTCCGGTCGGCGGCTCGTTCACCACCGTCGAGCCCAACCAAGTGGTCAACGGGTGGTTCCAGCTCTCCGACGGCCAGACCGTCGGCGTGGCCGCACCCGTCATGCTGCAGTTCGACGCGCCGATCACCGACAAGGCGGCCGTCGAGCGTGCCCTGACGGTGACCACCGATCCGCCGACCGAGGGCGGGTGGGCATGGCTTCCCGACGAGGTCGCCGGCGCCCGGGTGCACTGGCGCAGTCGGGAGTACTTCGCGCCGTGGACCACCGTCCACGTCGACGCCAAGCTCTACGGGGTCGACTTCGGTGACGGCAACTACGGTGCCTCGGACCTGACGCTGGACTTCAGCGTCGGTCGCCGGCAGGTGGTCAAGGCCGAGGCGAGTTCGCACCGCATCCAGGTGGTCACCGACGCGGGCGTGATCATGGACTTCCCGTGCAGTTACGGCGAGGCCGACCTGCCCCGCAACGTCACCCGCAGCGGGATCCATGTGGTGACCGAGAAGTACGCCGACTTCTACATGTCCAACCCGGCGGCCGGTTACTCCAACATCCGCGAGCGGTGGGCGGTGCGGATATCCAACAACGGCGAATTCATCCACGCCAACCCGGCGAGTTCGGGCGCGCAGGGCAACACCAACGTCACCAACGGCTGCATCAACCTGTCCACCGCCGACGCCGAGCAGTACTTCCACTCCGCGATCTATGGCGACCCCGTCGAGGTCACCGGTACCTCGATTCCGCTGTCCTACGCCGACGGCGACATCTGGGACTGGACCGTGGGCTGGGACGAGTGGACGGCGATGTCGGCCCTGTCGGAGTCCGGCCGTCCGGCCCCCGGGCTGCCGGCGAGCGCGCCGGCGACACCCACCGGAGCGCCGAGCCTCTCGGGTACCCCGACGACGACCACCCCGACCGGGGTCAGCCCCGGCGGCTGAATCGGCTGGCGCTGGCCTGATCGCGGGGCCGGAGGATGATCTGGTCGAGGTTGACGTGCGAGGGACGGGAGGCGACGAAACCGATCACCTCGGCGACGTCCTTCGCCTCTAGCGGGGTGATCCCGGCGTAAACCGTGTCCGCCCGTGTCGCGTCGCCGCCGAACCGCACCAGTGAGAATTCCGTCTGCACCGCGCCGGGGGCGATCTCGGTGAGCCGGACCGGTTTGCCGAGCAACTCCCCGCGCAGGGTGCGGTGCATCGCGGCCTGGGCGTGCTTGGCCGCGGTGTAGCCCGCACCGCCGTCGTAGACCTCCAGCGCTGCGATCGAGGTGACGGTGACGATCAGCCCGTCGCCGGAGGCGATCAGCTTTCCCAGCAGCGCCCGGGTGACCCGCAGGGTCCCCATTACGTTGGTTTCCCACATCCAGCGCCAGTCGTCGAGATCGGCTTCGGCCACCGGTGTCAGGCCCTTGGCCCCGCCGGCGTTGTTCACCAGCACGTCGACCCTGTCCAGGCGTGCCGATAGTGCGTTGACCGCGTCGTCGTCGGTGATGTCGGCGCTGACCGCGGTTCCGCCGATCTCGTCGGCCAGGCGCTGGATGCGATCGGCGCGGCGGGCCACGGCGACCACGTGGTAGCCCTGAGCCGCGAGGGTTTTGGCCGTGGCCGCACCGATGCCCGAACTGGCGCCGGTGACCACCGCGACCCTGGAGTGGGCGTCCGGGATTGCTGTCATCGGCGTCGACTTTAATCAGCCGCGGCGGGCGCGGTGCGGCAACGGCGGTGTAAACATGTAGGCGTGCGGCCAACTCGGGATCTGACCGACCTCGGTGCGCTGCCCCGCCGCGTGGCGGTGCTGTCCGTGCACACCTCGCCGCTGGCGCAGCCCGGAACCGGCGATGCCGGCGGGCTCAACGTCTACGTCCTGCAGACGGCTCTGCACCTGGCCCGCCGCGGTGTCGAGGTCGAGATCTTCACCCGGGCGACCTCCTCGGCCGACCCGCCGACGGTGCCGGTCGTCCCCGGCGTACTGGTACGCAACGTCGCCGCGGGACCCTACGAGGGCCTGGACAAGTACGACCTGCCCACTCAGCTGTGCGCGTTCACGGCTGGGGTGTTGCGGGCCGAGGCCAACTACGAGCCGGGGCACTACGACATCGTGCACTCGCACTACTGGCTGTCCGGTCAGGTCGGCTGGCTGGCCCGCGACCGCTGGGCGGTCCCGCTGGTGCACACCGCGCACAC
>JAGQTO010000364.1:4140-16219 GCA_020439025.1 Mycobacterium sp. | reverse complement strand
CTACAGCGTGGTCGGCCCCGGCGCCGACGACTTCGCCGGCACCCTGGAACTGGGCTACCAGGTCGGCTTCCCGTGGTCGCTGGGCGTGGGCATCAACTTCAGCTACACCACGCCGAACATCCTGCTCGACGACGTCAGCCTCTCCCCGCTGGCCTTCGACCCGCTGGGCTCGATCATCACCCCGAACCTGTTCCCGGGTGTGTCGATCAGCTCGGATCTGGGCAACGGCCCGGGCATCCAGGAGGTGGCCACCTTTTCCGTCGACGTCGAAGGCCCGGAGGGCTCGGTGGCGGTGGCCAACGCCCACGGCACCGTGACCGGCGCCGCCGGCGGCGTGCTGCTACGCCCGTTCGCCCGACTGATCGCCAAGACCGGCGACAGCGTCACCACCTACGGCGAACCCTGGAACATGAACTGAGAGGCGTGACGACGGTTCAGCCGGCCAGTCGCGCGGCCGCCGACGCGACCCGCTCGTCGGTGGCCGTCAGCGCCACCCGCACGAACTGCGCACCACCCGACCCGTAGAAGTCCCCGGGTGCCACCAAAATCCCGCGCCGGGCAAGCCAGGCCACAGTGTCGCGACAGGGCTCGCCCCGGGTCGCCCACAGATACAGACCGGCCTGGGAGTGCTCGACGCTGAAGTCGGCCGAGCGCAGCGCCTCCAGCAGAACAGTGCGCCGCCGCGAGTAGCGCTGGCGCTGCTCGTCCTCGTGGACGTCATCGTCGAGCGCCGCCACCATCGCCGCCTGAACCGCTGTCGGAACCATCATTCCCGCGTGCTTGCGCACCGCGAGCAGTTCGGCCACCAGGTCCGGGTCGCCGGCGACGAACCCGGCCCGGTAGCCCGCCAGCGACGAACTCTTCGACAGCGAGTGCACGGCGAGCAGGCCCCGGTGATCACCCTCACTGACCTGCGGATGCAGCACCGATACCGGCTGCTCCTCCCAGCCCAATCCCAGGTAGCACTCGTCGGAGACCACCACAGTTCCACGCTCGCGGGCCCACTGCACAACCTTGCGCAGGTGCTCGACACCGAGCACCTTCCCGGTCGGGTTGCTCGGCGAGTTGAGATAGATCACCGCCGGCGTCCGGGGACCGAGTTGGGTCAACGAATCGGCCGCCATCACCCCCGCGCCGGCCAGCCTGGCACCCACCTCATAGGTGGGGTAGGCCAACTCAGGGATCACCACAAGATCCTCGGGTCCCAGGCCCAGCAGGGTGGGCAGCCAGGCGATCAGTTCCTTGGAACCTATCACCGGGAGAACCGCGGAATCGGCCACCCCGCTGACCGCGTAGCGTCGCTGCAGTGCCGCCACCGCGGCCGCCCGCAATTCGGGAGTTCCAGCCGTCCACGGGTAGCCGGGGGCCGCCGAGGCCTCGGCCAGAGCCGCGCGGATCACCGGGGCGACCGGATCGACCGGTGTGCCCACCGACAGGTCAACGATCCCCTCGGGGTGGGAGCGGGCGGTGGCCGCAGCATCGGTCAGGGTGTCCCAGGGGAACACCGGCAGCGACGCCGACAGCAGCCGACGCCGGGCGTGGCGGGCCGTCAGTCCTCGGCCTTCGGCGGGAGGTCCTTGACCACCTGCGGGTCGTTCTCGGTCATCCCCACCTTCGAGGCGCCGCCCGGCGAGCCGAGCTCGGCGAAGAAGTCGGCATTGATCTGGGTGTACTGCGACGACTCGTCGGGAACGTCGTCCTCGTAGTAGATGGCCTCCACCGGGCACACCGGCTCACAGGCACCGCAGTCGACGCATTCGTCGGGATGGATGAAGAGCATCCGGGCACCCTCGTAGATGCAGTCGACCGGGCACTCCTCGATACAGGCCTTGTCCTTGATGTCGACGCACGCTTCGGTGATCACGTAGGTCACGAAGGTTCTCCTCCATCTGCTCTCTGATATCTTCTCGCCCTGCGGCCAGGGACGTCCTCTCACCCTGTCGGCAGAGCAACATTAAGCCCTAACCCGGCGAGCGTGATGCTGATCCTAGAGCGTGGCACCTAGGTCGATGCGAACCGGTCGGGCACGACACCGGCACTCCCCTGCTCCGACCTGGAATCCGGCCCGGAATCCCTACCCGGATCCCGCAGCGCCACCGCCAGTCCAAGGGCGAAGAGGAATACCCCGAAGAGCAGGCCGCCCAGGTAGACGTTCATCGGGCCGCCGGGGGCGATGAAACTGCCCACCGGACCGATGATCGTCAGCATCGCGACGAACTGCTCGACGACGACCACCGCGGCGATCACCGACAGCCACCGCGGAAAACGACCCCGCCGGGCGGCCCAGATTACCGGTCCGCCGAGCGTGATCGCGGCGACGCTCAACAGCGGACCCCACATCGCGCCGATATCGGCCACTACGCGGGCCACCACCGGATCCAGCGCCGACGGGTGCAGCGCAAGCCCCGAGTCCAGCCAGGTCCGGATGCCGGTCTGGGCGATGAATACCGCGGAGCCGGTCAGGAACACCTGCCCCGCGGGGCCGTTCAGGCGGTCGCGCGCATAGCCCAGGATCACCACGAGGGCCAGCAGCGCCAGCGCCGTCAGCAGGGCCCGCAGCCGGATCATCCCGGCGTGGGCGGTGATGTGGTCAACGACGTCGGAACCGGGCCGTTCGACACCGGGACCCGGCGGGACCACAACCGTCGAGGCGACCGACAGCACCGCGAACGCGACTGCGGCCGCCAACGGCACTTTCTTGACCATGGAAGGCAGTATGCCGTCCTGCGATCCCCGGCGGGCGCAACTGTCAGGCGGCACGTTTCGCGTAGGTCGTCGTGCGCTGGCGCGCCGGGCGGCCGATACCCTCGGCGATCGCCACCAATTCGGCAACAGTCTTTGCCGATCCGTACTGCGAGCCCGCCATCCGGGAGATGGTCTCCTCCATGAGGGTGCCGCCGAGATCGTTCGCCCCGCCGTTGAGCATGACCTGGCTGCGCTCGACGCCGAGTTTGACCCAACTGGTCTGAATCTGGGAGATGCGGCCGTGCAACATGACCCGGGCCAGGGCGTGCACCGCGCGGTTGTCACGGTGACTGGGACCCGGGCGGGCCGCCCCCGCCAGATACAGCGGCGAGGACTGATGTACGAACGGCAGCGGCACGAATTCGGTGAAACCCCCTGTGCGGTCCTGGATCCCACGAAGTACGTTGAGGTGGGCCACCCAGTGCGCCGGGGTGTCGACGTGGCCGTACATCATCGTCGAACTGGACCGCAGCCCGACTTCGTGTGCGGTAGTAACGATCTCGACCCACAGCGCGGTCGGCAGCTTGCCCTTGGTGAGCACCCAGCGCACCTCGTCGTCGAGGATTTCGGCCGCCGTGCCCGGGATGGTGTCCAGTCCGGCCTCGCGCAGGTGGATCAACCAGTCACGAATGTTCGTCCCGCTCTTGGTGACTCCGTTGGCGATCTCCATCGGGGAGAAGGCGTGCACGTGCATTGAGGGCACCCGCTGCTTGACCGCGCGCACGAGTTCGCCATAGGCGGTCACCGGGAGTTCAGGGTCGATACCACCTTGCATGCACACCTCGGTGGCGCCGGCGACGTGCGCCTCCCAGGCCCGGTCGGCCACTTCCGCACTGGACAGGGAGAAGGCATCCGCGTCCCCCTTGCGCTGGGCAAAGGCGCAGAAACGGCAGCCGGTGTAGCAGATGTTGGTGAAGTTGATGTTCCGGTTGACGACGAAGGTCACATCGTCGCCGACCACTTCTTTCCGCAATGAATCAGCAAGGGCAGCAAGGGCATCCAGTGCCGCTCCGTCAGCTCCCGCTAATGCGACGTAGTCGGCGTCGCTGCATCCGGCGGGATCGCGCTCGGCGGCGCGCAGCGCCGCGGCGACACCGGCATCGAGCCGTTCCGGCGTCCGGGCGGCGAGTTCGCCGACTTTCTCCCGGATCGATTCCCAGTCGCCGAAGGCGCTGGCGAGATCGCTGCGGGCCGCCGCGCGGCGGCCCTCGGTATCGATCGCCGTCGCCAGGTCCGCGCGGCCCAGCGACTCGGCGGCCTCGTCGGGCTCCTGCCAGGGCCGCCCGACCGGATCGGTGTCGCGGGCGAACCCGCTTTCCGGATCGGCCAGGGCGGCGACGTGGCCGGCGACCCGGGGGTCGATCCACCCGGCGGGGGCCCGGACGTAGGCGGGCTGGGCGGTCAGACGTTGCACCAGATCAAAGCCGGCATCGGCGGTGACCGCCGCCAGGTCGTCCAGGGCGGGCCACGGCCGCTCCGGGTTGACGTGGTCGGGGGTCAACGGTGAAACACCGCCCCAGTCGTCGACGCCGGCCCCGAGCAGGGCGCGGCACTCCACGGGCGAAACCAGGTTGGGCGGAGCCTGGATTCGCATACCGGGCCCGAGGACCAGACGTGCCACCGCGACGCAGGCCAGGAACTCCTCGAAGGCCGCATCGGGGGCCGACGCCATGGCGGTGTGATCCTTGGCCCGGAAGTTCTGCACGATCACTTCCTGGATGTGGCCGAATTCCTTGTGCAGGCGGCGGATCGCGTGCAGGGTCTCGGCGCGCTCGAACGCTGTCTCCCCGATGCCGACGAGAAGCCCGGTGGTGAAGGGAATAGAGAGTCGGCCGGCCTCGGTCAGCGTGCGCAGCCGAACCGCCGGATCCTTGTCCGGACTGCCGTAGTGGGCCATGCCCCGGGTTTCGAACAGCCGCCGTGAGGTGGTCTCCAGCATCATGCCCATCGAAGGCGCCACCGGCTTGAGCCGGGACATCTCGGCCCAGCTCATCACCCCCGGATTGAGGTGCGGCAGCAGACCGGTCTCCTCCAGTACGCGAATGGCGGCGGCCCGCACGTAGTCCAGCGTGGAGTCGTAGCCGCGTTCCTCGAGCCACTGCTGCGCCTCCGGCCACCGCGCCTCCGGACGGTCGCCGAGGGTGAACAGGGCCTCCTTACAACCCCGTTGCGCCCCCCGCCGGGCGATCTCGACGATCTCGTCGGGCTCCAGGTACATCCCGCGACCGGAGGCTCGCAGCCGGCCCGGCACCGTCACGAAGGTGCAGTAATGGCAGGTGTCGCGGCACAGGTGGGTGATCGGGATGAAGACCTTGCGGGAGTAGGAGACCGGCAGCCGGCCCCGCGGCCCGCGCCAACCCTGCGAGGTCAGGCCGGCGTCGCGGACCCGGGCGGCGCTGGCGCATAAGTCAGCCAGCTCCTCTCCGCGGGCCGACATCGCGACGGCGGCCTCGTCGACGTTGAGGGCGACACCGTCGCGGGCCCGGCGCAGCACACGGCGCATCGCAGTAGAGGAGGTCATCGGCGCGTCCCGCGAGCCGCAGCCCCAGTGACCGGCATAGGCATCACAGTAATACCGAGCCTCCTCCGCGGACGCGGGGTGCACCCACCCGGACCGCTATGGCGACCGCACGGTCTTCGCGTACGATCCCGACATTCCGACAGCAAACTGTGAGGTGCCACAATGACCCCCACCGCCGGGTTATCCCTTCGCGCTCTGATCACAAGCGGGATGAGCGCCGTTGTTCTGGGAGCGGCCGTGACGGCCCCGGTGACCGGCCCCATGCCCGCCGGGGCCGCTGCGCCGGTCGATTTCTCCGCGTTCACCCTCAGCGCGGCGGTGACCCCGCTCGCCTCACAGATCGTGCCGACAGCGAGCAATCCGATCACCCAGGCTTACGACGCCTTCGAGCCGTGGGTGGCCTACGGATTCGAACTGGTCGACTACGCCATGAGCTGGGTACCAGGGCTGTGGTGGATCGCCCCCGGTGTCGACCTGGCCTACTTCAGCATCGAGCCGTTGGTGCAGGCAGGCGTCTACAGCTTCTCCTACCTGCTGTTCGGGCAGTTCGACCAGATCCCGGCGGCGATCAACAACGGCTTCGAAGAGGCAGCGCAGAACTTCATCGACTACGGACTGGCCTGGATCGGCAGCCTCATCCCGCTGCCGCCGCTCCCGCCGTTCCCTCCGGTTCCGCCGGGTGCCGCGGTGGCCACCGAGACGGCGTCGCCGCGGGTCGCCGCCGCTCAGCGCGCCAGCGCGCCCGTCGCCGGTACCGACACGGCGGCCACTGGCGCGACGGCCACCGGAGCGGTGGTCGCCCAAGAGTCCGGTCCGGTCGACGAGTCCGCCCCGGCGGGCGTCGAAGCCCCCGTCGAGGCCCTCGTCGCCGCCGAAACCAACGATCAGGCTGTGCGCCCGGGACGTCCGGGCGGACGCGCCGCCCGCGCCGGGAAGGCCACCACCGGCCCCGGCCCGGCTGCGGCGATCCCCACGATCCCCGCCGTCACCGCGGAGCGGGCATCAGCGGGCGCCGGGTCGGCCGACACACCCGCACGGGCCGCACGGTCAGCGGGCCGCGCCCGCTGAGCGCCCATCAGGGCATCCGGCGCAGCACCGCAGCGGCCGGCAGAGCACCGAACAACAGGAAGATCAGGACCGAATAGGCCATGATCCCCGGTCCCCCGTAGACGATGTCCCCGCCGGGACCGCCCACGGTGAACGCCGCCACCGTCGCCAGCCAGGTCCACAGCGGCAGCGCGGCCAACCGCCGGGAATCGGTCCAGTGCCCGGCCGCCCAGACCAGAGCCGCGTTGAGCAGCCCGCAGACCAGCGCGCTGAGGGGCAACGGCACCGGCCCCAGATACAGCGGCAGCAGAAAGGTGCCGGCGACGGCCGAGAGCACACCGTCGGCGGCCAGCACCGCCAGCACCGCGTTCGCCACGGGACCACCGCGCACGGCGCCCGTCATTCGGACAGGTCCAGGCCCGCCAGCAGATCGCGTTCCCGGCCCTCGCCGTCGGTGCTTCCGGGTTGACCGGAGACCAGCACATAATGCTCCGCGGAGAGCACCGGCAGGATCATCTTGTTGGATAGTGTGAACGCCCGGCCGGTCGGCCCGAGCGCGATCTGGGTGGCGTGCGCGCCCATGGCCGCAACCTTCGCGCTCACCTGCTCGGGGGCCTCGACGACGGCGGTGATCTGATCGTCGGCGAAGCCGAACTCCACCTCGGCGGGCGGCCACACCCAGTCCGGCAGGACGTCGTCGGCGTCCAAGGCGTCGATCCCGGCGCGAACCGCCGTCAAGGACGCCACCGTCCAGTAGAACTTCGGCACCCGCCAACGGTCGGCGGCGGCGTCCACCGCGGCCGTCGTGATGCGGTGGGCCTGGATGTGGTCGGGATGGCCGTAACCGCCATTGGGGTCGTAGGTCACCAGCACATGCGGGCGCAGTTCGACGATGACATCGGCCAGCTGGCCCACCAACTCGCCGAGGTCGGCATGGGCGAAGCCGGTTCGCCGGCGCGGCGGCGTGCCGGCCATTCCCGAGTCACGCCAGCGCCCGGCACCGCCCAGGAAACGCGGACCGGCCACCCCGAGGTGTTCCAGCGCGGCGGTCAGCTCGCCGATCCGGTAGCCGCCGAGCTGGTCGGCGTGCTCGACGCCCAGTTGCGCCCACCGGTCCCCGATGACCTCGCCCTCCTCGCCGAGGGTGCAGGTCACCACCGTGACCTGGGCGCCGACCGCCGCGTACCGGGCGATGGTGACGCCGTTGTTGATCGTCTCGTCGTCGGGGTGGGCGTGGACGAAGACCAGCCTCGGGACAGCCGCCATGCGCAGCAACCCTACCGATCAGAAGACCCTACCGATCAGAAGACGACGGTCTGGTTGCCATACCGGATGATCCGATCCTGGCAATGCCAGGACACCGCCCGGGAGAGCACCGCACGTTCCACGTCGGCGCCCAGCCGGACCAGGTCCTCGATGTCATGGCGGTGGTCGACGCGGACCACGTCCTGCTCGATGATCGGGCCCTCGTCGAGGTCCTTGGTCACGTAGTGGGCTGTGGCCCCGACGAGCTTGACGCCGCGCTCCCGTGCCCGCCGATACGGTGCCGCGCCGATGAAGGCGGGCAGGAACGAGTGGTGGATGTTGATCAGCGGACAGCCCACGGCCTTGAGGAAGTCCGGAGTGAGGATCTGCATGTAGCGAGCCAGCACCACCAGGTCGACGTTGCCGCGCAGCAGATCGAGTTGGCGCTGCTCGGCCTGCTCCCGGATGTCGCGGCTGGCCGGAATGTGGATGAAGGGCACCCCGAAGGGCCGGACCTGATCGGCGAGGTCGGGATGGTTGGCGATCACCATCGCCGCCGACATCTCCAGTTCCCCGCGGCGGTTTCGCCACAGCAGGTCGAGCAGGCAGTGGTCCTCGGTGGAGGCCATGATGGCCACCCGCTTGGGCTTGGCGGCCTCGGTCAGCCGGAAGTCGATCTCGTAGGGGACAGCGACCCTCTCGGCGAAGTCGCGCGCGAGATCATCGTAGGCCGCCGTCAGGCCAGGAAGGTGGAAGATCGTGCGCTGCATGAAGGTCCCACCGGACGGGCTAGTGGAGTGCTGGTCCAAGGAGACGATGTTGGCACCGGCGCCGGCGAGGAAGGCGCTGACCGCCGCAACCAGGCCGGGCCGGTCGGCGCATCGGAGCAGCAGGCGGCCTGTGTCGCGGGCGGGAGGCCCACCACCCCTGCGCGGATATTCGGCGTCGCCGGCGTCAGTGGGCATGGCTCTCCAGCGTTCCTCGGCATCGGAAGGACGGATTCCCGGGGCCAAAGGGCACCCCGGTCCGCCGGGTCAAGGCGCGACCTTAACCCACTGACCGGCGTCGCCGACGATCCCGACCGGAACCGCGCCGGTGAGGCTCACGTTCTTCACGGTGGGGCCGACGGCGACGATCGTGGTGTCCTGGATGATCGGCAGAACCGCCGACAGGGCCCACAGCCGCGGCTCCACCGCGTCGATGACCGCTTCGACGTCCAGCGAACCGTCCAGCGCACCGTCGATTTTAGCCTGGATGGCCGGGTCGCAGATGCCGGTCAGGTTGGACGGAGCCCGCACAAGCGGGGCCGCCTCCGCCGGGGCCGCCGAGGTTGGTGGCCTCTCCCCGCTGGTTTCGGGCCCGGGGGTTTGCCTCGGTCGACCGGGCGGCGGGGGCGCCGGCGCCGTCGACAGCGGGGCGGCGTCCACCGCGGGGCACCCGTAGCGTGCCGCCAGGGCCGTCGCGAGGTCTCCTCCGGCGGCGTGCCAGCCCACGATCGCGTCCACCCGGTTGTTCAGCAGGGCCGAGCCGTACAAGACGGTCGGCTCCAGCGCCAGCACGGTCGCCGCGATACCGACGCTGCGCAGTTGGTCGGCGGCGGTGTTGGCCACCGCCATCGAAGTGGGGTCGTTTGCCGCCGCCCCGATCACCAGCGACAACGTCTTGCCGTCGCGGCTGATCCGGCCGCGGGTGGTCTCCGGTGCGCGCGTCGCACTAGCCCCGTCCAGCGGGACGGGAACGGTCGATTCGGGGGCATTGCGGTCCACCTGATACCCGGCGCGCCCGAACAACTCAAGCGCACCCTCGCGGCCCAGGGGGGCCGGCGCGGTCGCCACGTATCCCGGATCGCTCGGCGTCCGCACCAAGGACTGGTCGAGGGTGACCGAGTTGTCGCTCCCAGCGGCGACCGCGGCCAGCAGATCGACGTCGAGGAGGCCCAGCAGCGCCTTGCGCACCATGGGATCGGCCAACTTCGGCTGCTTGGCGCGCAGGATCAATTGCAGCACCCGCGGGGTGGTCAGCCGGCCGGTGCGGACATCCGGGATCGCCGAAAGCTGCGCGAACGCGGCGGCGCCGCCGTGTACCTGGGCCACCTGGGTGTCGCCGTTGCGGATCGAATCGGCCAGTGCGGCCGGAGCGCCACCGCGACGGAACAGAATCTGGTCCGGTCTGGCCGGTGCGCCCCAGAACCGGTCGTTGCGGGCCAACAGGATCTCGTCGCGTTGCGGGTCGATGGTCTCCACCCGGAACTGACCGCCGGTCACCGCCATCGTGCGGGCCAGGCCCGCGCTGAACCCGCCGGGAATGTCCTTGACGATGTGCGCCGGCAGCAGATTGTTGAACAATTCACGCCAGGCGGGGTAGGGCTGGGAAAAGGTCACCACCGCGGTCTTGCCGCCGTCCACCGACTGAACACCGGTGACCAGGTCATATCCGGCCGGATCCACCACACCGGGCTGGCTGACCATCTGACGCCACTGGTACCAGAAGTCGTCGGCCGCGATGGGGGCGTTGTCGGTCCAGGCGGCTTCGGGCCGGATCTTGTAGGTGACGGTGAACGGGTCGGCCGCTGTCACCGCGGCCGAGACCAACAGGTCGGGATCCCGTTCCCACCGGGAGCCGGTCGGGGTGGCCGGGTCGGGCACCGGGCGGAACGAACTGGGCAGCACCAGCGCGCTGACGGCCGCGGTCACCGGAGACTGGTCGCTGAGCAGGTGCGGATTGAATCCGGGACCGATCGAGTCGATCGCCATGATGATCTGAGCGGCCCTGGGCGCCGGTGCCGCCGACTGCGAACTCTGGGTGCTCTGCGGCGCCGGGGGCGGGTCGACGGCGCAGCCGGCGAGGATCGCGACCGATGTCAGCGCACTGGTGGCGCGCAGCCCGCTCGGTCTCCTCAACACGCCCCTCAGGGTATCGGCCGGCTGTCGAAAAGCCCGTTCATCAGGCCGGTCACACCTTCTGCGCCTTGGCCCGGGACCGGCTGCGGGCCCGGCTGGTGGCGTCCAATTCGACTTTGCGCACCCGGACGATCTCCGGGGTGACCTCCACACACTCGTCGCCCGCGCAGAACTCCATGGCCTGCTCGAGGTCGAGTTCCATCGGCCGGGCCAGGGTCTCCATCACGTCGGCGGTCGAGGAACGCATGTTGGTCAACTTCTTCTCGCGGGTGACGTTGACGTCGAGGTCCTCGGCGCGCGGGTTGATGCCGACGACATGGCCCTCGTAGGTGTCGTCACCGGGTTCGACGAAGAAGGTGCCGCGGTCGGCGAGTTGGATCATGGCGAACGGAGTCACTGAACCGGACCGGTCGCTGACCAGCGAACCGGAGTGGCGGGCGCGGATCTCCCCGGCCCACGGCCGGTATCCGTCGAACACGGCGTTGGCGATACCGGTGCCGCGGGTCAGCGTCAGGAAGTCGGTGCGGAAGCCGATGAGCCCGCGGCTGGGGACGATGAAGTCCATCCGCACCCACCCGGCGGCGTGGTTGGTCATCTGCTCCATGCGGCCCTTGCGGTTGGCCATCAGCTGGGTGATCGCCCCGACGAACTCCTCGGGGCAGTCGATGGTCATGGCCTCGAACGGTTCGTGCAGCTTGCCGTCGATGGTGCGGGTGACCACCTGCGGCTTGCCCACGGTCAGCTCGAAACCCTCCCGGCGCATCTGTTCGACCAGCACGGCCAGCGCCAACTCGCCGCGGCCCTGTACCTCCCAGGCGTCCGGACGACCGATGTCGACCACCCGGATCGAGACGTTGCCCACCAGTTCGCTCTCCAGCCGGGACTTGACCATCCGCGCGGTCAGCTTGTGGCCCGAGACCTTCCCGGCCAGCGGTGAGGTGTTCGTGCCGATCGTCACCGAGATGGCCGGCTCGTCGACGGTGATCCGCGGCAGGGCGTGGGCATGGTCGGGGTCGGCGAGGGTGTCGCCGATCATGATCTCCGGCATGCCCGCCACCGCGACGATATCGCCGGCGACGGCCTCCTCGGTCGGGTTGCGCTCCACCCCGACGGTGCTCAGCAGCTCGGTGATCTTGGCGTTGGCGATCACCGGCACACCGTCCACCTCACGCATCCAGGCCACCTGCTGGCCCTTGCGCAGCCGCCCGTTGTGGATCCGGATCAGCGCCAGACGGCCCAGGAACGCCGAGGCGTCGAGGTTGGTCACCAGCGCCTGCAGCGGTGCCTCCGGGTCACCCTTGGGCGGCGGGATGTTGTCGAGCAGGACGTCGAACAGCGGATCGAGGTTGTCACCCTCGGGGTTCTCACCGTTGGCGGGTTCGACGGTGCTGGCCACCCCGGCACGGCCGGAGGCGAACAGCGTGGGAAGGTCCAGCGCGCGTTCAGCGGCCTGCTGGGCCTCGTCGTCCAGGTCGGAGGCGACGTCGAGCAACAGGTCATGGCTCTCCGAGACGACCTCGGCGATGCGGGCGTCCGGCCGGTCGGTCTTATTGACCACGAGAATCACCGGCAGGTGGGCGGCCAGCGCCTTGCGCAGCACGAAACGGGTCTGCGGCAGCGG
>JAGQTO010000364.1:908-4085 GCA_020439025.1 Mycobacterium sp. | reverse complement strand
CTCGCCGCCGAAATCGGCGTGTCCCGGCGTGTCGATGACGTTGATCACCGTCATACCGCCGTCGGGGTGATGGCGGTGCACCGCCGTGTTCTTGGCCAGGATGGTGATGCCCTTTTCCTTCTCCAGGTCCCCGGAGTCCATCAGCCGCTCGACGGTGTCGTCGCCGCGGTGTGTCAGGGCACCGGACTGGCGCAACATCGCGTCGACGAGGGTGGTCTTGCCGTGGTCGACGTGCGCCACGATGGCGACGTTGCGGAAGTCGTGTCTGGGGGCGGGGCTACTCACGCCGCAGATTGTCGCAGTGCGGGGCGCGGATCGCGAAAACGCGGTAGCGCCATCAGCGCCGCGACCAGGAAGCACAGAGCACCGACGAAGGTGCCGAGGTTCGCCAGCCACTGGTCCTCGGTGATCCCGGTCCGTCGTACGAAGCCGGCCCCGGCCGACACCCCGAAGGCCACGCAGCCCACCAGGTTCAGCCAGGTGGTCTGCCGGTCCCGAGGCAGGGACGTCGCACCCAGCGCGGCGACCGCGATCACGCCGCTGATCAGGAATGCCAGCGAGCCGACCGCGTCGGGGGTCCACACCAGATGGCGCCGCCCGGACGTCGACTGCATCCACAGCGCCGAACCGGTGCTGATGTTGAATAACACCGTCCCGGCGAACTGCACGGCCGAGGAACTCCACTGCGCCTCCGATTCGGAGAGTTCGAGTTGCATCCAGGCCGCGTAGGTGAAGAACCAGGAGCCGACGAAGCACAGCAGGTTGGTCGCCCCAGCCCCGCCCAGGACTGCGAAACCCGGGGCCGTGGCCAGCGCGAAGAATGTCGAGCCGATGGCGAACAGCCAGCACTGCCGGGTCAGGGTGGGCCGGATGCGCATCGGCGGCTACCCCGCTCCCGTCAATCGCGCGGACAGGGCGCCTAGCCACTGCCGGTCGGCCGGAACCCAGGCCAGCGCGTCGAGGTCCGCGGCCCCGACCCAGCGCAGCGCGCGATGGTCGTTCGGGTGCAGGCTCCCGCCGGTCTGAACGACCTGGTAGGCCCGCAGCGTCAGGCCGCCCCCGATCTCCACGTCCCCGCCGATACGTTCGAGAACCTCGGTCTCCACCCCGAGTTCCTCGCGCAATTCGCGCACCAGGGCCTCAGCGTCGGTCTCCCCGGACGCCACCTTGCCCCCGGGCAGCTCCCACAGCCCGGCCAGTTCCGGCGGCCGCTGTCGCTGCGCCACCAGCACCGCCGACCCGGAGATCAGCGCCCCGGCGACGACGATCCGAGTGCACACGGCTCTCGAAGGTATACCGTCGGGGTATGGCCGTGCTGAGCGATGACGAGGTAGACGCCGCCGCGGCGACGCTGAATGGGTGGCGACGCGCCGACGGTGCGCTGCGGCGGTCGGTGACGTTCGGATCCTTCCTCGAGGGGATCGACGCGGTCGCCGAGGTGGCCCGATGCGCCGAACGCGCCGACCATCACCCGGATATCGACATCCGCTGGCGGACGGTGACTTTCGCGCTCGTGACCCATTCCGAGGGCGGTATCACGGACAAGGACGTTCAGCTGGCCCGCGAACTCGATCAGATTCTGGGCGACCGGTAGCCGCGATCCAGGCCATCGTCGTCAGCGCCGCCACGATGTAGACCAGGCCCGCCCAGGCCAGGTACCAGGGGCGCCCGATCTGCCAGATGGTCGGCTGGGCGAAGCTGAGCAGCCAGGGGACACCGACAAGGGTCAGCGTCAACCAGCCCCAGCCCAGCAGTCGCGCACCCGGCCGGGCTTTCAGTGGACCGTTGAGCAGCCAGATGATCAGCGGGACCACCCACACCCAGTGATGGGTCCACGAGATCGGCGAGATCAACAGGCCGAAGAGTTCGACCACCAGCAGGGCGCCGAGCCGATCGCAGCGCCTCGGCCGGCTCAGCGCCCGCCAGGCCAGCACCGCCAGAACCGCCGTCACCGCGACGGCGGCCAGAACCCAAGGCCCGTAGCCGGCGTCATGGCCCAGAATCCGCGAAATCCCGCCCCGCCACGATTGGTTGAACGACGTTCCGATCGGGCCGACCCGGCTCGCGTCGCCGAGCAGGTCGGTGAAGTAGTACCGGGCCTGCTCGCCGATCACCGCCACCGACAGCGCCACCGTGCCGGCGAATACCACCAGCGCCGACGCCGCCGCCGCCCAGCGACGCATCCCCAGGAAATAGAAACCGGCGATGGCCGGGGTGAGCTTGATCCCGGCGGAGACCCCGACCAGCGGACCCGACAGCCACCACCGGGTGCTGTAGACGGCGCAGAGCACCGCCAGCACCAGAATCACGTTGATCTGCCCGTAGTCGAAGGTGCTTCGCAACGGCTCGGTCCAGAGACCGACGGCCGTCCACAGCATCGCCGCCGGGTGGCCCGCCTCTCGGCCCACCCCGATAAGCCGCTGGCTGATCCGGACAACGCCGTAGAGAGCCGCGACGATGCCGAGCTGCCAGCACAGGGCCACCAGCCCGAAGGGCAGCCGGCTCAGCGGGTAGAACACCAGCGCGGCGAACGGCGGGTAGGTGAAGGGCAACGGGAAGTCCGGGGTCTGGTCGGCGTAGACGTAGGAGTACAGCGTCCCGGGCAGGTCCAGGGCGGCCGCGCCGCCGAGGTAGACGTGCAGGTCGACGAAGTTCGCGCCGTTGGGAACGAGGTAGGTCCAGGCCAACCGGGCGACGATGCTCACCAGCAGAACCAGCGCGGCGGTGCGGGTTCTGCTCATCCCGCCGACTCTAAGCAACTTCGGCGCCCTCATGCCCGCCCAGCGACCGAAACCGCGCCGAAGTCCTCGGGTCACCGGCGGCCATCGCTCCCGTAACGGTTCTATAAATGCCACACGTGTCACTCTGGCAACTCCAGCCACTGACCTACTTTCGGTGGGCAGGTCCGCAATCGAGGGAGTGGTATCACATGTCACGTTTCGCAAAGCTGTTCGCCGCCAACGCGATTGCCGCAGCCGGGCTCTGCTCGGCCGCCGTCGCCCTGAGCTCGACGGCCGCCGCCGAGCCGGCGATCCCGCCGGCGGTCCCCGGCGTGCCGGCACTCAACATGATCCAGGAGTTCGCGACCAACCCGGCGAGCATGGGCGCGGTGCTGCAGACGGCGGCCACCGCTCTCAACGGCGCTTCCGAGCTCGTCGGCGGACCGGCCGCATCCAC
>JAGQTO010000364.1:0-809 GCA_020439025.1 Mycobacterium sp. | reverse complement strand
ATCGCGCCGCTGCTCAACCAGTTCGGCTTTCCGGCCAACCTGATCGGCCTGGGCCCCTCCGCCGGAGTGCCGTTCCCGAACCAACTCGGTGACACGACAGGCATCAGCCCGGTCACCCCGGCCGTACCGCTCACCCCGCCGATCGCCACCGCGCCGGCCGTCCCGGCCGCCCCGGCCGGTCCCGCCGTCAACCCGCTGCCCCTGCTCACCGCGCTCCCCTGAGCCGGCAGCGCCCAACCGCAACAACACCACCGAGGGAGCACGCCGTGCGCAACATCGCCAAGCTGGCCACCGGTCTGACCACCGTCGCTCTGGCAATGGCCGCCACACCGGTCGCGGCCGCCGACCCGACCATCCCCCTGGATCCGGGGCAGCTGCCGGGGATGGAGGCCGTGCAGAGCCTGAGCCCGGTGGTCCAGGCGGCGGCGGCGGATCCCGCTTCGGCGCAGGAACTGCTGCTGGCGGCGGCGTCCCAGCTGGCGGGCAATGCCACCACCCCGGGCAACTCGGCGGCGTTGGCCGAGGCGGTCACCCGCTTCGTGCAGGGCGGCGGGATCACCATGGGTCCCGCCGCCCCGCCGGCCGCCGCCCCGATCTCCCAACAGGCTGGAACCCAGCCGGCGGCGACCGGGATCGCGCACGGGACCGCACCGCTGCTCACCCCCGGCCCGGGCAACGGACCCATCCCGCTCGAGCAGCACCTGCCCGCGGCCGGTGTGGTTCCCGGTGCCGACCATCTGCCCGCCGGGATCAACCCGGCCCACGCCGCGGGACCGGCCCCGGGCGCGATGCCGGAGGTGCCCACCCCG
>JAGQTO010000074.1 GCA_020439025.1 Mycobacterium sp. | reverse complement strand
TCGTCGGGGGTCTCGTCCGGAACTGGATCGGAAAACACCTCAATGTCTCCGGCGTGGTGCTGGATGGCGACGAGGAAAAGAACCGAGGCATAGCCCGCGATGCCGCCGACGTGGTTGGCGATCATCGCGGGCAGGAAGTTCCGCCCGGTTTCCCGGGGTTCGGTGATCAGCCGGCGCACGGTGTCCTGCCAGGCGATCCGCACCGGGTCCCGCAGAGTCTCTCGTGACCAGAACGGCCTGCCTTCGATCAGCCGCGCACAGTTCGCGACGAGGAACGGTGCCACCTGGGACAAGAAGGGAGCTACTGCGCCGAGAATGGCCAACTGCACCGCGTGGTGGCCGAACCAGTCCTGGGCGGGCTGACCGCGAACGACGCTGTACCCCAGATCGTGGTCTTTGCCGAGGATGTTGGTGTACGGGTGATGGCCCTCGTGGTGCATCACCTTCCATTGGGACTCATCGACGTTGAAGTCCCACGCATAGAGTTCAGAGTGGTAACCGGTGTTGTCGGCGAGATGGTCGTAGGAGCCGTGCAGGATGTTGTGCCCGAGTTCGGAAAACTGCAGCAGCCGGTAGAGCGCTTCAAGTACGGCGGCACGGCGAACCGCGCCCGGACCGCCGGCGCGCAGCAGTTCGCGTCGGCGTGCGTCGATTGCCTGTCCGTAGGCGGCGACATTGCGAATATGGGTGAGGTCGTCCTCGCCCATCGCGGCCCGGGTGCGGGCATAGAGGCTCTGAAGCTCCTCGACGAGAGGGGTGTCACGGGATTCCCGTTCGACCGTGACAAGCCCGGCAGGAGCAGACATGACATCCAGGCTAAGTGGGTGAAGCCGCAGAAAGAATGTCGTGATCGGACACGAATTTGATATTTTCGGGCGATGGCCGCCGCGTCCGCCCCTCCGATCTGGGCGGTCCCGCGCGGCACCGAGGGTGTTCGCATCATGACCCAAGCGGTTGCCGGAAGTATGTCGATCACCGAGTGCCTGGCGGGCACTGGTCTGGACGAATCGGATCTCGCCGACGAAGACGCGGAGATCTGGGCGCACCAGGAGTTCACCGTCGTGCGCAACATCGTCGGCAGGCTCGGTGATCAACCCGGCCGTGGTACCGAGATCGGGGGCTTCAGCACATTGGGGCGCACCGGCATCGTCGGCTACGCATTCCTCACCAGCGCCACCGTTCGTGACGGCTTCGAGCGTACGATCCCGTACCTTGCGCTGGCGCCTTCGCACATGCCGCTGTCCCTGGACGGTGACGATGCGCACGACTACATCAGGGCTGATGACAGCGTCATTCCGCCAGACATTAGGTCATTCATCATCGAACGGGACCTTGGCGGATTGGCGGCGGTCCTACAGGGAGCCAACGTGGATCTGGTTCCGGACTGGATTGAGACCTCGCTGGACCCCGAACACGCTGAGCGCCTTGCCCGTTGCTGGTCTGCGACATGCGACATCCGTCCCCGCCGATCGATTAATCGCATCGCCTTTCCTTCCGGTGCCTTCGATGTTGCGCTACCGCAGGCTGATGCCAACACGGCCAGGGTTGTCGAGCGGCAGTGTCAGCAACTGCTCGAACAGCGGCTGTCCCGCGTCGGGGTAGCCGGCCAGGTTCGCAGCCGTTTAATGCACGATCAATCAGCGTTTCCATCGATGCAAGAGCTCGCCGACGAACTTCACCTCGACCCGAGAACGCTGCGCCGCAAGCTCACCGACGAGCGAACTTCGTTCCGGGAGCTGGTAGCCGACGTGCGACGCGGGCGAGCCGAGCGGTTGCTGAACGGTGATATGCCGATCGAGGCCGTGGCCCGCGAACTCGGCTACGCCGAGACCGCGAGTTTCACCCACGCCTTCATCCGGTGGACGGGAAGCTCGCCCAGTCGGTTCCGGGCGTCAGCGCGGGGTAGACGGAGTGCAACGGACAGTGCGCAGTAGCTGCTGTCCTCAGCGGCGAGCGTGGGATAACGAATGCGTTCGGCGATGTCAAAGCAAGGTTTTTTGGTCCAGCGCAAGAGCCATTCAGCGCAAAAGTGGCTCCCGTTTGATGATGCGCTGCAACACAAGCACCGCGTGCCGTTCGAAGATGTCGCGACGCTTTCCGGTTCTGGCGCCGGTGGACTGTGCGAGGTGGCCAAGGAAGTCGCGCGGAACGCCGGCAGGGTTGTGCAGACGCCGGGTGCGATGCATCTCAAGGTGATGCAGCATCATCAGGCCAACCCGCGGGTCATGGCATGCAGCCCAATGGGCGCCGCGTTCGCGCAAGGTGACCGGCCGTCGCCGCAGATCCGCCAAGACATAGGGCGGTATCGGGGCGTCGAACTCCCGTGCCAGAAATTCCAGACCGGCAAGTAGGCCGAGCGTCAGTCCCGGCCGCCACGCCCGCTGCAGCAGCACGTCCCACTCGATATGATCCTCTTCAACGGCCAGCAACACCATGGCGTCGGCGATCCAGCGCAACGGCGAGTCCGGGTGTGCACCAAGGAATGCGCCGGCCACCGTCATCGCCAACATTTCCGTCGTGGACGGAATCAGCACGGTGCGCGCGAGCAGTGTCGCCGGTCGGGCTGTTTCGAACACGCATCGGTCGTCGCCCGCGGTCTTATAGGCCCACCAGTGCAGATCGAGTTCGGATCCGTTCGGGGCCATACACGTCCACGCGTGGCGGAGACCGAAAGGTGGCGGTTCCGCGATGCGCTTCTCCCGGTAACCCGCGGCCATCAGGGCTGTCGCCGCCCATTCGGCGTCGGCCTCCGGGACGATCACGTCGACGTCGACGATCCGGCGCAGGCCCAGGCGTCCTCCGGAGGCGGCGATCATCGCCGCGCCTTTGATGAAGACCACCGGAATTCCGGCATCAGTGAGTGGCTGCGTGGTCTGGAACGCCGAATTCAGCGTGACCGCATTGCTGGCGAGGGCCTGCCTATAGACCCCCTTGATGAGTGGCAGGTCCTCGTCGCCGATGGCCGCGGCCGATCGGTTGATCCACAGTTGGGAGAACAACCTGCCCGACGCGTCGTCGACCTCGACTAGAGGTATCCCACGCGACTTCCACCGCCGCCAGGCCGGTGCGGCCTGTTCGGCGGGGAGAACTGCCGCCTTGAGGAGGTCGAGTTGGGCTTCGGTCGGGAACGGCCGCCCTTCCGGCGAGGTCCGAGGGCGGCGCACCGGCGGTGCTGCCCGCAGCGCGCGGCGTGTCACGCCGACCTCGCCATCGTCCGGCTCGCTTGGGCGGTGCTGTCTCCCAAACGCACCACACGATCAGCCCACCCGGGCAACTCGGTGTCGTGAGTGATCAGCAGCACGGCCGGTGGTAAGGGCATCGCTTCAACCGCATCCAGTAGACGGGGTATCGCGGAGGCGTCGAGGTGGTTGGTCGGCTCGTCAAGGATCAGCAGTCGCGGCTCGCCAGCCAGTGCCCGGGCTATCGCAATCGACTGGCGCTGTCCACCGCTCAGGCACTCCCCGCCATCACCGACCTCGGTATCGACACCGTCGGGAAATCGGTCGTCGAGCATGTGCGTGACACCGGCGGCGTCAAGGGCCGACTCGATCTGCGCTGCCGTCAATCCCGGGCGGCCGAATGCCACGTTCTCCCGGATCGTGCCCGGGAGAACCGTGGCCTCCTGGAGCACCACCCCGATCTGGCGGCGAAGGGCTGGGAGATCAAGCTCGTCGAGCGGGTGGCCGCCCGCCGATACCGTTCCCTCCCAGGGCCTGTCCAGCCCGAGGATAAGCCTCGCGATGGTCGACTTGCCCGCTCCGTTGGGGCCTACTACGGCAACACGCTCACCCACGGCTATATCAAGATCGAGGTTGCGCAGAATAGACGTATCGCCATAGCCGAAGGTCACGCCTCGCAAGCTGACGCTTCCGTCGAAGGGCCTCCGAGCGGTTCCGCCATAGATCCCGGGCATCGGGTCTTCGACGATCTGTTGCAGCGGAACAACAGAGGCTACCGCGGTCATCAGGTTCGCACCGGCTCCCGCTGCTCCGGTCACATTGCGCAGCATGAGCGCGATCACGGCGTAGAACGTCAGCAGCTGACTCAGGGTGAGCGCTCCTGTGGTGACGGCGACGCCGCCCACGACCAGGATCAGGGCGCCGGTCATGCCCGCGATCGCCCCGTTGAGGACGACGGCGAGGTTGGATGCCCAGGATTTGTCGATGCTGGTTCTGGTCAGTTTGCTGATGCGTTCGCGGATGTCCTGCAGCTCGGCATCATCAGCGCCCCGGACCCGGATCAGGCGCGTAGCCCGCAGCATCCGCAGTACGTGCGACGCATAGTTGCGATGGGTGGAGATCCAATGCTTGATCGACCGCTGGGTCCGGGCTTTGAGGCGGCCGTTGAGCAACAGCATCGGGGGAGCGACGACCGCCACCACCCCGGCTAAAAGTGGGCTGACGATCACCGCGACGATTGCCAGAGGCGCCCCGACGACTAACGCCTGCAGCGAGACCACAAGAGACGGTGGCAGGGCGGACTCCAACCGCTCACAATCAGGTACCACCGTGCCGTGCAGTCGGCCGACTTCCTGCTGTTCATGCCAGGACAGCGGCAGGTCGTGCAGTCGGGTGAAAACCTCTCCCCGCAGGTCGGCGATGCTGGTGAAGACGGCCACCAGAATCAAGCGCCGAGCGACCAGCGACAGCCCGGTAGCGGCGGCGTACAGCGTCAGGATGCCGAGGCCTGCGACCAACACGGCACGAGTATCTGATGCGGGGATCCGAACGGCGAAGATGTCGTGAACCAACCAGGCGATGGGGAACAACAGGAATGCCTGCAGCCCGAGCGCCAGAACACCCAGCAGTAATGTGAGCCGGCGTGCTCGCAGCAGGTTCCAGATCGCCCTAATCTCGTTGCCGCCCATCATGTACTTCTCCGGGTGTTCCGTTGTTGTGCAGCGCGCTCGCGCGCCAGTGCCAGATAGGCCTTATGCAGCTCAGAACGCCGTAGTCGACTGAGGTTGGCGGAATGCTCCCGCCGGTGCAACAACACTTCCGCCAATTCGACGGTCGGGACTCCGAGGTCCCGCGCGCGCAGTACCCAGCGCATCTGGCCGATCATGTCGGTGTCAAACGGCCCGATCCGGTTAGCGGCATCCCGGGTGACGAGCGCGGCACCGAGCAGCGACCACTGAACATCCGTCATCAGGACGCCGTCAACGTCCATGGCCCGTTGCTGTCCCAGCACCAATTGGGTACCCGGAACGGAGTTCGCTGCCCGCAAACTCGCAGCGACACGTCCGGCAGGCCAGCAGTCGTCGGCATCGAGAAAGGCCAGCCATACGGAGTCGGTGGCGGCAATCCCTGCATTGAGATTCGCACCCGCGGAAGGTCCGTCCGAAATGACGAGCCGGATGCGGAGATCGGGGTGGTCGGCGGCCAGCTGAGCGGTCGGGGAGTCGTCGACGTGTGTCGCGACGACGATGTCAGACACCTCGGGTTGGTGCAGCACCGAATTCAGCGCCTCGGCGAGGAACGGCTCATTGGGACGGGCCGGTATCACGGCGGCCACAAGGCCGGTGTGCAGGTCAGTCATTGCGCGCTTTCTTCCGCGCGATGGTAGCCCGGGCAATCGCCAGATGCTCCCGCACCCGCAGTTCCTGGTCGCCCGACGTATTGCTTCCGTGAATTCTCCGCTCGACGAGAACCTCATCGACGATCGCAGATCGCAGCCCCAGATCCTGGGCCAGCGCGGTCCACGCAACATCTTCGGAGATTTGGACGCCAGTGTCCGCGAAGCCGCCGGCGCGTTCGAACGCCTCGCGGCGATAAACAGTGGCACTCGGCGCCAGCGACGGGTCTGAGGCTCCGCTGTCCCAGGCCGGCTTCCACCAGGCCGGCCGACGGGCGCCAGCGTCGAGAAAAGTGGCGCACAGCGCCCCGATGAAGGCGATGTCCGGTTCGGCATCAAGCACGGCCAGTTGACGGGCAAGTTTCTCAGGGCGCCAGCGGTCGTCCTGGTCGAGGCAGGCGATCACCTCGCCGGTTACCGTGCGGATTCCGAGGTCCCGCGCGCGAGCCTGACCCACCCGGTCGGCCCGAACCACGCGGGCGCCGAACTGGCGAAGCAGCGTTGCGCTCCCATCGGTCGAACCGTCATCGACAGCCACGACGTCATCGGGTTGAAGGGTCTGCGCCGCGATCGAGTCCAAGGCCTCCTGCAGGAACGCTTCGCCGTTGAATACCGGCAGCACGACTCCGATCTCAGGCACGGGGTCCTACCGCCTTCCGCAGGGTCGCGCGATCCATGTTGCTATTGAAGTTCTTTCGCATCGCATCCGCGGCGCGCCGTGCAAGTGCACGTCCCAGATCCGGATCACGCAGAATCCGCACGGCGGCTTCAGCCAAGTCTGCGTCCGACTCGGCGCGCAGCACGTCAACCTCGTCGATAGCGGGGACCCCCCGCAGCCCGTCTGCGGTGGCCACGACCGGCACGTGATGCGCGAAGGCCTGCAGCACTTTGGTTTTCACCCCGGAACCGCCGGTCAACGGCACTGTGAAGACCGCCGCCGTGCGCAGGACTTGGTCCACTTCGGTGAGGTGTCCGGTTACGACCAGGCCAGGCCGCCTCTTGGCGGCATTGACCAGCCAATCGGGCGGGGCGGCACCGATCACCGTCAGCGAGGTAGGGCCGAGCTCGGCCTCCACCAGTGGCCAGATGCGGTCAACGAGACGTCGAACCGCGATCTCGTTTTCGACCATGCCCAGAAAGCCGAGGAAGACTATCCCTGACCTCGGCCGCCGAGCCGGCTCGGACCGCACGCCGAATACCTCGACCGCCGGCAGGCGGTAAACCCGCGCACCGGCGACAAGCGCCCGAAGTTCGTCGGCGTCTTCTTCGGTCGTGGCGAACGCGCCGTCCGACGCGGCGACCACGTCGCGCTCGGCCACCCGGTCTCTCAGCGCAGCGACCAACAACGGGCGATTCCCGGTCAGTTTTGCTAGCCGATATTTGGCCAGGTGTTCGACGTGCGTCGCGTCATAGAAGAACCGCGCGTCCGGGCAGTGCCGACGAACAAGCGGCAACATGGCCTGCGCGACCGGCAGGCGACTAGCCACCACAATGTCGAGATCTGCACCGTGTCGGCTCAGCCAGTTCGCTACCGCGCCGTCCCGAGCAACCACCGGGACGCCGAGCCGAGCGAGCCGCTGTTCTGTGACGGCTAAATCCGGGGGCCAAGGCCGCAGACCAGCGAAGGTCACTGCATGGCCCTCATCGCGCAGCAGGCGAAGCAGATCCACCATCCGCGCGGCGCCACCGTCACGACTGGCCTGTGGGGGCTCTTGATCCACGACTAGAACGCGGCTCATGCGGTCAGCACCTGCCTTATTGCCGCCACGCCTCGATCGGCGCCGAGATTGAGATGGTAGGCGGGCAGGGAGCGGGCGAGCTGTGCAAGCAAGCCCATGCTGGGTTCTTCCTCGTAGGGAGTTTGCAGCAGGGTCGAGGGTGCCAAGGCGCGGAGTGCCTCCGCGGATGTCGCGGTGGACACCGATGAATGTGTTCCTCCTGCCACTTGGGGGAGTAGCACCGCTGACAGTTCAAGCATCTCAGTCACCGAGCCGGGTAGGTCCTCGCCGAGAATCAATGTACGGCGATGATCACGACCGTTGACTCCGGGTTCGCGTTCTCCAATCTTGATGGAACGGAACAGGTTCCATGCTCGGGTTCGCCCGGCACGGAAGTCTACCGCTGCGTAGTCGTCTCCGACCACCTGCAGTTCCGCCTGCAGGCACGCGAGGGTCGTCGTCGACTTACCCGAGCCACCGGGTCCCGCCAGTAAAACGCCGCGACCGCCGATGCCCACCACAGCCCCGTGGACCAGCTGTCTATGCGGTCCGGCAAGCGCGAAATGAAGGGCCGTGCGCAAGGGGGCGGCCCGGTCCCATCGGGTGACGTCACGTACTCCAGCGAACCAACAGCAGGCGATCCGGCGTTCGTCATCCCACAGCATCAGGCTGCCGTTGTCGGCCGCCGCCGTGGCGCGGACCGGTCCATGCGAGAGGCCCGCGACCGCTCCGCCGCGACCTAGGTGCACGCCACTCCAGGGGAATGGTTCCAGCGGCCCACTCCACACGACCAGCCTTGTGGTGTCGGTGTCATACCCATCGCCGTGCGCTACGCCGGGACGGAAGTGGTGCCGTAGTGCGGGCAGCAGGGTCGTTCCCACATCGGCGTCCGCGATGGCCAGTTCGAGATGCGTGTCTGCAATCCGCAGGGCCGTGATGTCGGCGGACTTCCTGGCGCGCAACGCCGCTGTGACAACCAGTTCGCGAAACGCCTGCGCACCGGGCGCGAGCGGGGGCGAGCAGATCACCGCCCCGGGTAGACCGTCGGCCAACCCGCCCCACGCTCGACATCGTGGACCGGATCGGCCAGCAGATGTGCTCGGAGGTCGTTGTAGACGTGCAGTTGGGGGATCTCGAACGAGCCCAGGTAGCCTTCGACGGCCGCTGTGTTCGTTGGCTCCGCGTCAATCAGACCCTGGTCGAAGAGTTCCCTGTGGAAGGCCGCGATCGCAGCGCCAATCGCCGCAGCATCGCCACCGTGCCGGGCGGCCAGCGCCGCGGCGGAGTCATTCAAGGATTCTCCGGCGAGGAGCCGCGACCAGAGATCGGCACCCGAGCCTTCCAGGGAGTAGTAGCTGCCGCTGTCGAGGTTGATCACGACCGTCTCGCCGTCGATAGTCTCGTGGACAATTTGATCTCCGAGCACGCTGAGGAATTCTAACTCGGATCAACTGTCAGCGCTCGGTTACCTCATCGGAAGCCCCGCCCTGACATATCCACGCCTCACTGCCGGCTAGCCCCATGATGTCGCTTGCGGCAAGGGCACGGTCAAGACCGCTCCTGACCAGATTCGCCCTCTCATTAGCTGCGCTGAGATCAGCGATGGCGCAGGCTCAAGGCCTGCGGTGACTCAGACGCCGTTAACATGGCTGCCACTAACGTTCGACGGGATGGCTGACCATCGATTCCCATTCCGAATCACGGAGAAAGCGGAGCGGAGCAGTCGGCACCAGATCATGGCAATACAAAAACGCTGCCGGGGCCGAATCGAGAGGGTTGTCCGCAAGGTTATTCGGGCCGCAGGCCGCGAGTTCGCGGCCGGGGCGATGGAGGAGTTGAACTCGTCCCGCGCTGAGGAGCAACTCAACTGTTTCTTTGCTCAGAACCATCGTTGGGTCGCGAACTTGGCCGAAAGGAATCGGCGGACGGCAGTCAGCACATACGACTTCATTGATGCCACGATGCCCGGCGCCGTGTTCAAGCTCGACCAGTTCGCCGTGATCAGGTCGAAGCGGACGGCTATCACGAGTCTCAACGGTCCAATTTTGGACCTCGGCGTCTATAAGGGAGAGAGCACCCGGGGCCTCGCGCAGATTTTCCCGGATGCCACCATCCATGGTTTCGACTCCTTCGAGGGACTTCCTCGCGACTGGTCGATAGCGCTCGCCGGTCACTTCGGTGACGTTGACGGAATGCCTCCCGACGTGCCGGCGAATGTTCGGCTATACAAAGGCTGGTTCTCGGACACACTGCCCCCGTGGGCTCTTCAACACGCGGGGACTGCGATTTCGCTACTGCGTGTCGATTGCGATATCTACTCGTCGACCAAGACGGCTTTTGACGTTCTCGGGCCAATGCTGCGTGCCGGTTCGTGGATCCTCTTTGACGAGCTCATCGGATATCGGGGCTGGCAAGACCATGAGTACCGCGCCTTCGAAGAGTTCCTCCAAGAATCAGGGCTTGGATGCGAGTACGTGGCGTACGGCCTCACCTATGTTCTCGTGAAGTTGGTCGGAGACGGGTAGCGCAGTCGGCGTTAACTGTTCCCGTGAAGTGGACCAGATCGGTCGGCATCCGCCTCGGTTGCCTCATCGAAGCCCCACTCGGACACGTCCACCCCCCACTCATGAGCGAATCGTGTGACGTCTTGGTGCAGGAGTTCTCGGATCTCCTGAGTCCGCTCAGGCGAGAGCCGAATCTCCTTGTGGTGGTAGGGAGCGAGTTTAAGGGCCGCTTTCTTCCCCAGCCGACGGACGGTTGGCGGCAGTAGCCTTGCGGCTCGCCGCATTGCTTCGCTGTCAGCAACCGCCCGGTCGAGATGGCTCCTCACGAGATTCGCAGTCTCATTGGAAGCGCTGAGATCAGCGATGGAGGAGGGCTCGAGGCCGAGCCAATCGAAGATCTCCGCGCACACTTTCCCGGGGTCCGTTCGCAGTTGAGCGAACTCCACGACGCGGACACATTCGCGGCCGAAGGTCTCAACGTAAGGATCGAGCTGCGCGGCGTACCGCGAGGCGTCAACGGGGTGGGAGTCCCGAAAGGAAATCCGCTGGCGGCTGTAGATGCGACGGAAATTGACCTGCGATTCGATGCGCTCGATCGGGTCCCGAACCATGTAGATCAACCGTGGTCGTACCCCGTATGCGCGCATGCGGGCAGGGGCGCCGATGCCCTCGGGCCACATCGTGTAAACGACGGAACCCTCAAGCGCATATTGGTGAATGGACGGGTCGAAGTCCGGCCAGACATCTTCGTAACGGTCAACTTGCAACCGCCCGTCTCGGGAGTCGGAGAAGTAGGCGGGCTCCTTGGGGACGCTGGGGCACACCGCAGGGTGTTGGCTGAGATATTTGAACAACGAGGTTGTTCCGCATTTCGCGGCACCGATGATGACCACCACCTGATCGCCCGCGATCGTTCCGCGCACGGTGTCGCTCCCTTCGTTGCTACTCAGCGGTCCGCGCGGGGCACAGTTTCGATCACCAACAGCAGTTTTTTCAACCTACTGAGTGAGCTTCGGTTCGGACCGCATCTGAGGTCGCATTCCAGAACCTTCCAAACGGGACCGCACCGTCCGTCCATAGGCGGTCTCTGGCGCAGGACCGATCTGGAATTTCCGAGACTCGCAGCCCATCCATGACGACGGTGGCGCCTGGAGCGTGGCTCAGTCCGATGAGCTGGCTCCACTCGCGGAAAGGCAGGTTTCCCCTAAACCGTATGACTCAGCGGTGATCACGGGACGCTGACTGCAGGTTGCCGGCCGCTAGTCCGCGATGAAGGGCACATCGGCGCCCTCGGCGAGCACGATGTAGATCCGTCGCCATGGGTCGTCGCCGACGAGCTGCCACTGATGGCCGGAACCGGTGGTGTCCTCGGCCAGGAGCACGTCGCCGGGGGACAGGGTGAACTCCTCGCCGTCGCGGGTGATGAATCGCAGGGTCCCGGTGAGCGTCACGACGAGCTGGCGCACCGGCGCGGTGTGCCAGGCCAGCGCGCCGCCGCTGGCGGTCTCCTCCACGGTGACCCGGGTCGAAGCTATCGCCGAAGAAACCAGGTCGTCGTTACGCCCGCGGGCCAGGTCGATGCGGCCGATCTGGACATGGGATTGCTCGTCGGCTCCGGTGAGCAAACGCACGCAGCGAATCACGGTGTGAACCCTTTCATAGTGCTCGGTGAACGCTATCGGGACTTGACCTCCGCCGCGCTCAACCAAGGCGGGCAGGCTGTGCAGTTCGGACGATACGGATTGTCAAGCCATCATCGGGCCGTAGGCCTAGTTATCGCTATCTCGATGGCCCCGACGGGCACGAAACATCCGGTTGTTGACCTTGTTGCCGCATTTGCCCATGTCGCACCAGGTGCTGCGATGGTTGCGGGATCGGTCGTAAAAGGCCCTCCGGCAACCCTCGTTGGCGCAGGTCTTGAAATGTGCCCAGCTGCCCTCACGCTGAGCGTCGGCGATGACCAGCAGAAGGGCGAGCAACCGCCCGGCCAGCCCGTCGCCGACCGGGGCCAACCGCACGGTGCCATCGGCGTCGAGGCGGACGCAGGCGGTGGCCTGGGTGGCGATGCCGTTCAGAGGCGCCAGCTGCTGTTCGGTGGGCGCCGGGCCGCCGCTGCTGTGTGCCACCAGGGCACGCAACGCCTCCCGGAAACCGCGGATCGTCGAGAGCTCCTCGGCGGTCGGAATGCAGCCCGGGGACACCAGTCCCTGCGCCTGGAGCCATGGCTGCGAACTGGCCGGATCGGCCAGCCGGTCGACGCCGGAGGCCAGGTCAGCGCTGTTGATCAGGGCTTGGACACGGTTCAGCGGTTCCGGTGCGGGCCTGGTCTCGGTATCGGGTGAGCTAGCGCCGGGCCCCTTCTCAGGTGTCGGCAACATCACCCCACTCTAGTGGCTCGTGACCGGTAAACCAGCT
>JAGQTO010000363.1 GCA_020439025.1 Mycobacterium sp. | reverse complement strand
CTACTTCATCGGTGGATCGAGGTTAAGGTGGCGCGGCAAGCCGGCGGGGATCTGAGGATCGCAGCGCCCGGAGAGCAGGCGGTGGCAGTGCTGGAACTGACCAACCTGAACCGGGTGCTGAAGTCCTACGATCACGCCGACAGCGCCTTTGATGATCCGGCCTGACCCGTACCGTCTTGAGGTGGACTCCGGCCAGGATGCGCTCGGGGAGATTGAGCAACTACTGGCCAGCGCCTGGTCCGCGCATCCCCATATTCCCGAATTGATCCGGACTCAGATCGCCATCGCGACCGGTGAGATCGGTGCCAACATCCTTGAGCATGCGACGGCCGGCCATCTCCTGCGTGTCGCGATGGAGGTCAGAGTGCTGGCGAATGAAGTCTGGGTGGAGTTCACCGACAACGGTGGTCCGTTGCATGTGGACTTGAACGCTGTTTCGCTGCCCGACGATATGGCCGAACGCGGGCGCGGCTTGCCACTGGCCAAGGCCGTACTGGACCGGCTGATCTACGAACGGGACGCGCTGAACCACTGGACTCTGGTCAGCAAGCGATTCGAGCCAGTGATCTAGTTCCACCGGGATCTAGTTCTTTATTGGCTCTTCATTCCCATAGGAAGTGATCGAGAAAGCTGGCACTCTTGATCACATGATGGGCCAACCCTGGGTGTACGACTCGACCACTGGGTGGACCACTCTCAACGAGGTCGAGGACATCCTTGACCGGATGTGGGCGGTCAATTTCCACGTGCCCGGCGCCGTTCGGATGGAAGTCGGGATCGCCGCTGCGGAGATCGCGGCCAATATCGTCGAGCACGCGGGTGCGGAGTCCCCGGTGTGGATGCGGATGGAGGCCCGCGTGGGCCTCAGCGATGTCCGGGTGAACTTCACCGACGACGGACCAGCGAGCCCGGTCGAGTTGGAACGCGTAACCCTGCCCCACGAGATGGCCGAGACGGGCCGCGGACTGGCGCTGGCGCAGGCGGTACTTCAGACGCTGTCCTACCGGCGTAACGGGCTCAACCACTGGACGCTGGTCAGCAAGCCGTTCTGAGCACCCGGGGTGACTCGGGTCGACCAGGCCGTGCGGAAGCTCAGTTGGTGTATTTGGCGGTGCGGAAGACCGTCACTGCCTCGGAACGCGAACCGACACCCAGTTTCTTCAGGACGCTGTGAACGTGGTTCTTGACGGTGTGCAGCGTGACCGACAGCCGGTTGGCGATCTGCTGGTTGGTCAGTCCCTGATCGAGTAGTTCCAAGATCTCGTTCTCCCGGGCGGTCAGCGAATCGGTGCTCGAGTCAGGGTTCGACTGTGCGGCGAATGCGTAAACCCGCTTCATCAGGATGGCGGAGACCTCCGGTGAGCACAGTGCCTGACCGTTGCCGGCGGTGCGGACCATCTCCAGCAGGTCGGCGAAGGACTCCGACTGCAGATGCAACCCCGAAACGCCGGCCTCGGCGGCGGCAACGATCTCCGATTCACGATCCATGGCGAGCCCGTACACCACCACCTTGGTCTTCGGGTCGATATCGCCACTGAGGTGGAGCAATGTCGCGCTGTCCGCGGTGCCGACATTGAGCAGGATCACGTCGGGGGCCCCGGCGTCTACCTGGCTGAACAGTGACGGGAGATCCCAGGCTTCGCCGGCTTCGACCCCATGCACCCGCAGCTGGGCGGCGAGGCATTCCCGATTGAGTCGCCCGTCGTCGATGATGACGATCCGACTGCCGGGCACGCTCCGATGGTAGCCGTGCGTGCCCCCGAACGGATCCTGGCGAATCCGGCACGTTTGGGTTCGCCGGTGAAACCCCAGCATGAATGGGGGGATCTAGTACCTATTTGACTCCTGTGATTCATTTCGGCAAATGACTGTCGGCCGGATGATTACGGGTGGTTTAACTTCCGGCGGAGGTTCCGTCGGATTCACGGGCCGAAAGGAGGTCGCCGATGACCACCATGACGAACGCGTCCACACGATCCCTGGTCGCCGAGAGGCCGAACACCGAGGGTCCGTTGCTCGATGCCCCTGCGGTGGTGCTCGATGCCCCTGCGGTGGTGCTCGATGCCCCTGCGGTGGTGCTCGATGCTCCCGCGGTGGAAGGTGCGGGGGCAAGCGTCCCGGACTTCCACGTCGGTGTTCAGGGGAAGGTCATGATCGCGTCCGCCGGGGTCGCGATGCTCGCCGCCGCCGCACTTTACGTCTATGGCCAACTTGCCCCTGGCGTCTGATCAGACTGATGAGCGTCGATCTCGAGAGCATGTCCGCCCTGGCGTTCTCCATCTACGGGCACCTGCCCGGTTCATAGGTCTCGATCCCATGCAGATCCTCCGCCCGAGAACGGGCGGGGGATCTGCGTTGTGTGGGCCGGACCGGAGGGGGCTGAACTGCGAAAGCGCCCCCGCCGCAGCACACTGGTAGCCCAGGATTCGCAATGAGGACTCAGATTGAGGAGCGGGACTAGCACAATGGGGGCCATGTCGGGGGTGGGCCGCGGGGTGGCCGTGATGCTGGTCGGACTGATGTCGTTCGGGTTCCTGGGGGCGGGCGTTCCGGCCGGATACGCTGCCCCGGACCCCACCGACACACCCGCACCGCCCGGATCGGAGTCGTCCGTCCAGTCGGGGGACGACCGGCCAGCGGCCGGCGCAACGGCCTTCTCGCTGACCGATATGGGAACCCCGACCCCGCTGACCTTCTACGGGGACCAGGGCACCGCCGAGCTGACCTTCCCCGTCCCGCGTGGCCTGGCGCCGCAGACTCTCAACGCCACCGTCGAACTGCCGGTCAACGTCCGCTCCGGGACCTTGTCGGTGATGCAACAGGAACGCACCATCGCCCGGATACCGCTGCCGACCACCGACCTGGCGCCGATCGTGATCCCGTTGGCCGGGGTCGCGATCGCGGACAACTCGGTGACCGTCACGCTGCGGACCTACCTGGTGCCGGTGGAGGGCTACTGCCTGGATCCCACCAACCCGCTTCGTCTGACCAATGCCGCCGTGACGTTCGGTGGGGACGAACAACCGCCCGCCACGGTGGCCGAGTTCCTGCCCCCGATCCTGCGCAAGCTCACCATCGCGATCCCGCCCAAGCCGGAACGGGCCGAATCGGATGCCGCCGTCCGCCTCGCGGCGGCGGTGACCGCGCGGTACGGCCAGCAGCCCACCCGGATCGTGGTGGTGCCGTCCGTGCCGCCCCCGCCGCCGGCGGGCCCGTTCGAACGTCAGATCGTCATCCAACAGGGCGACGATGTCGGCGTCGCCCTGCAGCCCATGCCGGGCGAGTTGCCGAACCTGCGGATCTCGGGTCCGGAGAGCGAACTGACCAATCAGGCGCGACTGCTCTCCTCCGATCTGGACCGGCTCGCACTGAGTTCCACGGCCGTCGTGGGACCGCTGCGCACCGCACCTCAGCTTCCCGGCGACGTCACCACCTTGCGCCAGCTGGGTCAGCCGGTGGTCTCGGCTGTGGCGCTGGCTCCCCAGGTCGCGATCGGGATCGACCAGACCCGGATGGGTCGGCCGGCCAAGAACGTCCGAGTACATCTGATCGGTTCGTACACCCCGCTGCCCGCCGCCGTCAGCGCACGCCTACTGGCCATCGTCGGGGGGGAGACCATCGACACCTGGCAGGTCGACGACCGCGGGCTGATCGACCGCTGGATCGACGTGCCGGACCGGCTGTTGCAGCGCTACACCACCGTCGGCATCTCGCTCAACGTTGCCGGCAACACCGGGCGCTGCGGCGAGTTCCAGCCGCTGACCCTGACCGTCGACGGCGACAGCGTGGTCGAAAGTTCGGCGGCAGTACCACCGACCCCCGCCGGGCTGCAGTCCCTGCCGCAGGCGCTGATGCCGCGGACCCTGATCGGGATCGGGCCGGATGCGTTCGCCGACACGGTCCGCGCGACATCCATCGCGGTGGCGCTTCAGCGGTTGTCCGCGTTGCCGATCGACACCGCCGTCACCGGGATCGACGAGGCGCTGGCGGGCAAGTTGCCGGCGGTGATCATTTCCGCCGACGGTTGGGACCAGCCGGATGTACCGCTGCCGATCCGTGCCGACCAGGGACGTCTGACCGTCAACGGGACCTCGGCCGATGGCAAGCCGGACACTCTCACCCTGGCCCCGGAGCTGCGGTACGGCGCGTTGCAGGCATTCCACGATGGCCGGCGGTCCCTGCTGGTGGCCACCTCCAACGGCGCACCCGCCCAACTCGATGCGCTGCTGGGGTGGGTGAGTGCCGATCCCCGCAGGTTCTCCAAGCTGGACGGGATCGCCCTCGTCGGCGCGCCGGGTCAGCAACCGGTCGTCGTCGGCCCCCAGCCGGGTGTCGTGGTGTCGGCTTCGGGCTCCGATCACCGGATCGTGTGGGCCGCCGGCGCAGTGACGGCCGTGGCGATCGTCGGCGCCGCGCTCAGTCTGCTGCTGCGCAACCGGAGACGCTCCGGCGGAACCGATGAAGGCTGAGCTGGCGGGCACGCAGACCACGTCAGCCGCGTCCCCCGCGGGGCCGGCCGTCTCCGCCGGTGCGACCCCCGAGCGGCCGCCGCGTCGTGAGCGCACCGTCTCGCTGCTCACCTGGCGCTGGGCCTTCCTGACGCTGCTGACACTGGTGGCGTTCCACCAGACCTTCCTGAGTGTGGCCGACAGCATCCGAGCCGGCAGCCTCAACGGCTTCCTTGCGCTGATGCCCATCGCGGCCGTGATCGCCGGTGTGGGGGTGGCCCGCCGCGAGCGGGTGGAACTGCCGATCCACGACCGGCAGACCGACATCATCGTCGGACTGCTGGGATTGACTGCGGCGGTGATGGTCCAGAGCGTTCTCCTGCCGCGCTACGCGCTCTACTTCCACCTGCTGCGCATCGACATCGCCGCCCTGTGGTTGTTCGTGTTCTCCTCCAGCGTGATCCTCTTCGGACTGCGCCCGGTGGTGCGGTTCGGCTGGGTCTGGGTGATGCTGCTGTTGAGCTTCCCGCTCACCGCGGCGATCCACTCGGCGGCATCGGTGATCGCCTTCGGTGGCAACCGTCCCTCCGCGGGCCTGGCCAGCCTGGTGATCGCGGCGGTGGCCACCGCCATCTCGGTGGGGCGGACCCGAAACCGAGCGCTGGTGGGGGCGGCGGGGGCGGTGACCATCGGCCTGGTGCTGCTCATCATGCTCGCCGTGCTGACCCCGAACGCACCGCTGCTGGTCTTCCAGACCGTGCCCGCCTCCGCGGCGATGACGCTGGTCGGGATGTCCCTGTTCTTCTACGCGCGCCGCGGTATGCCCAAGCGGGTGCTGGGCCGCAAGCTGGAACCGGTCGCCGCCCGGCAGGTACTCGCCGGCGTTCCGCTGGTCCTGCTGGCGGCCGTCCTGATCATGCTGGTTCCGCTTCCGGACCCAGCTGCCAAGGTCACCCCGGTCCCGGGGATGGTGTTCGGCCCACCGCTGGCGGCGCCGGCCGGGTGGCACCAGGTCGAGGAGAGCAACTACCCGTGGGTGCGCCGGGTCTACGGTCACGACGCCGACCTGATCCGGCAGCGCTTCGTCGCCGACGTCGGCAACCCGGAGTGGGACAAACTCGCGCGGCCACGGACCGTGATCGTCGACAGCACCAGCACCTGGCTGCCGTTCGCGCTGAAGACCTATCCGGCCAATGTGCTCTACGACGACTCGTCCAGTCGCATCAGCGATCCCGTCCTCGTCGACCTCGGTCATGGTGTGACCGGGTCTCTGGTCACCGTTGTCGACGACGCGCGACTGCTCACCTACAACCTGATGACCTGGACCTGGGGTGACGAGGATGCCGCGCAACGGGTTCTGATCGCCGCCATCGACAACCATGAGGACGAGATGGTGTTCCCGCCACCCAGCGGCGGGTTGAGCACCACCCTGCGCACCATCGTCACCGTCTTCTTCCGCGGCAATCAGGCCACCTGGGACAGCGACCCCAACTTCAAGGACGCCGACCTGCTCACCGAGTTCGGCCGTGGCCTGGTGGACGCCCAGCTGCGGAGGGTCACACGGTGACCCCGACCAGCGCGACCCCGACCAGCGCGACCCGGACCAGCGCCGGGACCCTCTCGATCAGCCTGGCCGATTCCGAACGTGCCCTGGACAAGGCGATCAACGGGCTGCGTAACGAGGACCCCGGCCGGTCGGCCTCCGTTGCCATCATCGGCTGGCAGCGGGCGGTGATCTGGACGGTGCTGGTCGTCACCGTCGGTTTCGGCATCTGGCGGCCGATGCAGACCGCCGTCGCACTGATCGGCTTCTGCACCCTCGGCTATGTGCTGACGATGATCGACCGGGTGCAGATCTTCCGGCAGGGCCTGGCCTATCGGGCGATCGTCATCTCCGACGAGGAGGCCCGGGCCATCCCGGATGACGAATTGCCCCCGTACACCATCCTGGTGCCCGCCTACAACGAACCGGAAGTGGTCGGCGACCTGCTGGCCGCGATGGCGCAGTTGGAGTACCCGGCCGACAAGATGCAGATCCTGCTGCTGCTCGAAGCGGACGACGAGGTCACCATCACCGCAGCCGAGGGCTACCAGGACTCCGAGTCGGTGACCATCGTGCTGGTTCCGCCCGCGGACCCGCGCACCAAGCCGAAAGCCTGCAACTACGGACTCCAGTTCGCTACCGGCGACTTCATCACCATCTATGACGCCGAGGATCTGCCCGAACCGCTGCAACTGCGCCGCACCGTCGCCGCGTTCGCGAAGCTGCCGCCGGAGGTCGCCTGCATCCAGTCCAAGCTGGCCTATCACAACGCCCACCAGAACATCCTGACCGGATGGTTCACCGCCGAGTACAACCTGTGGTTCGGCTACCTGCTGCCCGGGATGATGCGCAGTGACTCCCCGATTCCGTTGGGCGGCACCTCCAACCACCTGCGCCGGCAGGTGCTCGAGGGGATCGGCGCCTGGGATCCGTTCAATGTCACCGAGGACGCCGACCTCGGTCTGCGCATCCACGCGCTGGGCTACCGCACCGCGGTGCTGGACTCGCAGACCCTGGAGGAGGCCAACAGCGACCCGATCAACTGGATCCGCCAGCGCTCCCGCTGGTACAAGGGTTACCTGCAGACCTGGCTGGTGCACATCCGCCGCCCGGTGCAGATGTGGAGGTCGGTGGGCCCGCGGTCCTTCGTCCGGCTGACCCTGATCCTGGCCGGGACCCCGATCATCGCCCTGCTGAACCTGCTGTTCTGGTTCATCACCATCCTGTGGTTCCTCGGCCAACCGGAGGTGGTGGGGGAGGTGTTCCCCTGGTTCGTCTACTTCCCCGCATTGGCGGCGCTGATCATCGGCAACGGCGCCACCCTGTACATGAACCTGGTTTCGCTGCGCGAGGACGACCGCGCCGATCTCATCATCCCGGCACTGACGGTGCCGGCGTTCTTCGCGATGATGAGCGTGGCCGCCGCGAAGGGCGTCTACCAATTGGCCCGTAACCCCTCGTACTGGGAGAAGACCTTCCACGGGTTGTCGGCCCGTCCGCAGATCGATCCCGCCGTGCCGGATCCCGGTCCGTGACCGGGCTGTCCGACCGGCGGTGCAAGACCCTGGCCTTCGCCGTCCCCTTCATGGTCTACCTGGCCGTCGGGTACTGGCTGGAGGTGCGAAACGGGTTCATCCTCGGCGACGCGCTGTCACGGGTGTCGGCCGCCCAGAGTGTGCTGTTCAGCCGCGACCCGCATCTGGCCGCCATCGGCTTCATCTTTACCCCGTTGACCGCGATGGTGCAGGTGCCCGTCATCGCGCTCAGCCCGATCTGGCCGGCGCTGGCCGAGCGAGCCTTCTCGGCGACGGTGATGTCGGCGCTCTTCATGGCCGGCGCCGTGGTGCAGGTGCTGTCGATGGGGATCGACCGCGGGCTGCCGCGCTGGTACACGGTCACCATCACCACGCTGTTCGCCCTGCACCCGATGATCGTGTTCTACGGCGCCAACGGGATGAGCGAGGCGCCCTTCGTCTTCTTCATGGCCTGGTCGGTGCGCCGGCTGATCATGTGGATGGTCGACGATGACGTCCACCACCTCATCGCCGCCGGCGGAATCGCCATGGGGCTGGCCTACCTCACCCGCTACGACGCGCTGGCCTGTGTGGCCGCCGCCGGGCTGCTGGTCGCGGGCACCACCTATCTGCGGGCGCCGCGGCCGCCCCGGATGCGGCGGGCCGTCCTCGATCTCATCATCATCAGTGGTCCCGGTGTGGTGGCCTTCATCGGCTGGGCCATCGCCAGCTGGCTGATCACCGGTGAGGCCTTCGCCCAGTTCACCTCCGAGTACGGCAACAAGGCCATCCTGGAGCAGTCCGGGGCCACCGGGCCGGGCCTGCTGGGCGGGCTGTCCTTCGCGGCGGCGTGCATCCTGCTGCTGGCGCCGGCGCTGGTCCCGCTCGGCGCCTGGGCCGGCTTCATTCGCTGGCATCGGCCGCGATGGTCGATGCTGATCCCGCCGGTGGCGATCTACGGCGCCGCGCTGGCCTTCCAGTCCGGCACCTACGCCCTCGGCGGGACGTTCGGCTTCCTGCGCTTCTACATCATCGCGGTCCCGTTCGTCGCGACGCTGGCGCTGCTGGCGGTTCCCGACGGCGCCTTCGTCCCGGCGATCCGGCCCGGGCGCAATGCGGCGCCCGCGCCGACGATCCCCACCACCCGCTACCGCGGTGGGTACGCGGCCGCGGTGGCGGCGATGGCGCTGTGCGTACTGGTGGCCGGGTGGGGGATGAACCAGCCGCGGTACGCCCCGCAGGAGTACGCGCTGGGTTCGATCCTGCACCCCGAACCGGACAGCATCGATCCGGTCACCGATCGGGAGGAGCGGATCGCCCGCACCTTCTCGACCGAACGCCGAATCGCTCGTTACCTCGACGATCTGGACCTGCCGGACAGTTCGGTCATCGTCGACACGGTCTACGGCTTCGCCGTCGTCGCGGCCTCCCGTAAGCCGAAGATGTTCGTCCTGCCGTCCGACCCCGACTTCGTTCGGATCCTCAACGACCCGTCCGCCCGCGGCGCCGAGTACCTGCTGGCGGTGCCCCCCACCGGGCGCGGCCGGGCCGACACCCTCAACAAGCGTTACCCGACGCTTTACGACAACGGCGCCGATGTGGCGACCCTGGAACTGGAGATCCCGAACGACGGCGACGGCCAGCCGAATTGGCGGCTCTACCGGGTCAACGAACCCGGTCCGGGCATGTAACGTCGCGCGCATGGCAGCGTCCCCATCAGGCCCAGTCCCGCCGTTCAGCGGAAAGATCGCCCTCGACATCCGCGACTCCGAACCGGACTGGGGGCCGTTCGCCGCGCCCACCGCGGCGCAGGGAGCGCCCAATGTGCTGTATGTCGTCTGGGACGACGTCGGTATCGCCACCTGGGACTGTTTCGGCGGACTGGTCGAGATGCCGGCGATGAGCCGGATCGCCGAACGGGGCGTCAAGCTCACCCAGTTCCACACCACCGCGCTGTGTTCGCCGACCCGGGCATCGCTGTTGACCGGACGCAACCCCACCAGCGTGGGGATGGCCACCGTCGAGGAGTTCACCGACGGCTTCCCGAACTGCAGCGGCCGCATCCCCGCCGACGCCGCGCTGCTGTCGGAGGTGCTCGCCGAGCACGGGTACAACACCTACTGCGTCGGAAAATGGCATCTGGTTCCGCTGGAGGAGTCGAATCTGGCTGCCACCAAACGGCATTGGCCGCTCGGCCGGGGATTCGAGCGGTTCTACGGCTTCCTGGGCGGTGAGACCGACCAGTGGTACCCCGACCTGGTGCACGACAACCACCCGGTTGAGCCGCCGGGCACCCCGGAGCAGGGCTATCACCTGTCGGCCGACCTGGCGGACAAGACGATCGAGTTCATCCGCGACTCGACGGTGATCGCGCCGGAGAAGCCCTGGTTCACCTACCTGTGCCCGGGGGCCGGGCACGCTCCGCATCACGTCTTCGCCGAGTGGGCCGACCGGTACGCCGGCCGCTTCGACATGGGCTACGAGGCCTACCGCGAGATCGTGCTGGCCAACCAGAAGGCGTTGGGGGTTGTGCCGGCCGACACCGAACTTTCGCCGATGAACCCCTACCTCGGTGTCACCGGCCCGGACGGTCAGCCGTGGCCGGCGCAGGACACCGTGCGGCCCTGGGACTCGCTCAGCGACGAGGAGAAGCGACTGTTCGCCCGGATGGCGGAGGTGTTCGCGGGGTTCCTGTCGTATACCGACGCCCAGATCGGCCGGGTGCTGGACTACCTCGAGGAGTCCGGACAGTTGGACAACACCATCATCGTGGTGATCTCCGACAACGGCGCCAGCGGGGAGGGCGGCCCGAACGGCTCGGTCAACGAGGTGAAGTTCTTCAACGGCTATCTCGACACGGTGGAGGACGGCATGCGCCTCTACGACTCGCTCGGCGGGCCGGAGACCTACAACCACTATCCGATCGGCTGGGCGATGGCGTTCAACACGCCCTACAAGCTGTTCAAGCGGTACGCCTCGCACGAGGGCGGTATCGCCGACACCGCGATCATCTCCTGGCCGGCGGGCATCGCCGCACGCGGCGAGGTGCGGGACAACTACGTCAACGTCGCCGACATCACCCCGACGGTGTACGACCTGCTCGGGATCACCCCGCCGGACACCGTGGCCGGCATCCCGCAACGGCCGCTGGAGGGGACGAGTTTCGCTGCGGCACTGGATGATTCGTCCGCCGACACCGGCAAGCGCACCCAGTTCTACTCGATGCTGGGCACCCGCGGCATCTGGCATGACGGCTGGTTCGCCAACACCGTGCACGCAGCCAGCCCGGCCGGCTGGGGGCACTTCGACGACGACCGCTGGGAGCTGTTCCACATCGACGCCGACCGCAGCCAGTGCCGCGATCTGGCCGCCGAGCATCCGGAGAAGCTCGAGGAACTCACGGCGCTGTGGTTCGCCGAGGCGCAGAAGTACAACGGCCTGCCGCTCGGTGATCTCAACGTCTTCGAGACTTTCACCCGGTTCCGGCCGAGCCTGACCACCGGGCGGACGACGTTCACCTACTACCCGCACACCGCGCCGGTGGGCGTGGGTGCGATGGCCGAACTGCGCGGTCAGTCCTTCTCGGTGCTGGCCGAGGTGCAGGTCGAGTCCGCAGCGGCTGTGCAGGGCGTGCTGTTCAAGCAGGGAGCCGGCCACGGCGGGCATGTGCTGTTCGTCGCCGACGGCCACCTGCACTACGTCTACAACTTCATGGGCGAACTGCAGCAGAGTGTCGCCTCGCCGGATCCGATCCCGCCGGGCGGCCACGTCCTCGGTGTCCGCTACGAGCGCACCGGCACGGTCGAGGGCAGCCACACCCCGCTCGGGGTGGTGTCGCTCTACATCGACGACGTGGTGGTGGCCACCCTTGCCGATGTGCGCGCGCACCCGGCCACCTTCGGGTTGTCCGGCGGCGGGGTGCAGGTGGGCCGCAACAGCGGGCAGCCGGTGTGTGCGGCGTACACCGCGCCGTTCGAGTTCACCGGCGGCACGATCGCCAAGGTGGTGGTGGACGTGTCCGGCACGCCGTACATCGACCGCGAGCGGGAACTGGCTCTCGCCTTCGCGCGGGACTGACGCCGAGTGAGGAGCTACGCAGGAAAATGTCGAGTGGAGCGCTGCGTGGTTCCTCACTCGATGGGGTGCACGGGTGCTGACCGAACTCGTTGAGATTCCCGGCGGCTCGTTCCGGATGGGGTCGACGAGCTTCTATCCGGAGGAAGCCCCGATCCATACCGTCACCTTGGCGGCGTTCGCGATCGAACGACATCCGGTGACCAACGCGCAGTTCGCCGACTTCGTCGAGGCGACCGGCTACGTCACGGTGGCCGAGCGGCCCCTGGACCCGGCGCTGTATCCCGGTGTGGCACCGGCCGATCTGCTGCCCGGCGCGCTGGTCTTCCGCCCCACCCCCGGACCGGTGAACCTGCAGGACTGGCGGCAGTGGTGGGACTGGGCGCCCGGGGCGCACTGGCGCGCTCCGTTCGGTGCGGGCGGGGGGCTTGAGGCCCGCGGTGCGGGCGGGGGGCTTGAGGCCCGCGAGGACCACCCGGTCGTGCAGATCGCCTACCCGGACGCCGCCGCCTACGCGGCGTGGGCCGGCCGCCGGCTGCCCGCAGAAGCCGAGTGGGAGTTCGCGGCTCGGGCCGGTTCCAGCACCACCTACGCCTGGGGCGACGAGCCGCGGGTGGACGGGGCGCTGATGGCCAACACCTGGCAGGGCCGCTTCCCGTACCGCAACGACGGAGCCCAAGGGGTGGGCACCGCGCGCTGGGTGGGCACCTCCCCGGTGGGCGCCTTCCCGCCGAACGGATTCGGCCTGCTGGACATGATCGGCAACGTCTGGGAGTGGACCACCACCCCGTACTCGCAGCACCACGTACCGGACGCGCCGACCTCGTCGTGCTGCCCGATCCCGGCCGACCCCGACCCGAACGTGCTGCAGACGCTCAAGGGCGGATCGCACCTGTGCGCCCCGGAGTACTGCCACCGTTACCGCCCGGCGGCCCGATCGCCGCAGTCCCAGGACAGCTCGACCACGCATATCGGCTTCCGCTGCGTGGTGACCCGCTAGCGTCTGCTCGCAGAGGGCTAAGCCTCGATCCACCGATGAAGTAGCCGAACGGCGGGTGTCGAAATAGGGAAAGTGCC
>JAGQTO010000073.1 GCA_020439025.1 Mycobacterium sp. | reverse complement strand
CCACCATTCCATGGCCCAAAGGAACGTAGTGCAGACGAGACTGCAGACCTCCGCGCAGTCTGGGGGCGTGACTACGATGGATTTCTGGACTACGTTGCGGGTTGGTATCGGAGAGCTATCGAGTACTTCGGAGAAACTCCAGGGCTGTGGGCCTTCGTATCAACGAACTCCATCTCGCAGGGCCAAGCGGTTCCAACCCTTTGGGGCCACATCTTCGCGACAGGATGGAGGACCAAGTTCGCCTACAGAACGTTCCCCTGGACCTCCGAGGCGTCTGGCGGCGCCGCAGTCCATTGCGTCATTGTTGGGTTCACACGAAAGCAGGGTGAGTCGATTCTTATCGACCCTGCCAAGGGGGCCAACGGACCGTCTGTCATGCGAGTGAATGCGATCAACGCATACCTCGTAGATGGGCCAAATGTTCTGGTAACCAAGCGAATGCAGCCGCTATCGCCCGGCCTTCCGGAAGTAGACGCCGGCTCGAAGGCAGTTGATTGGGGTTACCTCACAGTCGAACCCGAGGACTACGACGAGGTTGCTGCGGACCCTATCGCCGCGAAGTATCTTCGACCTTACCGAGGCGGCGATGAACTGATCAACGGAGATGAACGATGGTGCCTGTGGTTCGTAGACGCACACCTCGATGAACTTCAGTCGAGCACTCTGATTGCGGACCGACTCGAAGCCGTCAGAGCCAAGCGCGAGTTAAGCACCAAGTCTGCGACTAGGCGCATTGCGTCAACTCCACACTTGTTCGGTGAGATCCGTCAGCCCAAGGCTGAATACCTCGGGATCCCACAGACGTTCACCGACAATCGGCAGTTTGCGACCGTCGCCCGCCTACCGGCAGAAGTCATCGCCTCGATCAAACTGTTCACATCTCCAGACCCCGACGGTTACCTCTTCGCGATGATCTCCTCATCCATGTTCATGACTTGGCAGAGAACGGTCGGTGGCAGGATGAAATCGGATCCGAGTTTTACCAACACCATCGTTTGGAACACCTTGCCGCTGCCGGAGGTCGGCGACGAACCTAGGGAGGCCATCGTTGCTGCCGGGCTTGAGATTCTAGCGGCTCGGTCCCGTTTCCCAGGCAGAACACTTGCGTCACTCTACGATCCAGTCAGCATTCCCGACGAGCTGTTGAGTGCCCATGTACTCCTAGACGAACTGGTTGATGCTGTGTTCCGTTGCCCTGCGGAACCTTCGTTCCGGCAGCGGCAGGAGATATTGTTCGAGCGGTATGCCGAACTCTCAGTGCCCCAGTCCACACCAAAGTCGACTGGTCGGCGGCGCAATGCCTAACGCCGACGGATGACGCAGCACGCGTTGTCGGTTTCGGGAGCAGAGGAGGGTCGCATGTCGGGTGATCGGCCGAACCGATGACCAGCGACGGAGGTGCCGTCGCGTCGTATGGGTTCCGGCGCCAGTATCTCGCTACGGCCGAGGAGTTCCTTCGCCTCGTCGTTGCGCGCGGTGAAAACTTGGCTGAGTTGGCGGTCATAATCGAGCCGACACGTACGGACCTCATTGGCAGTGACGTCGCCGACGATGATGTGATCGATTTCGCGATTGAGGTGGGCGGCGAGATTGTCCGTCGCGTACAAGTGAAGTCCTCCCGTGTGCCTTCAGGGATGAACCCGCTGAGGTATTCAGATGCTGCCGCGATATTCAAACGAATGGGCGCGGGAGCACATGAAGCCGTCATCTTGACGAACAAACCGCTAGCGAAGAAGTTGGCGAAGGCCTGCGCGTCACCGACTCGGTCTGGTGACGGCAGTGAGATGTACTCCGTTACTGGGCAGGCGATTACGTCCGGACAGTCCACACCGGCCAGGCGTATTGTGCGTGATGATCGTCGAGTCGAGGACGTCAAGCAATCAGTGTTCGACCTTGTCCGCCAGATACGGCGAGACAACGCCGTCGGCCCAGGCGAACAATCGGCTGCCTTGCTTACAGCCATGATGCTCGACTCCATGTTCGAGGCCGCGGCCGATTTGTCCCCGCGCAGATGGTCGGCCAGTGAGATTGTCGACTTGCTGTGTCTGCCCGATAACCAGGTAGCGCACGCTAGGCGACGATTCGACTGGGGCGTGCCGCTGGGCGTTGAAGTTCCTCGACTGGCATCAGCCGTGGCGCGTACAAATGAACTAGCCACTCTTACAGATCTTTTCAACGAATCCGTCGCGGGGCGGATTCCTCAGGTCGCCGTACTCTCCGGGACGACCGGGTTCGGAAAGAGCACCATCGCTGCCGACTTTTGCCATCTCAATCGGCACCTCTACGAGCACGTCTGCTGGATCGATTCTCGCTCACCTGAACTGCTCGCCGCCCGGATCAAGGATCTCGTGGCACAGATGGGTATCGATGTCGGCACCGGTACTGACGTCGGTGCTGCTTTCCGCACAGAGTTGGCGGTCATCGGCGGCCCTTTCGTTGTGGTGTTCGACGGGGCTCGCCGGCGACAAGACATCGAACCGTTCGTACCCACCAGCGGATGCGGGTTCGTGATCGTCACAACGACCAACAGCACGGGCTGGTGGCACACCGCCCGGCCCTTGCCGGTTGGCTCGTTTACCGACGATCAGGCGACCGCATGCTTTGAGGCGTACGCCGGCATCGAGCCCGGTCTACATATAGACGCTGTCGCCGGGGTCGTGCGGCGCCTTGGGCACGTTCCGCTCGCAATCGCTATGGCGGCGTCATACTTTCGCAACGCCGACGAAGATGTCGCGCTGTTGTCGGATAGGTATTTCGAGAGTCTCGAGGCACTGGAGGACTCAACAGCGGTTCCTGAGGGTTTCGACAGGACAGCATTCGCGGCGGTCCAGTTTGCGGTAACGCAGATTGGGGCCGAGACCGGCGGCGATGACGACTTCAGGCGGGCAACGCAGCTGCTCATCTATCACTCGGCGTTCTTTGCCCCGGAGCTGATACCGGTCAACTTGGTGCTGCAGACCGTCGATAGCACGGTGGCGACGCTCGATCTGACTTCGCCGCCGAGTCCGGTAGAAGCCGATCCCCATGTCCGAAATCGCCTCTTGACGAACCTGCGTACGCAAACCATTGCGCGGCGCCGCACCTATCTGGACGCCTCTGGGGCCGCGAATCCGGCCAGCGACACGATAAGCATGCACCCTCTCGTGCACGAGATCCTTCGGGCGATCCATGTGAAGGCCGCACCTCGCGACGGTTCGGTCATGAACTTGGTGACCCTGTTCATGGGGCACCTGTACGGGTGGATCATCGCGCTGCGGCCATCGGGTGCGTTCTTCCCAGTCGAGCAGTTACTTGTGCATGCTCAGTGGATCCTGGACTTTGTCGACACCATCAACATTCCCGCTGACGCCGACGAGCACGATGCGTACGTATTTCGTTGTGCCATCCTGTATCTGCGGTATGAAGTCGCAAATTGCCATTCGTCCCGCGGGAACTATGAGCGCGGGGTTGAACTGATCGAGCAGGCGCTCGACGAGTTCGCCGACGTGACACCGACTATCCATCCGCAGTGCGCCTTGGCCAAGGCGGCGTGCGACGCCATTGCTGACGTCGAGGTTGGCGGACTCGGAGAACAGCGTGCGTTGCGCTTCGCGCGGCAAGCGCTCGATGAAATTGCGAAGATTGAGCATTTCACCGACGCACCGCGGCGCGGGGAGATCATCTACCGGTTAGCCGTACAGGCTGCGCAGGCGATTAATCGATTCGGTACCGCTGAGACTCGCGCGGTAGCCGAAGAGCTGGCTGGCATCGCCAACCAACAACAGCTGCCGGCTCCGCAAGAAATCGACAAAATCAATCAGATCGACCAGTTTCTCAGGACTGGCCAATACCCACAGGCGCTCACCCTGATTCAGATGACACGCGGGGCAAACCCAACCGCGTATCAGAAGGTCATGTTTGACAACTTCGAGATCATCGCGAATCTGCACCTTCATCGGTTTAATGCCGCCGCCGACGGTATCGACCGCATTCTCGCCGCAGCCGCGGAGGGCCCGCACATGCGTACCCATGTCGAGCTGGCCTGCGCAGAGATCGACGCCGCGCTGAAGGCCACCCACGCCTCCTGGGCCGAGAAATCCACGCGCCTGACGGCGCAGCGGACGGCGCTGCAGACATTCAGCAGCACATAGTGAACCGAGTCTGCTGCCTGGCGGCGTCAAAAGGCCCGGCGACACGTCGCGCACGGTTACAGTCACATCAGTCGCCGACTCGCCAACAGGCCCAGATCGGGCAGTCGACCATCGAAGCTGCGTGAGCATTGCGGACCATGCGAATACCTAACGTCAAAGGGAGCCGGAATGCCGATCTGCCAGCGAGATCCCGTGATAACCCATCGCCTTCCAGAACGTCGGCACAGGTCAGCCCTGGTCCCGCCCGTGGCACTGGCTAGCTGCTAGCTGATGTCTGACGTCGCAGCCGATCGGATCGAGCAAAAATGGAGTGAGTACGCGGAGTCGGTCGAGGCATTGGCGGCGCGGGTCGGGAATCCTGACGACTTCCCGGTGGTCCCGCACAGTTCGTTGGCCGGGGACGACGCCAAGTCTCACCCGTTCGAGGTCAGCCATGCGTTGCGCCACATCATCAATGCTTCCGTTGACCAGCTACACGGTGTGAAGGTGGTGGTGAGGGACGCCAATTACCAACACCTGGCGGTGAGTAACACACTTGTCCGCGCAGCGTTAGAGAACACCGCGACTGGGCTGTGGATCTTGGGCCCCGGAACCCGGCCTGAACGGATCGAGCGTGCACTGCGCTGGCACGCCCGCAATTATCACGATTTCGCGAATTATCTTCGGGCTTCGGATCACTCGGCGGCGGATATGCTGAAACGCAATACCGACAGTCTGGACCAAATCGCCGATGTCGCGCACCGTTTGGGGATCGACCCGAAACGCGCCAAGTCGGGATTTCAGGTCACCGAGCCGATCAAGGGCGGCGCGATGTACTCCAGCTTGCCGGTGTTCGGTGATTGGCAGATCACTTCGGGATTCGCCCACGGACGACCATGGGCACACCAGGGGTTCTTACGCCGCGAGCAGGTCGACGGAGGTGCGGACGGTCACCCCGCGTATCGAATGACGGCACGTGAGGACATCACGCTCTACTTCGCTGTGCAGGCATTGCACCTATTGGGCGAGCTTCTACGGTTGCGAGATCGTCGTGCCGGTCTTCCGATGCCGCCGCGGCCGGACGGACTGCCAGACCATGAACCGAAGGCTCGACAGCCACGGGGGTGATCACCGGCGACCTTGGGCCACGTGGCGGTTCGTCGCTTTAAGGGTCCTAATCATTGGAGGCAATCTCCTACGGTCCCGGTCGCGAATGACAATGAACCTAATCAGCGGAATCTGCGGGCATCGGCAGCATGTGGAGACAGGTGTTGCCGCAACACGCCGAAACCCTGTACGGAACCGCCTTACAAGTCGGGGCAGGGCAGCGCCAACGACAACAATGCTAATCAGCCGTACCCCACACTTGATGCCGCGATCTCCGCCACCTATGCCGCCAAGTCGACCGCCAAACTGAAAAGCAAGCTCTACGACTCGTATGTTCGCGCCATCCGTTGGGCCACCGACAGGATCGGTGACGCTGGCATCATCGCCTACGTCACCAACTCCGGCTGGATCACCGGCAACACCACCGCTGGTCTTCGGCTTGCTATGCCGGAGGAGTTCTCGGCGCTCTATATCTACGATCTCCGCGGCAACCAACGTCAAAGCGACTGGCGCGCCGAAGGCGGCAAGATCTTCGACGACGGGTCACAAACGGGTGCTGCGATTCTCATCGCTGTCAAGAACCCCGCCGCCACAGGCCCATGCCAGATCCACTATCGCAACATTGGAGACGGGCTATCCCGCGACGACAAGCTTGCAATTATCGCGAAAAGCGAACTACCTACCATGGCGTGGGAGACGATTTCCCCGAACGACGAAGGCGACTGGGTAGACCCCCGGGACGAAGCCTTCAGCTCCTACACACCAATCGCCGTCAAACGCGGATCCGACGACCTGGCCATCTTCACCGACTACTCAGGCGGACTCAAAACCAACCGCGATGCCTGGGTGTACAACTTCTCTGCCGCGCAGCTGGCCGACAGCATGTCCGCCACCATCGACTTCTATAACGAACAGGTCGACGCCTACCAGCGTGCAGTCGCCGCCAACCCCGAACTCGCTGTCGAGGACGCTGTCGCCTACGATGAAGCCAAAATCAGCTGGTCTTCCGGCCTGCTCCCTAAAGTGCAACGCGGACAACGTATCAGCTACCAGCCGACTCATCGGCGCTTGGCGATGTACCGGCCGTTCTGCAAGATGCACGTCTATTTCGACGACGACCTCAACGACCGCCGCGGCCGACTGCACTACCTCTTCCCTCGCGAGGACCTGAACTTCGGGTTCTTCGTTCCTAACCCCGGGAACCTGGCGCCACCGTTCCTCAGCCTAATGACCGACGCGCTCCCAGATCTCGGCGCCGCCGGCATTAGCGCCGTCAACTTCTACCCACGCTGGACCTATCAGACCCGCGCCGGTGGCGGCCAACTAACACTTGACGACTCAGCACAGGCTGACACCGAATACCGACGCGTTGACACCATCAGCCCGCAGGCGCTCGCCACCTACCGCACCGCCCTCGGCGACGACATCAGCACCGACGACATCTTTTACTACACGTACGGGCTGCTGCACTCTCCGCAATACCGACAGAGGTTCGCCGCCGACCTCAAAAAGATGCTTCCCAGAATCCCCCCACCCGCAGCCCGAGAGCACTTCGACGCTTTCACCCACGCTGGTCACACGCTCAGCGACCTTCACCGCGGATACGAAACCGCAGCTCCCTACCCCCTTCTCGAAACAACGACCGGAGCTCTCAACGGCACTCCGCAGGAGACCCTGCGCGTCACAAAGATGCGATTCAAGTCGAAGACTGACCGCAGCGTCCTGATCTACAACTCCCAGCTCACCCTCTCAGGAATTCCCGAGGACGCGCACCGTTACCGACTCGGGTCGCGCTCAGCGCTCGAATGGATCATTGAGCGCTACCAGATCAAGACTGACAGCCGCGGCTCGGGGATCGTCAACGATCCCAATACCTGGTGCAGCGAACACGACGACCCCCGATACATCGTCGACTTAATCAAGCGCATTGTCACCGTCAGCGTGAAAACGATGAGCATCGTCGACAGCTTGCCACCAATCTGACTCGCGGCCGGTACGCCGCCACCGCCAGCAGATCCGGCAAAGGACTCGCTTCCCCCGCCCTTGAACCCGCTAACGCCGCCAGGGTTTTAGTTCTCGTCGCAGGTCACCGCAGCCGTCGCCTTCTTTCTAATGCGCGCCGGATACGCTCTGATACGACTGAGCCACTCTCCCCGATCCGGCAGGTAGCTGTTGCTGACCCTTCGCGACTATCAGCGCGCCGCCGTCGACGCCGTCACCCCCGACGAGCACCGGGCGCTTCTAGTGTCGGGCTGCGGTACCGGCAAGACTCTCATGGCGGTGCACGCCGTGGCCAAGCTGCTCGCCGGCGCCCCCGGCACGGTCCTGCTGACCTTTCCCACCCTCGGCCTACTGGAGCAGACCTATCAGGTGTGGCGCGGCGAGGCACCAATGCCGTTCTCCGCGCTGGCGGTGTGCTCCCAGCAGATCAGCGACCCCGAAGACATCGCCGACGACGAGCTACCAATACCCAGCACCACCTCCGCTGAACAGTTGGCTCACTGGCTGGCCGACACCGCAGGTGTGCGCGTAGTTTTCGCCACCTACCAATCGGCGGCGGTCCTGGTCGAGGCCCACCGCGCGTTCAGTGCAGCGGCCTGGACAGTCATGGTGTGCGACGAGGCCCACCGCACCGCCGGGCGGCGCGGCAAACCGTTCGCCGTCGTGCTCGACGACCACAAGATCCCGGCCGCGCACCGCCTTTTTTTCACCGCCACCCCCAAAGTGCACGCCCGCGGTTCCTCGCCGAGCCGCAGCAGCGCCAGGCCGCGCAGGAACGCGGTCGCCTCCATGGACAACCAAGACCTCTACGGGCGGCGCGTGTTCTCACTGCCCACCCGCGACGCGATCCAGCGCGGCATCCTCAGCCCGTTCAAAGTGGCTGTCATTGCCGTTACCGACTCGGCAGTGGCCTCCGCCCTCAAAGATGTCCGCCTGATCAGCCTCGCCGCCGGCGAAGACGGCAGCGCCCGCGCTGACCATGTGGCCGCCGCCATCGCTTTGACCCAAGCGGCCGACGACTACCAGCTCTCCAGCGTCCTGGCCTTCCACAACACGATCGCCGCCAGCCGCGACTTCGCCGCCACCTTCGCCCGCACCCACGCGCTGCTGCGTGCCCGCGGCCTCGTCTCTGACGGACGAGAAGCCCACATCACCCACATCGACGGAGGCTCCCCCCTGCGGGAGCGCAAGGCCGCGGCCGAAGACACCCTCGGCCAGCACCGGCCCGATCAATGGAACATCGTCACCAACGCGCGCTGCATCACCGAGGGAATCGACATTCCCGCCCTGGACGCGGTGTTCTTCGCCGAGCCGCGGTCCTCCGACATCGACGTCGCCCAAGCCGTCGGACGCGCCATCCGCAAGAACCCCAACCACGACCGTCCCGCGCTGATCGTGCTGGCGCTGACGGTGGACGACAGCCTCGACGCCGAAACCGTCATCGACATCAGCCAATTCAAGAAAGCGCGGCAAGTGCTGCTCGCGCTGCAAAGCCACGATCCCAGCATCGGCGCCGATCTCACCCGGCTCTGGGGCACCCTGGGCGAGACCGGCCCCGGTGACAGCGACTCCGTGCACACGGACCTCGTCGACATCCTCATCCCCACCGACCTGCCCTCGGAGCTGGCTGAGCAGTTCCTGCGCGCCTTCAGCGTGCACACCGTCGACACCTTGACCCAGCAGTGGGAAGACAACTTCGCCGCGCTGGCCGCCTATGCCGCCGCGCACGGTCACGCCAGCCCGCCGCAGCAGTACACAACTGCTGACGGGCGCCCCCTGGGGCAATGGGTATCCGGACAGCGACGTGCCCACGGTCACGGCCGGATGCTCCCGCAGCGCATCGAGCGACTCGAAGGGTTGCCCGGATGGGCGTGGAACGTCGTCGACGCACGCTGGGAGACGAGCTTCGCTGCGTTGGCCGCCTACGCCGACGCCCACGGGCACTCCTACCCGCCGCGCACCGCGAATCTTCGCCTCAACCAATGGGTGATCGGGCTGCGCCGGCCCGGGCAGCGGCAGCGGCTGCGCGAGGACCAACGTAAACGCCTGGAAGATCTACCCGGCTGGAGCTGGGCTCACCGACAAACCCGTCAGTGGGAGAGCTACTTCGAGGAGCTCGCCGCGTACGCGGCCGCACACGGCCACGCCAGCCCGCCGAGCGGCTACATGACCGCGGCCGGAGTGGACCTCGGCGAGTGGGTGCGAGCGTTGCGGCGGCCGTCGCGACGGGCCAAACTCGCCCACGCCAGAAAGCGGCGGCTGGAGTCTCTGCCGGGCTGGTCCTGGGAGTACCGAGCCCGACCCACGTGGGGGGCCGCGTTCGATGCGGTGGCCGCCTACGCCGCGGAGCACGGGCACACCAACCCGCCGGGCGGCGAGCAGACCGACGACGGCCGGTCCTTGGCGTCGTGGGTGACCGCGCAGCGTCAGGCACGCAGCAAGGGCAAGCTCAGCGCGGAGCGCTGCCGGCGTCTGGAGGCGCTGCCGGGCTGGTCGTGGAACCTCGCCGAAGCCCGATGGGAGGAAAACTTCGCCGCGCTGGCGGCCTTTGCCGCCACACACCGCAGCTGCGATCCCCCGCCCGACTACGTGTCATCGACCGGTGCCAGCATTGCCGACTGGCTACAGGGAGTGCGCCGCGCCGCCCGCGCGGGCAGTCTGTCCACAGAGCGTCTGAAGCGGTTGCAGTCGTTGCCGGGTTGGTCGCCGGAGACGCGGCGCTTCCGCGCCGCCTGGGACGAGAACTATGACCAGCTCGTCGCCTACGCCGACAAACACGGCCACGCCGCACCGGGCCAGCACTACCGCACCGCATCCGGGATGGCGTTGGGGCACTGGGTGTCCAACCAACGTGCGGCGTACCGGACCGGGAGGATGGCTCGGGACTTCCCCGACCGCATCGGCCGCCTGGAAGCCCTGCCCGGCTGGGCATGGAACACCTTTGATGCTCAATGGGAGCGCGGGTTTCGCGAATTGCAGGCGTACTGCGCCGAGCACGGAGCGGCCACCCCGGGAAGCAAGCTCGTCACGGAGTCAGGTCACGGGTTGGGGCACTGGGTCAGCGATCAACGCAAGAAGCGCCGCGCCGGTCAGCTCAGCGAGGAGCGGTGCCGCCGCTTAGAAGCGCTGGCCGGCTGGAGTTGGTGATCGCGGCGCCTCAGTCGGTGGTGTCGGGAAGAAAATAGCGGGGCGAAACACCAAACACCTTTGCCACGCAATACACTTCGTCGACACGCGGTGCCCGCTCGCCGTGGTAGAGGCGGTACCACTGGGTGCGGGAGGTCTTGAACTCCGGGCAGTGATCCCGGATCAGCTTGTAGACCGTGAGCGGCTTCGTCGTGCGGGTGCGGCCGGTATTGAGCATCCGAACCCGAGGATTGTCCTCGATAAGCGCGGCCAGCTGCTCGGAGAAGAAAGACGCGGCAATATGAGGCTTCGATGCCTGAGTATGGGCAGTCATGTCGCCGGCGCGGCGCTGATATCGCCGCTCTGCGAGGAGGCCAGGGCGCGGGCCATGTCATCGGTGTTGACCACCAGCAGCGACGGATCGGCGGCGGCCAAGGCGGCCAATTCCTCCGGAGTGTTACTGCTGAGTCGCCGGGCGCGCTCCCGTTTGCAGGCAACGACCACCTTGCGGGCGTAGCGGCCGTTGCCGGCGATATCGAGCGCGGTGCCGGCGTCGGTCGGTGTGGCGCGCAAGCGGGTGGCCTCGGCGTGCAGCATGGGCCACGCCTCCTCGGCAATTGCGATCTTCTCCTTGCTCGCGATGTGGCGCCCGATCGCCACGATTTCGTCGGCGGTGTAGCTGGTGAAGGTCAGGGTGAAGTTGAACCGAGACGCCAGGCCCGGATTGGCGGCCAGGAAGCGGCGCATCTCTTTGGGATAGCCAGCGACGATGACGACCAGCCGGTCGCGGAAGTCCTCCATGTATTTCAGCAGCGTGTTGATGGCGTCCTTGCCGAAGCTGTGGCCCTCAGTCTCCGGCACCAGCCGGTAGGCCTCGTCGATGAACAACACCCCGCCCAACGCCTCTTCGCAGACCTCTTTCATCCGCTGCGCGGTCTGAGAGACGTAACCGACGACAAGGTCCTCCTCGGTGACTTCCATGACCTCGGGGCGCTGAATCTTGCCCAAGCCGAACAGGATCTCGGCAACAATGCGGGCGAACGTGGTTTTCGCCGTCCCGGGCGGACCTTCCAGGACCATGTGGTTCTCACCGGTCGACGACGTTTCATCGCCCTGAGCGGCCATCAGCTGATCAATCTGAATTTCGGTGCGCCACACCGCGATCTGCTCTTTGGGGCCCTCCAGTCCGATCAGTTCGTCGAGGCGGCGCTTGGCGTTGGCCAGTACTTCCTTCTGCTCTTCGGCCAATGCGGCCGCGTCGCGCTGGGCGCGGCTGGTCTCGGTGGCCGGGTCCCACTTGTCGGTGCGGGTGGCGATGGTTTCGGGGTCGGTGACCACAAGGCGGTAGCTGGGGTCGTCGATGGCCTGCTGGGCCGCGGGCAACAACTGCCCCTCCACTGCGGCGGCGCGGAACGCCGCCAGCGCAGCGTCGGGGTCGCCAAGTTCACGCAGGCACCAGCCGCGGGTGAGCGCCACATCGGCGCTGACGTAGGGGTTGTCGGTGTGGATCTTGTCAGCGGTGTCGAGTGCGGTTTGGAACTGTCCCAGGCTGGCGGAGGCCGCCGCGGTCAGCGCCGCGACCGCGGCGCTGACAGGTTCCAGGACATAGGTTGCCTCCGGCGGCGGGGACACCGCCGTGGCGGCGAGCAGATCCGGCCAGCGCCGGGTGCGGTAGTGCAGTGTGGCGGTGATGAATTGACGCCATTGGGCGGCTTGGGTGTCCTCGGTGATGGCCGGGTGGTCGAGCAGTGACGCGGCTTGGGCGTACTGTTCGGCGCGGGTGAGTGCTGAGGCGTAGGCCAGAGCCAACGTGGCCCGTGACCACACCGGAAGCGTCAGGTATAGCGGTGCCACGATCACGGCGTGCAGTTCGCCGGCCTTGAGACCGATGCGGCGGGTTTCGCGGTAGAGCGCCCGGGAGTTCTCGTGCGCGCCGGCCAGGGTGTCGAGTTCCTGGTCTCCGCACGCCAGGCGACCCAGCCAGGCGTCCGACATGGCGGGGTTGTCGGCGGTGACGCGGGTAAAGATGCCCAGTGCGGTGGCGCGGTCCCCGGAGCGGTAGCTGTCCATCGCGGCGTCGAACGCGCGGCGCTGTTCGGTCGGCGAGGTCATGGGTGGCGCTTCTCCCCTGCTTGGCTACGTGTTGGTGATGGGATTGACGGTAGTCGGTGGCCCGGAGGAAGGTCCTGGCTCGTCGTCGGGTGGTGGAAACTCCTCGTCGTCGTGCGGCGGCTCCGGGGGTGGGGGAACCTCGTCGAGGTACCGCGCCTCGGGGAGGTCGGCCATCGCAGGCAGAGATGTCGCTGCCCCGGCGAGTCCTCCCGGGGCCTCCCCGGGCAGCTCCAAGGTCGCTGGAGGAGACCCGCTGGGCGCCGGGGCAGAGTGGCGGTTGGCCGGGACTGCGGCGCGCGCGTTGTCGATGCCGCTGAGCATGCCCTGGATTCCCCCGCCGGCCGCCGGCGGCGCTGACAGTGCCGGCTCCCCACCGCCCGCCGGGGCGGGGTGTGCTGCGCCGCCAGGGTCGATGCCACCCGCTGTGGGCTGCTCGGCGGCACCTCCAGAGCTGCCTCCCGCACCGGAACTGTGAGTGCTTCCGTCAGAGGGAACCGGGTCGAACCCGGGCTGCGGCGAGCCATGAATCTGGCGGGCGTTGGAGGTCGCGTCTGCCTCCATCTGCTCCCAAGGGGTGTTGCCGCGGTTGCGCAGCCGTGACCCCAATCCTTTCGCCCCGGCCGCGGCGGCACCGCCCGCGCCGCCGATCGCGGCGTGCATCCCCATGCCAAGGGCGACACTGCCGGCCTGGCGGAACAGGCCGGGTCCGGGTCGTTCGGCCGACAGGTCGGCGCGGATGTAGCGCAGCAGCATCATCGCCGCGACCGAGACTGCGCCCATCATCAGCACGTGCGCGAACGGGTTGTTGCCGCCCAGTTGTGCGGGGAGCCGGCCGGCGACGATTGACTCCACCGCCAGGCCCATGACGCTGACGAAGATGATGTAGACCAGGACCTCGATGGCGTGGCGGAAGAACTGCCACACCACAGCGGTAGCGCGACGCTGGGGGGCACCGGGGATGGCTCCCAGCCACAGCGTCGGCAGCAGGATCACCGTTGTGTAGATCGCCTTGACCGACACCTTGAGCACTGCCCAGCCCGAGAGCACCATAAAGGCCCCCACCAGCAGCGCAACCACAACGAACACCAGGCCGACCCAGATGTTGGTGCCGTCGAGGTGCTGGGCGTAGGACACTGCTGCGGTGTTGCCGCAGGACTGCATGGCACGGATCGGTCCATCGGGTGCGCCGCGATTGACGGCTGCCGACCAGGCGGCGCCGCATCCACCGACCCGATCGACGACCTGACCGAAGTTCCACAGCTGCAACGGTTCTCGCACGGTGTGTGTGATCAGGCTGGCGGTCAGCGCGTCGACCTGCCCGCCCGAGCCGACACCGTCGAAGGTGCCGTTATGGCCCGGAGTGGCGGCCTGGGCGACGCTGAACCCGACCCGGCGGGCGAACTCGAGGAGCCCGCCTTCGCCATACATCAGCCCGGCCGGGTTGGCGAAGATCGCGATCGACAGCGCCGGCATGGTCAACGCAATGAGGATCATCGTCCAGCCCCGACCGGCTTCGCCGCGGTGAATGGTGACCACCCCGGCGAACACCCCGATTGGGATCGCGATCGCCAACAGGCCCAACTGCGTGGTGACGGTGATGACCGCGTTGGTGACTGCGCGGGCGATCTCGCCGATGACGGTGAGCCAGTAGGTGCTCACCGTCATCTTCATCAGCCACAGCGCCAACGCGATGATGCCGATGAACAGCCCCGCCTCGGCGGTGAGGATGCTGGCCGAGGTGACGTTGAACGCCATCGTTTCCATGGCGTGCAGCGTCCAGGCCATCCAGCTATCGGGTGTCCAGCCGATGTCGGGGCCGGCCTGGGTGATCTGCTCGCGAATGGTGGGCAGGCTCAGGTAGTAGTTGCCCAGCGGCACGCCGTAGGTGTCTTTGAGGCCGGTCCAGTTGAGCACCATCGCGTTGGTCGACGCGCTGGCCGTCGGCGCGGTGACGGTCGCGAGCAGTGCCAGCGTGTGCAGGACGCCCAGCACCAGCAGCGGACGGCCCCACCGCGGGTGGGTCAGGTACCAGTAGTGCAGGCGTGCGGTCATGATCGCTGCGTGGCCTGGCTGCGCTGCCGAGCTCGGTGGGGGTTGGTGTCGAAGCGGGCGGCCAGTGCTGTGGTCGGGGCTGCAAACAGCGCCACCTTGCCGAAGCCGCCGAACTCGTCGAGGAACCACGCTTCGCCCTCGCGGCCGGGGATCACCTTTCCGTAGCGGTCATCGATCGTGTCGTCGCCGTGGTCGACCAGCTGCACGGGGCTGGTGTTGTTGACGTAGTTGGCCAGCAGCTCCGGGTGGCGGTCCAGGTCGCGGTCACACCACTGCAAGGTTGCTTTGGCGATGTCAGATCGCTTGAATCCCAGGCACAGTCGCTGATCGATGAACTCGTCCTCCAGCACGGCGAAGTCTTTGATCGGCTGCTGGCTGATACCGCAGAACCCCGTCCAGGCCTTACGGCCCTGGCGGATGATCGTGTTCGCGCACTTCTGCCCGCCCGGAGAGTTGGTCCACGCTGCGCACTCCTCGACGACCAACATGTCGGGCTGATCGGGGCGGCCGAAAAAGATCGACTGCGCCACTTCGGCGCCCAGCCCGTAGAGCGCTTGGGCGGCGCGCTGGCCAGGGGTGGTCTGCTGATGCAGGTGGGCCTGGTACTCCTCGGTGACCGTGGGCAGCTTGAGTCCGGCGAAATTCCAGATCACGCATTGGGTGGTGGCGATGTCGGGAACGGGCAGAGACTCATCGAACAGTGGCCGCAGTAGGCGTTGGGCGGCCAGGCCCTCCAACCCGATGAGCAGGTCTTCGTCGGCGTCGGTGCGCCGCGCTGTGGGCATGTCGCGGAGATATCTGATCAGCTGCGCGGTGCTGCCGATGCCGTTGGCCTCGCGTGACTCCGGGGCCAGCAGCCCCCATAGCCGCTGAGCGCCCCTGCTCAACGGCGACAATCCCAATTGCGGTAGCAAATGGTCGATAGTTCGTTCTGCGGCTTCTTTATAAGGAAAAACCCGCAATCCATCGAGACTGAAATTCATGCGACTGACATCAATAACGACTTTATCGTCGAAATCGGCCAACGCTGTTTCGTGTTCGCGGGCATCGGTGGGATCGAATAAATGCAGACCGGCGCCGAGTTTGAGCCACGAGCGGCTCAAATTCTTCGTCGCATGCGATTTGCCGCGGCCCGGGGAGCCGCAGATCACCAGATTCGCCGGATTCTCGCGGGCCGGCGCGTTGAGGACATCGAGGAGAACGACGTCGCGCAGCCCTGGGCTGGTCAGGTTCATCCCCAACGGGACGCCGGTGTTGTTGCCGAGCTTGCTCGCCAGCAGCGGGACGAACGGCGCGAACCGCTTGGTGGTGGTCGGGTTGCGGAACTCGTCGAGGGCGGCGCGGCGCTCCCCGCCCGGGGCGAACGCCCGCCACAATGTGGGCTGGCTGCCGCGCCACCGTTTCGAGCCGATGTTCTGGCCGCGGTAGGTGCGGGCGACGTCGGCGACGGCCCGGTTCACCGTATCCGGGTCACCGGCGGCCGCGGCGATGACGATGGCGGCGTTCACACCGCGCTCGGCGCTACCGCGTTTGAGTTCTGAGGCCAGCTCCCGCCCGGAGGCCAGCTTGCGCAGCAGCTCGTCGGAACTCGATGCGTGGCGGCCGCGCTGGCGGTACTGGTCGCGAATGTTGACGATGACGTTCTCTGCGGTCGACACGGCCACATCCGCGCTGGTGAAGGTGATGTTGATCGTCCAGTCCAAGACCGTGCTCGGCGTCGTGAGGTCATCGAGGACCTTGAACAGTGTCGAGCGCGGCCAGGCAATTCCGTTGTCGGGGAAGCTGTCTAAGGGCAGCAGCGCTTGATAGGAGTCCGCAACACCATCGGTGCGATCCCGGAAGGTACGTACGAACACGTCGGCGTCGGTGCGGGCCGCCCGCCAGCGGCGGGCGCGCAGCTGAGCCGCACCTGGGTCCAGGTGGACCGGGGTGAACGCCGACCCCGGCAGGGTGGCGTCGGGATTGAACGGTTGTGTCGGCAGCGGCGCATCCCAGGCGCCGCGGCTGGCGATGTAGTTCCAATGCCACCAGATCTGTTCCACCGTGGCCGGTTTGGGAAAGAACACCGCAGGCAGCGCGGCGACCATCTGGGCGGCCAGGTCACGGTAGTAGGCGATGGAGGAGTCGGTGTCCTTGTCACGGCCGAGTGCGGCGTCGACCATGCGCCGCCACGTGCCGCTGGGGGTGCGCCCGGCCAGCCCGTAATCCAGGGGCAGGCTCAGCCAGTAGATGCGGCGGCGAGCGCGGTGCCCGGCGATGGTGGGCTCCCAGCTGCGGCAGTGCTGCACCCAGGGCCGCGCCGCCTCGGACACGCCCTCGGGTACGGCCGCGCCGGGGCGCAAATCGGGGTGGCTGTACAGCATTTTGCGGACGGTGGCGCGCGGGGCCACCGGCACCGTCAGGCCACTGATCGACGATCCGGACGGCAGCGCACGCCACAGCTCGGCGTGCTCGGCAGCCACCCGGTCCTGCCACTCTTCGGAGAGGAAGATGAACGGCTGTCCGGAGAGCAGATAGTCGGCGTAGACCCCGTGCGGGGTCAGCCGCAGGTTGCCGATCGCGCGCAGCGGGGCGGGCACAGACATGGCAGGACCCTTCTTAACGGGGAGGGCGGTGCGATGAGATGACCTGCGGGCGCAGGTTTTCCCACCACCAGTGGGCGCGGGTGCGCAGCGACGGGCGGGTGGCGGGCAGCTTCGACAGCAGCCACACCGCAGCCACCGTGATCACCACGCCGAGGATGAGGATGCGGAACGCACTGGCCCCGTTGGTGATGTTGGCCGTCACCAGCGAACCGGTCACCACGAAGCCCAGCACCGCGGCGATAGCGTCGGGGGCGCGCCATTTCTCCTTGAACGGCAGCGTGAATCCGTCACCGGAGTCGCCCAGATGGATGGGCAGCGAGCGTTGATCGGAGTAGATCTTGGCCGAGGTGTCGTTGCCCATGCGCTCAGCGATCCCACACGCTGTCGACGCGGACCGGGTTGCGGATGCCGGAGTCCTCGGCTTCCTGGGTGAGCGCGGAGGCGATGCCGACCGAGAGCCCGATGAGGACCGCGAACACGATGGCACCGATTTCGGCGGTGATGGCCGCCCCGGAGCCTTCTTTGAGCTTGCGGATGGCCGATCCGGCGCCGATGACCAGTGCGGCGAGTGCCAAGAAGCCCAGCACCGCCAGGCCGAGCTTGTTGCCGGCCTCAAAAAGGCCTGACGCCGCGAGTAATTCGGTATTCTCTGCCATATTCGTCTCGCCTTTCTTGAGGTGCGTTAGCTATGTGGTTTGGCTACCGGATCGGCTTCTGATTGACCGCCGACCTGTGGCACTAAGTCTATGGCCGCCACCATCCAGGTCCCGCCGCTATTTTCCAGCGTCAGCGGGTACACCAGATTCACTGTGGCAAACTGCGAGGTTTGGGCAACGACTGTGGCCCGCACATGCAATTGCTCTCCCGGCGCCGGCGCTTCGGGCACGCTGCGACTGGTGGCCGCTGAGGAGACCACCGCGCTTTGGTAGCCGCCGATCGGGCGCAGGGGGGCACCGGCAACCACGTAGCGATCCAGGCCGTTGGTGGCGGTGAGGTAGGTGCGGATGAATCCGGCCACCACGGCGAACACCGGGCTTTCGGGGCCTAGAGCATTGCGGTAGTCGAGCGCGAAATCCGCGCCCGGGCCGGGATCGTTGATCTGGGCCGGGAAGTCCAGGGCGCGTGGCTGACGGTTCCACAGCGACACCGGCACCTGGTAGAAGGTGCGGGTCGGTTGGGCCGAGGCGTAGGGGCGTTCGTTGACCGAGATGACCGCGGTGTAGAGCTCGGTGTCATCGAGGGTGCCCATCCGCAGCACCGGGCCCACCTGGGGCGCGGTGATCACCGCAGCCGGCGTCGAGGGCAACGCCAGTCCCTGCTCGGGCAGGGTGATGAAGCGCGCCAAGCTGTCGCGCTGATTCACCGTCGCCGTGCGCCAGGCCACCACGAAGTCCGAGGCGAACGCGCCGACAACGCTTTGTTGGTTGCGTTCACGCTGAGCGATCCCGATGAAGTCAGGGCGATCGGGGGCGAAGAACACCTTGCAGCCCGCGGCGGCGCCGAAGACCGCGGCGGCGACCAGGGCGATGACACCGGCCCGATGGGCGCCACCGCGCCATCGGCGGAGACGCCCTTGCCAGGTTTTCGACAGTGCCACAGTGGTCTCTTTTCTTAGGGCTGGTAACCGAGAAACTTCAATGCGCTCATCGCGAACGTGTTGTCCACGGGGTCGCTGCCGTTGTCGGGCACGGTCAGATCCGGATACGGCTCAGGGTTCTGCGGTGTTTCCGACAGCGGCCCGCCACCCTCGCCGAGCAGCGATTCCACCAGCCCCGGCTGCGCCTCAGGCAGGGCAGCGGGATCGGTGGCCGGCAACGGTGAGGCAGGTGGGCGGGAGGTCTGCAAGACCACCACGTTGACCCGGGAGGCCAAGACCCGTCGCGGCAGCGCGGCGGTGACCGGGCCGTGGGCGTTCCCGGTGTCCTGAGTGAAGATGTCAGAGACCACGTTGCCGTTGAGGAAGATGTATTGCAGCCGCGTCACCACCCGATGCTGGAGCCATCGGTCCTGTCCGCCAGGCGTTTTCGCCACCCAGCCCGGAGTGACCTCGACACCGGAGACCATGTAGCTCTTGCCGAAGTCGACAGTGAGGACCTTGCCTTCGAGGGCTTCATCACGTGAGCCGCGGGCGCACACCCACGCCGAATCGGTGGCGGTGTCGGTCAACGACTGCGCTGAGGTTGACCCGGCGGCACACGGGGCGCTGGCGGTGAAGGGAATGGACTGATCCTGAGGGACGGTCGGGGCGGCGGAGGGAGGAACCGGCTGCGGCTGGGCCACGGGCGCGGCCGCAGCCGCACTGTCCTGACGGGGCGCGGCAGGTGCATCGGTGTCGCTGAAGGTGACCAGCGCGGCGACGATGGCGCTCACCGCCACGACCAGCCCCGCCCCCAGCGCCACGGCAGTGCGTTTGGCACCCGCGTCGGCGCGGGCCACCCCGGATTCGTCGCGCTCGGCGGTCAAGGCTGCTGCGGTGTCGAGATGCACGGGCGGCGCCTCGTCAGCGATCCCGGCGCCGGACTGCAGCCGCGGATCGGTAGGAGCCTCGGCCGAATCGTCGTACTGCTCAGCTTCGGGCTCGGGCTCGGGTTGGGCAGCGTCGAGGTCGGCCACGCCTGGCTGCATCGTCGCGGCGGTGGGCACCGCGGCCGGGTCGGGCCCGCCCATCAGGTCATCGACCCAGCTCTCATCGGTGATCATCGGGGTATCAGCCACGGTGCTCGCCCTCCACCACATCGGCGTCGATCACGGTGGGCGGAGGCCGCCACGCCACCGGCGCGGGCCCCATCCACACCGGCAACAGCACCCACCCGCCGGGGGCCTGCGGCGCCCATCCCACCGGTCGTGGCGGTGCGGTGACAGCGGGGGTCACCCGCCGGGCCGGCGGCAGCGCCGGCATCAGCGGCGGGGGCGGACGCCGGCGAGCCTGCACAGCCTTGGCGACGACCACCGCCACGGCGAGTAGCACCAGAAGCGGGGCGAGTTTGATCACGAGCTGCACCACGGCGAGAACGGCGACCGCCGCGAGGGCGGCCAGGACGGCAAACAGGGCCAGAAGAATCTTCATGCGGGCAACCTAACGTCGGCATATGACATATATCGGGGGTGAAAATTCGCTGGCCGACTTTGCCAATCGGGTGCGGTAAGTTGGGAAATATGACGGTCCCCGCCGACGGCGTTCCCCGGCTTATGCACTTCGTCGACGCCCGGCTGGCCAAGCTGCGGATGTCGAGGGAAGAAGCCAACCGGCGAGGCTTCCCGAACTTCAGCACGTTGGCCGCGGTGCGCGACCGCGATACCCAGAACACCCCTCGAGTGCGCACGCTGCTGCGCATCGATCGCACTCTGGGCTGGCAGCCCGGCTCGGCGGCGGTCGTGCTGTTGGGCGGCTATCCGCTGAGCATCACCGCACGCGCCACCAAAAACGTGCGGCTTCAGGAGCAGGCCGCGACGCCGCTGACCGAAGACGACATCGCCGATCGGCTGCTCACCCAACTGCACGAGGAAATCGAGCGCGCGCACGAGGACCTGCGCGCGTTCGACGATCGGATCAACCGTCTCTACGCCGCACATGACCGGTTGGCCGAGGAACTGCGCGTTGACCGCAGCCTGGTCGAGGAGTTCGCCGACCGCGACGTCGCAGCCGAGAGTGTGCAGCGCTGAGGCGCCGGCGGCGCTCACCATCGCGGCATCCGCTCGCCATGGTCGGGCAGCGGGCGGGGCTCTACCACCGGCGGTCCGGTGATCTCGTAGGGCCCCAGAATCTCGGCGGCATCCTCGGGGCTCAATGCGGGCTCTGCTGGAGTCAGCGGCCACCACTGATCTGAGCCGGGGATCGCCAACCAGCCCTCGGCGATGCCGTACACGCCGGCGATCACCGGAGCTGCAGCCAGTTGGACACACAGCCACGGCACCACCACCATCTGACCGAACGTGGGTGCAGGGTCATACAGAGCCAGGATCGGCGCACCGAGTGCAACCCCCGACCACAGCAGAGCAGCGATCGGAAATGACCGTAGGGTCTGCGGAATCAGGTTCACCAGAACGGATTTGATCGCTACGCCGGCCAGCCAGCCCAACGGAGTACACACCGCCAGGATCGCCACCACCACCAGCTCCACCTGAGAGGTAGGCGACTTGGCGGCGCGCAGAATCAGCGGCGGTAGCGACGTGTCGTCATGCGGATCGGGCAGGGCGGCCACGGTGCTGCGCTGACGGGCGCGGACTCGGCGGCCGAGCTGCTCGGCGCGGCGCCGCTGGATCAGCGACCACCCCTGATGACGGGCGACCCACGCCCGCCGCACCTCATCGAACTTGTCGCTGGGATCAGCCATACTCTGACCCTAAAACGCCCCAAAGGGTCGCTCGTGCACTATTTTTCCGGCTGCGCGCGGCTCTCCAAGCACAGCGCAGCGACTGCTGTCAGCAGTCCTGCCCGGCAAGCCCGGCACCGGAAATGGGGCTGCCCTCGGCGCGGTGGACTACCCGCCAACGCCTTTAGCTGGCAGCCGGGTAGCCCTCGCCGCGGTCGCACATCACCGGGGTGGCCCGCGCGTCTAAGAAGCGCTGCGCGGCTTCGAGATAAACCCGGGCATAACGCAGTTGTCGGGAGCTGGCATCGGGGGCCAGGAGCACCGTGGCGGCCTCATCGCGAGCCGAGAGGGCGTACTGGCGGCGGCGATGCGCGTCGACACCCATCAAGATTGCGTGCTGAAGATCCCTGCGTGCTCGCGCCAGAGCCGTTGCCGTGGATGCGGACACGTTCAGTGACCGCAGCGAGGTCTCCTGCGCGGCAGCGGGAATCATCTGTGCACCATCGGTCGTCATGCCGTCGCCGCCGCGTCGAGGCCGCTGAATCGCTGGCGGCCGCCGCTGCTGTGGTGGAGCCGCGCTGCCCGCAGTTCGTCGAGGTATTTCACGAACTCGGTCCAGTCGATAAGGGTGACCATGCGCCCGGGGGTGCCGCGGATCAGCAGCCGCGCGAACGAGTCATTGGGTGGCATAAGTTCCTCTGGCTCAAGGGCATTGCCGAAGGTGCGGCTCGTCGACGTCGAATCCAGGCTGTGGTCGTAGGACAGTTGGCTGCGGGTGGTCTTGCCGCTCCAGAACGACGCCGACTCCATCAGGTCCTTCTCATGGGAGCCGTACATCAGCAGCGACGCCGGAACGACAGCGCGAATCGCCGCCCCCTGCAGCGGGCCGTAGATCGCGTCGAGCTGCTCGCCGGCCTGGGCGGCAAAACACAGCGAGACCCCCAGGCCGCGGGACTCGGCGATGTATTGCGGCAGCCGCGGCAAGGGCGTGTTGGTGATCTCGTCGAGAAACATGCCCAACCGGGAAAACTCGTCCCACTGAGCGACTTTCACGCGTTGACGGTTAATCAGCTGATCCATCAGAGTGATCGCCTGCGCGGCGACCGTGCCATCAAAGGGTGTCAGCAGATAGATGGTGGCGTTGGGGTCCTCCAGGAACTCCTCATCGAGGACTGGCAGGCCTCTGTCGCGTTCCATCGTCTGCAGCCAGGCAGTCAGGACCTTGGTCACGGTGATTTTGACCGAGTCGCGCTGCTTGGCCTCCATGCTCAACACGCTGCGCACGCGGGCCTCGAAGTAGCGGTTCGACGACCAGACGGCCGCGGTCACCCAGGAGGCATCAGTGCTCATCTGCGGCGAGGTGGGCCAGGGGTTGGGCAGGGTCACGTCCTCGGCAGCCTCGATCACCCAGTCGATGCCCAGCCCCAGCCCTTGCGGACTCGCGGCCAACAGTAGGCAGGTCAGCGGGGCGAACGCCAGGTCATCCCACGGGCCGGGGTCGCTGCCGCGAAAGGAGCTGCCCGACAGCGCGACCGCCGAGGTGCTCAACAACGTGCGAGCGACGGCCTTAGCATCCTCAAGTCCGGTGATCCATGCGGTGGGATCGAACCGGTACGGACGCAGGTCAGCCGGATAGTACGGCGCAGCGATAGGCCGCAGATCCAGCAGCGCGGCAGGCCCGTAGCGCCGCGAGGCCACCATCTGCATGAGGTCGTCCTTGGAGGACGACACCACTGCTGGGCCCGGCCACAGCACCGCCGACTGCGCCAGCCACTTGCGGGTCTTGCCGGTGCCCGGCGGGGCGAACGCGCCGATATGCGGGGCGGTCTCCAGCGGCACGAGTCGGCCGCGGTCGTCGTGGACCCAGCCGGCGAACGGGGTCACCGGTGGCCGATAGCCGCCGGAGGCGGCCGGTGTCGCACTCATAGTTGGAACAGTAGGGCTGTCGCAGGGGTGCTCCGTGCACTATTTTCGGGCGCTGGTTAGTCCTGCCGCGGTGAGACGTACTCCCCGGCGCGCACGTCAGGCCCGATCTGGACTGCGAACTGCAGTTGGTCGGCGGTGTACATCCAGCCCGCATCGGTCCAGGTGCGCGGAACTAGTTGCGCCACAACAGGTTGTGGAAGACCGCACGCGGCGGCGACATCAGCGATCGTGAACTGAGCGTGCTCGCTATTGATCGGCGCCGCCGCTTTGCGGCGGCGAAACGACTCCAAACACAGCGGCGCGGCGAGCTGCTCATCGGGCATGGATATAAGGCTACGGCCGACCGGGGTGCCCGACAGGCACAAAATGCCGAACGACCATCAGATCGTCATGAGTCGAGACGACAGCGCGGGCGCCACGTCGGCAGCGGTGAACAGCCGCACGGGTCCGGTGATCGCACCGTCACGTGGTCGGACATAGCCAAGACCCGGAGGTGACATCGGCAGCTGCCACGCCTGGGGTCCACCGAGGGCATCTATGGACGTTTGTGCTGTCGCGGTCCTCAGCGCGATCACGACGTCGCTGGTTGCCTCAACGGGCCGACCCACCCGGGCGCCAACCGCGAACGTCGAGGTCTGCTCAGTGCTCGACATGAGGAGCCGGACACGCTTGTCGCGGCCTTCGTCGGCGATGCGCTGCAGCGTGGCCGCCACTTGTGGGTGCGACCCCAGCAGCTCGTCGACGGCATCGACGACGACGAGCAGTTCGGGCTGGGGTTGTCCTGCGCGCTCATTCAGCGCGGTCTCGACCTGGGTGCACCAGGTGTCCCAGTTCGCCGGAGGGTCGGCTGCGCGCCGGTAGCCCGCGTAGTGGGCGACGACGTGGGGAGGGCGGGCAGTGGCGTTTGCGGCGATGCCGTTCTGCGTGTCGGCGATCGCGAGCTGCACGCGGGTCGGCGGGTAACGGGTGCACACGCTCAGCGCAAGCGACTGCAGCGCTGTGGTTTTCCCCGTGATGCCCACGCAGAGCGCGACGTTGGCGTGATCGCCGAGCTCAATCGACACCGTCGAGTCGGGCGCGTCCACTGGCGCACCGACCGGGATCGTCAGCACGTCATCGTCGGCGTGGCGTCGCCACCCCGGGCGCGGGTCGAATGTGTCGAGGTCAGTGACGTCCAGGGCGTCCAGAAGGCGCCGACCACCCCAGGCCGGAGAATGTGTCTGCGCAGCGCTCATAGGCCAAGCCAGGCCTGTTCCTGGTTGAAGGCCACGATGGCGACCTCGACGGTGTCGCGGGCGGTGCTGATCCGCACCGATTCCCGCGAGACCTGCTGGAAGTGGATGTCGGGTTGCTGCCCGCCAGGCTGGGCACGCCCGAGGGTGATCACGGTGGCTGACAATCCGGTGGGCGGAGCAATGAGGGGCCGGTCGTTGACGATGATCGAGGGCACGAACTCTGCGGGCCGGCGGCGGTCGACCACGGCGATATTGGGCTGGGCCAACCTCGCCCACCGGTTGGGTTGGCTGGAATAGATAGCGATCCGCTCCCCCACCGCGGCGGCGCGGATGAGCAGCTGGCGCACGTAATACTCGCTGGTGTCCATGGCGATGCGGGTGGCCTGCTGCGGATCGGTCAGCGACAACATGACCAGATCGTCGCGCTGCACCGGCGGGTCTGCGCGGCGGTCATCGCGCAGTGCAGCTCCCACCAGAATGCCCGTCGAGCCGATCGGGATCTCCAACGCGCTGGGCTCCCCCAGCGGGCGCGCGGGGATGTCGAGGTGGCCCGGACGCGCCGTCGGGGCCGGCCGCAGTGCGGCGGAAAACTGGTCACCGGGCAACGTGTTGAGATACAGCGTCGGTGGCTGCTGAGGGGGCTGCGGATCGTTGGTGCGCACCGTGGCCGCGATCATCACCGGGCCATCGCCGTCAGGGGCCTCCACGTAGCGGCGTTTGAACAAGCTCAGCGTCAACACCACCTCGTCGCTGCGCAGCGCCCACATCTGATGCAGTGACGCGGTGGTGATGTCCTCGGGTGAGAAGTAGTACGTCGTGAGAAACCCGGGGTGGCCCTTGATGGTGCGCCAGCCAACCTCGTTGCTGACCTTGCTGCGCCGCTGCGCTGGGCTGGTGGAGCGAAAGGGCACCGGGTCGGCCGGGCTGTCGGTGCCCTCGATGACCGGGGGTGCCGGCGCCGGCTGCAGCCGCGCGCCCAACCGGTCGAGCGCGGTGTCGAGCTCGGCGGCGGTCAGGGCGGTGGCGCGGATGTCGCGCTCTAACAGGGCATTGATGATTCGCTCGGTGGCGGCGGCGGCAGCAGCCCCGACCGATTGCCGATACTGCAAGCCGGGCACCGAGTTTCGGATGTCGAGGCGCACCACGAACTGCATGGTGCGCTGCCCGGCCGCGGGCCGGTCGGCCAGCAGAGTGCTGTACAGCGGGGGGTATTCGTTGCCGCGGCGCACGCGGTGTCCGGCGGGCACGACGTCAATGGCCGCCAGCTGAATCCCGCCGGGCTGGTCGAGCAGCTCGGTCAGCACCTCCAGCGGCAGCAGGTTGCGGGTCAGCGACACTGTGGAGCCGCGCAGGAACGTCAGCGAGTAGGGCTTTCCGGTCACCTCGATCATCGTGAGGGCTTCGTAGGCCTCGACGCGCACACCGCACACGATGTTGCCGTGGGGCACATCCACGGCCGCAGCCGCCGCCGGGTATTTCCCGCGCCGGGAACGACGCCAGCGCCGCACGGCAGCCAGCCAGCCCGGCACGTTGCGGCGGTGCACGGTGGGCACCAGCAGCAGCAGCGCCACGGCGGTGATCACCGCTGCCGGCCACCATCCAAACCGCGCCGGCGGCAGACCGATGAACGCCACCAGGGCAACGACTTCGAGCGCGACCACCACCGGTGTTCCGGCGCGCACGCCCACGGTGCGGGCCTTCATCGCAGCCTCCGGCGCATGCCCACGACCGCCACGGCGACGGCGGCGACGAGCAGAACCGCGGCTCCGGCGAGCAGGGCGCTGTTGCGCGGCCGATGATCCGGTCCCGGCGGGGGCGGAGGCACATACAGGTCGGTGCTGAGCCGCTCGACTGGCTTCGGATCGCCCAGCGGCACATCGAAGGTCAGCGCCGCTACCGGATCGACCACCCCGTAGCCGACCTGGTTGTCGACCCCGCGGGCCGGATTGTGGGCGGTCTCGGTGATGCGCCGCATGACTTGGGCCGCAGTGAGATCGGGGAATTTGGCCCGCACCAGCGCGACCACGCCGCTGACGTAGGCGGCCGAGAAGCTGGTCCCCCAGAAACCCGCACCCAAGCCGGGTTCATCGGGTCGGGCGTTGACCGCCGCGCCGTTGGTGTTCGACAGGCCCATGATCCGCCACCCCGGGGCGGCCACCGACACCCACGGGCCGTTGATCGAATCCGGCAACGGCAACCCCTCGGGGGTCACCGCTCCGACGGTGAGCACGTAGTCGGAGAACCACGCCGGAGTCACGATCGTGCGCACCCCAGCCCAGTCCCGTGGATCGTTGGGGTCCAGCGCATTGAAGGCGGGGTTCTGTCCGCAGTCCTGCCCCTGGTCGCCGCCGCCCTGATTGCCGGCGGCGGCCACGATCACGATGTCCTTGTCCACCGCGGCGTAGCGCACCGCCGCGCCCAGAGCGTCCTGGTTGACCGGGGCGGCGGCGTTAATGCACGACGCCAACGACACGTTGATCACCCGAACGCCGGGCAGGTCTGCGGCATGGCGGATCGCCTTGGCCAGGGTCGCGATGTCGCCGGCCTTGCGTTGGCCCTCGATGTCGCCGGGGGCTGGTCGTGCCGGGGTGAACGCCGTCGAGGACTGCCGAATCGAAATCAGCGAGACATCGGGGGCCACGCCCACCACGCCGTCCGGTCCCGCCGGCGGCGGGCCAGGCACCAAAGGCTGCGCGGCGCCGGTGTCTCCCGGGCCCTGCGCGGGGGGAGGTCCTGCCGGGGGCGGTCCACCGGGCGGCGGCTCAGCAGGAGGTGGCGGCGGCTCGGGCGGCGGTGCGGGCGCGGTCACTGTCGCGGTCGCGGTGATCGTCGGCGGCGGGGGAAACGCTGGTGGCGCCGGGTTGGCCGGCACGCCCGGGGGCGGCGGCGGCGCCCCTGCTCCCGCAGGACGCGGCGTGGGGCGGTCGGCCGGGTTAGCCGGGGCGGCGCCGATGATCGAGGCGACGATGGTGCCGTGGCTTTCGCAATCGGTCAGCCCGCCGTCGGGTAGTCCCTGCACGAAGTCGCCGCCGGGGAACAGCCGCGGGAACCGTGGGTTGGGGGTGACGCCGGTGTCGATGATGGCCACCGTCACTCCGGCGCCCGTCGAGTACTGCCAGGCCTGTTCGATGTTGAGCATGGTGTTGCCCGGGTCGGGTTGCGCCACGTTGGGATCGCCCACCACCACGGGGGTCACGCACGCCTTGGTTTGGCGCATCTCCTGGGGCGGGCCCGGAGTCTCATCCGGCGGCAGTGCGCCCGGGTCGATCACCGGCGGGGCCACCGCCAGCGCCGCCGGGGGCGCCAGCACGTTGGCGCTGAGCAGTCCGAATGCGGCCAGGCCGGCCGCCACGCTTTTGCCCCGCATCAGTGCAACCTGATGTATTGCAGCAGCCCGATCGCCCACGCGGCGAACGGCACGATGAGCGCATAGCCGAGGTACTCCAGCCATTCCACGACTTGGCGGATGGGTTCAGAGAAGCTGCGGGAGGGAATGACCGCCCCGGCCAGCAGCCCGGCCACGGCGACGGCCAACACCGCGGCCGCCGACACCGCCACCGAGACGGTCGCCGAGGCCGGTGCGCTGAGGCCGTAATGCAGCGGGATCGCCATCAGCGACAGTGCCGAACCGCTGACGATGGTCACCGCATGACGGCGGTGCCGCAATCCGCGGGCCCGCAGAATCAAGCACAGCGCCGTCACCACGACGACGACGATCGAGGGCCATTGCGAGCCCGACCCCGGGGCGATCGCCCACCAGGAGGCCGCCAGCTGCACCACCGCGATCCCGAGCAGGGTCCCGGTGAGCACCCGGTTGGACCGGCGGGCCACCTCGGCGACCTGCTCCCCGCGCAGCGTCACGTCATGGGCGGCCGACTCCACAGGTGTCAGCGTGTCCTCGGGTTGACCGGGGGCGCGGGTGAACATGTCGCGCCCGGTGATGGACTCGAAGCTTTGGCGCGGAACTTTGGACATCCACAGCCCGATCGCGGTCGCCGCCCGAGAAGCGATGAGCACCGCCATCAACATGACAATGGCGATGCGTTGAGCGGGAACGTCGAAGAACATCCGGGTCAGGCCAGCAGCGATGACGGCCGTGGTCACGGTGACGACCGCCGCCGCCGCGGTCCAGTGGCGGCCGGTCATCCGGGCCAACAGCAGCACCCCGACAGTGGCCACCACGGCGGCCAGGAAAGCATGCGGGGCCCCGGGCTGATCGCCATACGGGGCGCTCGCGCCGGCCAGCACGAGACCGACCAACGCCGCCCAGGCGGCGCCGTCGACGATGACGCGGCTGGCCCCAGCACGCGCCGACAACATGGCTGTCGCCAACAGGATGCCCGCGGTGACAGCGAAGATCGCGGGGCTCAGCCAAAACGGCTGGGCCGCCCAACGCAGTCGCCACACCAGCAGGGCCGCCCCGAGCAGTGCCGCCGCGGTGAGCGCCCCGGCGACCACCACCGCGTCGTGGGTCGACACCGGAGGAAAGTGGGCATGGGCCCAGCGGGCCAGCGCAGTCGAGACATTCTCGATCAGTGGCGTGTACCGGCGGGCTGTCTTCTCGGGCACGAACGCCAACAGGTCACCGTCGGCGACACCCTGCGCCGACAACGACACCTCCTCCGAGAGCCGTGTCATCCCCACCGCGCGGGCGAATTCATATGTCCCTACAGGGAGTTCGTCTTCACCCTTGCTGCGCAGCAGCCGATTGACCGCCCCAAGAGTCGAGTCGGTCAACGCCGAGAGCGGGACTGCGGCCGGTAACACCAGATCAATCTGGTGAGCGTCGCCGACCAACAGCGACACCCTGCACGACGAGGGCACCAACGGCCCACCGGGGGCTGACGATCCTGACGTGGGAGTTGACGGGCGCACCGTGGTCACCGGCGCCCCCGCAGACTGTCGCTGGTCGTGGGAAAGTGCTCGGCGATCGCCGCGGCGATCTCGATGAACCGTCGACGCGTCACCTTGTCGATTTCGTTCTGCACGTCAATCACACCGCCGGGCCGCAGATGTCGATCGAACGGCACTTCCACCACGCGCTGACCGCGCTGGCTGAACTGCTCGTGAAGCACCTCGCGGGTGCGCTTGTCGGCGTGCCCGTCACCGTCGTTGAGCACGACCACCGTGCGATGCAGCAGCCCGGTATGGCCGGTGTTGGCGAGCAGCTCCATGGTCTGTGCCGCCGCCGAGGCCCCGTCCACCCACATCGAGGACACCACGATCAGTGCGTCAAGATCGCGCAGGACCTCCCGGGTCACCGGGGAATCCATCGTGGAGCCGCAGTCGATGATCGACAGCGTGAAGTGGTTGTCCAGCCGGCCGGTCGCCTCACGGTAGATGTTCGGCTCGAGTATTCGGCGGCGGGCGGTGGCAGATTCGCCGGCCAGCACGAACAGGCCGGCGGTGTTGTTACCCACGCGGGAGCGCACGTCGGCGAAGGTGCGCAAGTCCTGATCGGCGGCGAGCTCCCAATAGGAACCCTTGGCGTTGGGGTCCACGCGTAGGCCCAGCTTGCCGAACGCGGTATCGGCGTCGATGGCCACTACCCGGTCATCCTGGCGGAGCTCGGCGAAGATCGACCCCACCCCGGCGGCAATCGTGGTCTTGCCGACGCCGCCTTTGCCGAGCACCCCGATCTTGTAGCGGCCCCGCAGCAGGGAGCGGATCTTGGCCTCCAGCTCCGCCAAATGCCGTTCATCGGGTGACTGCCCAAAGTTCAGCAGCCCGAAGGTGCTCTTGTACAGCACTTTCCGCCACCCCTTGCCGGGGGGAATCTTGCGGGTCGGTACGAGCTCGGTGGGCCGAATCGAGTCGACGTAGGAGTAGTTGGCCGGCCCCGTGGCCGCCGGGGCGGGCTCGCCCCACTGGCGCGGGTCACCGGCAGGAGGCGCAGAACGCTCACCGGGCCAGCCTTGGGCGGGCGAGGGCGGCCGCTGCGGGCCGGATTGCTGCGGAAACGGTGGGGCCTGATGCCGTGGAGGCTCGCCACCCCACTGAGGCGAACTCGGCGGCACCGCATGCTGGCCCGCACCGGTCTCACCGAAACTGCCGCCGCCGGAGGGGCTTTCGCGCAACGGCGGGGGCGGGAAATCGCGGCGGTCGAAAAACGTCGTGGTCTCAACATCCGACGGACGGTACGGCGCGCCCGGGTCAGACTCTTGCGGGGCCGCCGCGGGTCGCTCCGAGGTTGACTCCACAGCCTCAGACTCGCTGGATTGTGCGTGCTGACCCCACGGCGGAGCCGCGTCGGATCGTGGTGCGGGACTGGGCACCTCCGGGGTGCGGCCCGGCCACGGCGGGGGCGGTGGCGGCACTGAGGTTTGGGCGTGAGCGCCCGCGGATTCCCCACCGCTCGCCGGTAGTGGGGGCCAGCCCGGCACCGCCGGCGGCTCTGCGGCGTGCGCGCCGGTGTCGCGGGGATCGCCCTCGCTCGGAGGGTAGCCCGGCTGCTCAGGGGGAAGGTCGCGGTCAGTCACAATCTGATCCTATCAGCGTGTATGTCGTATATCGGCACTAGTTTTTCAACCCTCGATTTTCAACAACTAGCTTCCCGGAGACCTAGTGGGCAGCGCTTCGGCGCCCCCGACGGGAGCGAGCGAGTCGTGTTGGACCAGTGCGTCGGCGCGGGTGAGTGCTGGCCCGGGCGCAAACGCCCGGATCAGCGGCCACGGCGCCTGCTGCGACCTAGCCGGGGACACCCCGAGGGCCGTGAACGCGTCGTCGGACAACTCGACGCCGTAGCGGACCCCTTGATCTGAAATCCACCACATCGCTTCGCGCGAGGACGCCGCTGGGGCCGCACTGGTCGTCATCACCAAGTTCGTGGCACCAGGGCCGATGTACACCTGGTCAGCCTCCACCGATTCGGGATCACGAACGCCCTTAGGGAGTTTCACCAGCCGGTTATCGGCGGAGCCGAGCGGGATCGGCAATCCTTGCCCCGACAAGATCGTGACTGCGGCGGCGCGGTCTGTGGCGCCCTTCGACCACGCCAGGCAAGTGGTGGCGTTGACGGCAGTGTCCACCAGGCGCAGCCGAGTGGCCGGGTAGAACGACACAGGCAGCTTATCCACCACCGGTATCGGAGCGAGCTTGTCGGGGGCCACCTGAATCGGGGCCACATCACCGAACGAGTTCGCCGATCGCAAGAGTGAGGCGACGAACGGCGAAACCCGTTGCACACCATCACGTAACAGCACGTACAGCGATTCCGCAGCGTTGGGCTGACCGAGGTCGCGCACGGTCAGCACCGATCCAATCACCGCGCCGTCGGCGACATTCCATCGTGACGGTTCCCCTGCCCCCGGGATGGCCGGGCTCACCAACGGGTCAGTCGCCGGAAGGGCATCAAAAAGCGGGCGCGACAACGGAATCGGTTCCGGCGCAGTCGAATCGACGCCCAAGGCCAAAGCGACCGCCTTATTGCTGAGGTCAATCTCGGAGCGGTGCCCCTCCCAGATCACATAGGTCCGATCGCCGTAGCGGCCCAAGATGGCATCGGGCATCTGCAGCGGCGCTGACCGCTGGCCCAGCGTCAGCTGGCCAGCGATCGCCGTGACCACAGGTTCCGAGGCGGCCGAGGTCGTCGACGTCGGTGTCGGTGCGGTGTCGCACACGGCCCAGTCCGAGGACGACGCCGTTCGGATGGGCATCGCCGCGGGAGCGCCCACGATGCCCACCAGCGGCCCTTGTGGGTATTTCTCCAGCTCTGCGGCCTTGACGAACGTCGGATTATTCGGCTGGCCGGCAATCAGCCGGGCGCTCATCAGGTTCAGCGCCGGGTGTAGTCGACCGTCGACCATCACGTAGACCGCGCCGGTGTCGCGGTCGGCCAAGATGGCCGACTGCCCGACCTGGCCGGCCGGCTTGAACCACGACAGCACGAACATCAGCGCCATGGCCAGCAGTGTGAACATGACCCCGAGAATGAGCGCGGCGCTGCGGCGCTGTTCGGGGTCGTATTCCAGCCGAACGCCGTGATGACTCAGCGCCGCCGCGTTGCGGCGGTTCCAGAAATAGTGGGCCGTCACCTGCAGCCGCGACGTCAAATTCAGCGCCATATTGCCCACCCTACTAGGGGCGATGACCCTAAATCGGCACCAATTTCATGCCCCCCGACATATGTACGCATGACGTTTTACGCGGCCGCCCGCGGCGCGGAAAGCAGCCCGTAGAGGTCCTCGCGCACGGCGTCGGTGGTGGCCGGCCACAAGCTCAGCCACTGCTTACCGTCAGCCGACGTGCTCGTGGTGATGCTCACGCGACCAAACTCGGTGTCGGCCACCGTGACCACCCGGGGATGAACATGCTGGGCGATGTCGTGGTCAATCACCATGGCGACGGCCATGGCTGAGTCGTCCAAGCGTGTCGCCGCGGCCAGGACCTCGGCCTGCTGGGGTTGCAGTCCCAGCCTGCTCATCGCGGCGATCGTGGCGTCTCGCCCTTGCGGGACAGCGGCTTCCAGCGTCGATTGCATCAGGTCGGCGGGGATGTTGACGCCGTCGATGTCCGCGGGTGCAGCCACGCCCAGTGCCGGCATCAAGGTTTGGCACATCAAGTCCGCCTGGACTGCGGGGTCATCGGTCTCCCCCACCGCGTCAACGACCATGTCGTTGCCGTCGCGGGCAGCCATCGCCAGCCACCGCCGGTACCGGCACACCACGACCACCCGCTCGTCCACCGTCGGCAGTTCACCGTTGTGGACGGCCTGCCCTGACGGTCGCCGAATGGTCAGGACGGCCTGCCGATCAGGCCGCCCCAGCACGGTCATCCAGTCGCGCACCGGTTCGTCGACCGCGCCACTAGGGGAAATAGCGCCAGCCTGCACCAGGCTCAGATACTCGGCGGTTTCGGCGATCGGGACCGGCCCTGCTGTGGTCTCAACAATCAGTTCGTGATGCACTGACGGAATAAATGGCTTGAGCCGCAACGCTGTTGGCATGGATTCCACACCCAGCAGCGCCTGCAGTACCCATACGCCCCCGACGGTTGTCGTCAGCGCCATGTCCTAATCCCTTCTGTTTCTTTCGAGCAGCAAAAAGGGGGGCCAACTGCAGTTGGCCCCCCTTTCGGCAGTGTCGCTACAGCACCCCTGGTGGGCCGTCCTAGACCATGAACGTCTGGGCAGAGGCCCCGTCCTGGGACACGAAGTCCACACCAGCCTGGTCGGCGGCCTGGCCGTGGCGGTGGATGACTTCCTTGCCCTCGTTGGTGGCGTCGATGATCATCTGCTGCGCCTGGGCGTAGGTGACCGACGCCTGATCGGTGGTGAAGTACTCGGCGATACCGCCGAGCAGGTTCTGCGCCTCGGAGGCGATGTTGTCCAGCTCGCCGCTGAACGTTCCCAGGGCGGCGTTGTAATCGACGATCGCGCCGGGATTGACCTTGATCATTCCGTCCATTGTGGTGGAATCCTTTCGAATGTCTGTGGTGGTGGAAGGGTCAGGTGAAGCGCAGGCCGCCGGCGACCGACTGGATCTGCTGGGCGCTCTGGGTGTCGATGTTGGTGAAGTCCGGCGCGCTGTTACGCAGCGCCGCGATCAGCGACTCCCACCGCATGTTCATCTCACGCTGTGCCTGCGAGATCTCTTCTGCCGTAGCCACGTTGGCGACACCGGCCTGGCCGTCGAGGCCGCCGGAGGCCTGCAGTTCGGTCGAATGCTGCTGGTAGCGGCTGAGCACGTCGAGCGCCCGCATCTTGAGATCGTCGAGCTGGTCGGCGGTGGACTGGATCTGCGCCGCACCAACAACTTGCTGTGCCATGGAAACTCCTGTTCTGGAAGGTGTTTGGTTCTAGACAAAGTCTATGGGCGTCTACACACCCCGCCGTGCGCTAATCTTTTGTTACCTGTCCCCCCTGTCAGCAGCCGATCGGGCAAGCGTGACCTGCATCGTGCGTCCCTGCCGCTGCTCGGTCGCGGCCCCGCCGTCGCGCCCCATCGCCGAGGCCGGAGCGCCGTACAGACCACCAGTGCCTGCACCCCCTGCCGGGCTCGGTCCGGTGGCCACCGGTTCGACGGCACCTCCGAATCCGCCGGGCAGTTTGGGGGCATTCGGGGTGCTGAAACTCCCCACCGGGCGGGTGTAGGAACTGGTCGGAACGACCCCGCTGCCGCCGGCACCGATGCCGCCGCCACCACCGCCGCCGCCGCTGAGCGCACTGGCCAACCCCGGCGTCGCCACCGGCGTACCGGTCAGCGGAGCCGCTGACGCCCCCGGGGCGCCACCGAGACCGCCCATGCTCGACGACAGCGGGCCGAGCATGCCCATCGGCATCTGCATGAACTGGCCCAGCATCTGCGGGGCCTGGCCCAGCATCTGCGGAGCCTGGCCCATCATGCCGGTGACCGACGAGAGCTGCCCCATCATCCCCATCGGCCCGCCCATCGCCGACATGGCGTCGGCCGGTGCCGAGACCGCTTCAGCGGCCGGCACCGCCGCGGTGCTGGCCTGCTGCATGCTTTGGGAGCTGGCCTGCAGGGCGCCCTGCACACCGGCTTGTGCCCCGGCGTTGCCCAGGGCGGCCAATGCTGCGGCGGGGTTGGGTGCCATCGGTGCGAACGGCGGCGGCGTCGCCAGTACGCCCAACGCCGCGGTGACCACACCTTGGTAACTCGACATGATGGTGGCGTTCTGAATCCACTGCCGCTCATATTCGGCGACCAGGGCCGCGATCGCCGGACTGTTCTGCCCGATGAAGTTCGTGGCGACCAGCGCTTCGGTGTCGGCGAGGTTCTGATCGGACACCGGTCCAGGCACCATCGTGGTTTTGGCCAGGTGATAGGCATCCACGATGGCCGTCGCCTGCACGACAGCTTCCTCAAACCAGGCCACCGCCATGCCCAAGATTCCCGCGAACGCTTGAGCGGTCATCGTCATCGCCGCACCACCGGCGCCCTGCCAGCCCACCGCGGCCGTGCTGGTCGTACTGGTGGTCATGGTGGCAATCTCGGCGGAAAGCATCGCCGCGGTCGCCTGATGAGCCGCCGCAGCTGCCGCAGCAGTCGCCGCCTCATCGCCGGTGACCAACTGGTAGTAGTTCACCTGCGGCGGATTGAGCGCCGAATCCCCGAAGCCTGGCATTGCCCGAAAGCGGTTCTAGATCGCCAGAGCGGTCTGCTGCAGCACATCCATCGCTGCGTAGCTGGTGCCGTTGACGCCGACGTTGCCGGCGAACATTGCCCGCGTCATCGTCAGCTGCGTCAGCGCGGCTACCGCTGCCGCGCCGCGCGCATTGAGCGCCGCCGCCACCGCCATCGACGCCGGATCGCTACCCGGGGGCAGCACCGTCGTCATCACCGGGGCAGCCCCGGACGTCCCGGCGGCCATGGTCGCCGCGCCTGCGCTCTCGGCAGCCGACAGCATTCCGACCAGCGCCGGCTCGACACCAATGAATGGAACGGACATTTGTTTGCCTCTCCCTTCGTGGGGGTGATCTGAACTCAGTTTAAGGCCAGTGCTAGGGGGCTACCTGCGCTAAATTCCGCACAGGCACCATCACCACCGATGACCTCGATGAATGGCTGCTGAGTAGGCTCAAACTCTCTGATTCCGGTGCTCGGGCCACTAATTCCGTAGCCCAATCGCCCGCAGGGGTCACTGGTGATCGCATTAGCTCTGGCCTATCGGGGTGGAATGTCGAGGAGGTGTGGAGCGCACCGGTTCAGGTGTCCAGGCCACCAGCACACCATCGGTGGTGCCGCCGGGGTGCACGTAGATGCCTTTACCTTGACGTTGAGGCTCGGCGTAGACACCGCTGATGATCGGGCCGTGTTCTCGGCGGCCGTCCAGAATGATCGTCGGTTGCAGGGCGCCGGCCAGTCGGCCGAGCATGCTGTTGCCTGACGCCTGGAAACTCCACAGCTTGATGTCGGCGGCCGCGATGATGTGCATGCCCAGCTGGTCGGCCGTTTCCACATAGTCGGCCAACTCCATCAGCGGATTCTGTGCCGAGTTCCACGACGTGACGTCATCGGCGAAGATGAAAATCTTGCGGCCGGTCCAGAACTGGCGTTTCAGCATCTCCGTGGGACTGGTGCCCGGCGGCGGGGTGCGCTTGTCGAACAGCTCCTTCAACTCCCCCGCAGCCTTCTTGATGTCGTTGAGGGTGTAGGCGTAGCGCGACAGCCACGTCTCCTCTGGCACCACGCCCATGTGTCGGCGGCGCGGATCAATCAACACAATGGTGGCCTCATCGGGACTGTAGTGGGCCATGACGCTGCGCATCATCGTGCGCAGGAACGCCGAGCGTCCCGATTGCGCGCGGCCCACGACTACCGCGTGGGGGTTCTCGGCGAAGTCGACGTAGGCCGGGCCCAGATCGGACTCCGACAGACCGAACGGAACCAGGTCGCGTTGCGCGCCGCCGTTTACCCGCGCCAACACATCAGACAGCGGCACCATCTCCGGCAGGCGTTTCACCTCGGCGAACTTCTCCACTCCGGCCACCCGGCGCACCACTGCGCCGACACCGCGAGCGTCGATGGGGCCGGCCGGATCATTGGCCAGCACCGGCTCGCCGATCATGATGTGGAAGCCGGCGGCGCTGAGGCCGTGCCCGGGCTTATTCGGGACCTCTTTGCCCCGGTTGACCGTGGGGTCGCGCCGGCCCAGCTCGGATTCCCGCTCATCGGTCATCCGCAACTCGATGCGCTCCGTGGACAGGTTCTTGACCTGGGTGTTGATCTTCGACAGGTAGCTGGTGTGGGTGACGATCGTGCGGACCCCGTAGTTGCCCGCGCGCATCAGCGACATCACCTGGTCAACCCATTTCTGGTTGGCGTCGTTGAAGTTGCCCCAGCCGTCGATGACCAGCACCACATCACCGCCGGCGACGCCGATATCGGTCGGGTTCGGGCCGAACTTCGCCGCACGCACCTGCTCCATGTCCAGGCCGCGGGTGGCGAAAAGCCGTTCGCGCTCCTCGACGATGCCGCGCACGGTGGCCAGCAAGCGGGTGACGCCCTCGGTGTCGTGCAGAGCCGCCACCGCCGCCACATGCGGAAGATCGTTCAACGCTGCCAATTGTGGGCCGCTGGCAGCAATGCAGTAGAACTGCACCCGCTCCGGACGGTACATCAACGCACCCGCGGTGATCATGGTCATGACCGCGTTGGTATGACCCATACGGGGGGCGCCGACGATGAGTGCGCTGCTTTCCAGCATGTTCAGGTAGCAGACATCCTGGCGGTGCTGACGTGGGCGATCCTCCAGCGCCACCGGCAACACCAGGCCCGGGTTCTGGCCGTAGTCGACATCCCACGGCTTGCCGCGCAGTCGAGCCACCAGATCGTCGGCGGCCGGTGGGGCGCCCAGTGGGGGCAGCCACAGCTGGCGTGGCGGGGCGGCCCCCGTGGCCTGCAGGGAACCAATCACGGCGTCGATGATCTTCACGCTGGCGGCCTCCGGGACCGGCGCCGGGGCAGCGTCACGTTCGACCGGCTCGGCCAGCAGGCCATCGATGTCGGCGGCCTCTTCGGCCGTGAAAGCGCGGGGCTCGAACCAGGTGCCGGCCTCCAGTGGACGGCTGTCGTCGGGCCCGGTCTGCGGAACGAAATCAGCCGAGGAATAGAAGAATCGGAACTGGCGTGGCTGGCGCTGCGCCACCCGCAGGAACGCAGTACCCTCCGCGCCTTTCTCGTCAATCTTGGCGGCGATCCCCACACCGAGGGCCTCGCGGGAATCTTCCTCGGTGCCGGTACGGCCGGCGATGGTGAAGCCGAGCAGCTTGCGGATGTCGCGCAGCTTCTGGGTGTCGACGGTCTGGCCGACCAGCTGCAAAAACATGTGATAGGCGCGGCCCTGGCGCATGATCCGCCAGAACAAGCTGCGGAACTTATCGCCCCAGTCGCGGTCGCTGAGCAGCTCCTGGTACTCGTCGGCGATGACCCACAGCACCGGCACCGGCGGCAGCGAGGGATCAGTGAGCCGCCGCTGGTTGTAGACCGTCAGATCCACCACGTCCGGGCCGGCGGCGTTGCACAGAGCGCCGCGACGATCAAGCTCGCCTTCCAGCGCCTCATACATGCGGCCGACAAGGTGGCGCTCATCGCCGAGGTTGCTGACACTGGCCACCACATGCGGGAACTGTTCGAGCACGCCGGCTGCTGATTTCAGCTTGAAGTCGAAGAACACCACATTGGCGACCTCCGGCGAATGGGTCAACGCCATCGAGGCGACCTCGGTGATGATGCCCTCGGACTTGCCCGCGCCGGTCGTGCCGATGAACAGCGAATGCATGCCCATGCCCTGCTGGCTGCCCTCTTTGAGATCCAGGTCGACGACCTGGCCGCTTTCATCGAGACCGACCGGGAAGCGCATCCACTCCGGGCCCTGGCTGCGGCGCGGGGACCACAGGCGGTCCACGTCGAGGTTGCGGGGGTCCCGCACCCCCACCGCGTCGAGCAGCGTGCGTTGCTGGTGGCCGGAATCGGTGACCGTGGTGACCCCGCCGGAGGCGCGGAAGCGGGCCATCGCCCGAGCGAACCGCTCCGCTGCGGTGATCGATAGCTGGTCGGCCTTGGCGTAGAAGGCGTCGTCGAGCTCGTCGGAGGACGGGTGCTGCACACCGCTAAACGGTGTGAGGTCCTCGGCGGGCAGGCGCTTCCGCAGCGCACCGCCCACGAGGCGGTAGGTGGTCTCCGGGGAAAACCCGATCCAACTCTTCGTCCCGAACGCATCATGCGGCGAGGGAGGAGGCACCGACGGTGCCAGGCGCACAAAGCAGGTGCCGGCATACCCTGCGCTGCCGGTCAGGCCGGCCCAGTCCTCGGGGGTTCCGCAGTTGTCGTCGATGATCACCCGGAACGGCAGAGCGGTGTTCCCCGCGCCGTGCAATCCGCTGGCCGGGGGTGTCCACTCGCTCCGCGGAAGCTCCGCCTCGTCGAAAAACTCCTCCAGCTGAGCCGGGGAGGAAAACAGCAGCCGGCGCTCACCGCAGCCGTCGCGCTTGCTGTGATGCTGCATATGTGGCAGCCACTTCGTCCAGTCCCACACCGACGGGGCGTCGCTGACCACCAGAATCTGGAGGTCGGCGGGGCTGTGGAATGCCGCCAGCTGGCACACCATCGCCCGCAGCAGAGCGCGTGCCTCGTCCATATCCCCGATGAACGAGACGCCCGCGAAGCGTTGCAGCCAAATCACCTTGGCCATGTCGTCGATGTATTCCTGCTCCAGCAGAAACTTGCGCAGGGCGTGACCGGTGGCCGGTTCGATCTGTGATGCCTCGGGAATCTTCGGCTTCTCGATCGTCATGGCGAGCTTGACCTTGCCGACCCCGACCCGGACCTCACCGAATTCATCCGAACTCGGTGAGCGTTCCCACATGCGTTCGGTGCCGACCGCGGCCACGAGTTTGGCTGGTTCCCAATGGAAATGCTCGCGATGGTCGAACTGGGCGCGGCGCTGCACCTCGATCTCATCGCGCACATCGTCCTGGCGGGCGAAGTAGTTGGCCCGGTACTGCCGCAGCTCACCCCAGGACATCTTCTGCGCGGCTCCGCGGCCGCGGAACAGCATGCCCGCCATGCCGATCAACATCATGATCCCGAAAATGCCGAAACCCGATGCGAAGCTACGCATTCCGGACATGTACATCGCGACGATAAACCCGATCACACCGACAATCAGAACGATCGGCAGCACAATCCCCCACACGCTGCGTGGCGGCGGGATCGGCGCCGGAATCGGCGGATCAATCGCGATCTTGCCGCCCGCCGTCGCCGGCGGACGTGCAATCGGGCCGGGCCGCCTGAACTGTTGAGTGGTCACGTAACTGACCCTAACCCCGTCCAAGGGGCTATATCGGCGCCAATTTCAGAGCGCCCGATAACCAGAAAACCCACGATGCTGCGACCCGTTGCGAGTGAGTGATCGTTAGTGGTCACGCGACTCGCACCCCGTCTCGGGGTTGTTTCCCGGCTGGGTGGCCGGGTCCCTTCCGCGCTTCACGGCCACCAGCCGGGCTTGGCCCGGTCTTACGGTCGGCTCCACGCTTGACGGCGGCCCCAACTGGGCCGACGACGCTATCGGGTTCCTCGTAGCGTGCGAGGTTGATCGCGGCGCAATCGTCGCGTTGATGAGTGGCCCCGCAACCGCCGCCAGTGCGATCGCAGGTCCAGTGTTCTGCCCAGCCGATGTCCTGAACATGCCCGCACGCGTGGCAAGTCTTCGACGAAGGGAACCACCGATCAGCCACCACCAGTTGTGATCCGTACCAGACGGTCTTGTAGGACAAGTGGTGCCGCGGCGTACCCAGGGCGGCATCGGACAGGCCGCGTCGGCGGGCTCGTGCCCCCGGCAGACCCTTTTGCCGCAGCATCCCCGCAGCGTCCAGACCTTCGACCACGATCCGGCCGTGAGTTTTGGCTAATCGTGTGGTCAGGACGTGCAAATGATGCACGCGGACATCGTTGACCCGGCGATGCAGCCGGGACATTTCTGTGGTGCGCTCGCGATATTGGCGCGACCCTTTCACGCAGCGGGAGCGGGCCCGGCTGACGTGTCGTAACTCGTTGAGTGCAGCGTCAAGCGGACGGGGATTGGGCACCCGTTCGAGCACTGCGCCGTCTGTGCTGGCGACCGTGGCCAGCCGACGCACCCCCACATCGACACCGACCCGTGACTTCGGCAGTGCCACGTTGGGCTGCTGAGGGCGCGCCACCAGCACCCGCACGCTGGCGTCGAACCGGGTGCCGTTGCGGCGCACGCTGATCGCCAGCACCCGAGCTCGGCCGGCCCGGATGAGGCGCTCGACCCGGCGGGTGTTCTCGTGGGTGCGGACTGTGCCGATGACTGGCAGCGTGAGGTGCCGGCGGTCGGGTTCGACGCGCATCGCCCCGGTTGAAAACGACACCCGGTCGGTGTCGCGGCCCTTCTTCTTAAACCGCGGGAACCCGACTCGCTTGCCGGCGCGGGTCCCTGCGCGGGAGGCTTGCCAATTCCAGTAGGCATCCACCGCGCCGCCGATCCCGTCGGCGTAGGCCTCTTTCGAGCACTCCGGCCACCACACATCCCCGGTCGCGGCGTTGACACACACCGCGTCCTTGGCCGTGTTCCAGCGTTTACGCAACACAGCAAGCGACGGCTTCGCCGTCTCGACACCAGTCTCACGCCACGTCACGATATCGGCTTTCAGGGCCGCTACAGCCCAGTTGTACGCCTTTCGGCGAGCGCCGAAGTGCCGTGCCAACGACCGAGCTTGCCCGTCGGTCAGGTCTAGGGTGAACCGGAACGCCTGCACCGAAAAGCCCTCGGGAATCTCGAACTTCGCCATCAGGCCGCCTCACCATCATCGGCAGCGCCCATCGCCCTCTTGGCTCGGTTGGCTGCGGCGCGTTTCCCGTAGAGCCGCGCACACATACCGGTGAGGATCTCGGTCATATCACGCACCAGATCATCGTCGACCTCTCCGGCGTCGACCACGACCAACTCGCGGCCCTGCACAGCGAGCGCGGCTTCGACATACTCAGATCCGAACCGGCAGAAACGATCCGGTGCTTCACAACGATCCGGCTCACCGTCGGGTCACGCAGCAACGCAAGGAACTTGCGGCGGTGCCCGTTCAAGGCGGACCCGACCTCGGTCACCACCTTGTCCACCGAGATCTGATCCGCCGTCGCCCACGCAGCTACCCGCGCCACCTGCCGATCCAGATCGGCCTTCTGATCCGCCGACGAGACCCGCGCATACACCGCCGTCCGCCGATGCTGGACTGGCTCGGCGGTCGCATCCCTCACCAGGATCAGCCGACCCACTCGTCGCGCCGGAACAGGCAACCGGCCCGCGTGAAACCAGCGTGAAACCAGCGACACGCGGTGACCCGCGCAACACCGTTGCGCTCAGCCCACGCCGCAAGATTCATACGCCTGTTCCTACAGCACACCACCGACAACTACCGACCACTCACCACACAACAGCTGACAACCCCTTCACGCAACAAGCGGTGACCGAGCTGTCAGGGGCCCACCGGGGCAAGCCCGCCGAAACCACCACCGGCCGCGCCGCCCGGATCAATTGGCTCGACGTCATCGACCCTGACCATCAGCCCGTTGTGGTCATATTCCCAATGCCAACTATCCGCGCCGGTATTGCTGACCGGGCGGATGCTCGGTGCGCCCCCGCCGCCACTGACCCCCGGCGGCGGCATCGGCTGCATAGTCTGAGCGACCGACCTGATGTCGGCGGCGCTCTCAGCGTCCTGCCCCCGAAGTTCGGTCGTGGCGGTCTCGGCCTTCTGAACCCCTTCGATGGGCTCCGGCGCCAGCGTCGCCGAGCAGTGCGCGACATTCTCGGCCACCGCGACGGCCACGGCGTTGGCGGCGACATCGATCGGCGAAATACCCCCCGCAGGCATCGGAACCGGGCCAGGCTGGGCCGACCGGCTCACCTCCCCAGCGATCGACTGGGCAGTGCCAGTGACCGCCGCGGGCAACACCTCGATCGGCTTCGCGCCCCCAGATACTGCAGGCATCTACACAACTCCCCTCATGCGGCCATCGTGGGCCATAGTTCAGCTTCCTTCGCGATATGCCTTGCCGTGTAGGCGATCTCGACATAATCCGGTGTCGTGCTGCGCCACCACGACAGCAGCTCCGCGGCGCGAGCCACGTTGTGGAAACACCGCGCATAGGCAGACGGGCCCACATCGCTGGCCACCCGACCTGGCCGCTGGCCCGCGCTGTCGAGGATCGCTGCGCGCATCGCCACGTCAAGATCGGCCCACAACTCTTCGGTCACCGGCTCACCATTCTCGATCGCCGTAGCGACCTGGCGAATGGCCGGAGGAACCTGGAAGCCCAGCAGCTCAGAGGCGCGCGAGAGGACCGTGCGCACTGCGGCAACCGTCAACGCCCATAGCTGTGAACGATCAACCACCCCGCCGGTGGTCAGGCGCGCGTACTCGGGGCGGTCAATGGTCTCCAGCCGATGAATACGAGTTTCATCCAGCGCCGGCGGTGCTGAGTCGGCCTTGATCGGTGAGGTGGTCAACGCGCAATTCTCGATATGCCGTACACCGGCATCCCGCGCCACAGCGGCGTTGCCGCCATAGTCCGTCGACACCGCCAGCGCCCACAACTCGACGTTCGGGTTGCTCGCCATGCACATCTGCCCGTACGCGGTCATCGTCTGGGCTGGGTTGACCCAGCCGAACCAGCGGGCGTGAAAGTCCTTGTCCAAACCAGGATCTGAAAAAACTAGCCGCGCGGAGCTGGGCAGAAACACCCCCGGCGGGATGAACCCGCTGCCCTCACTGCTCACCACCCATGCCTGCGGTCCTGACGGCGTCTTGAACATCCCGACGCACCAGTCGATGCACCCATAAACCCGCGAGGCGTGCATCAGCTCGTAGACCAGTTCCGACGCCCTATCGAGCAACGGGTCAGGCGCCCCAGACTGCGCCCCTGCGATCGCGCCCGCCGCTGTGGCGCCGACACCCGAGGCGACCACACCCGGCGGAAGCGCTGTCCCCTGGCCCGGGCTCGCAGGTGGAGCTGGCGGTGGCGCGGGCGGCGGGGCGCCCGCCGCCGCAGGCGCGACCTGCCTGGGCTGCAAATCAGAGTTAAACGGAGGCAGCGGGCCAGCCGGAGCGGCCGCTGGCGGCATCATCGGCGCACCCATCGACCCCATATGCCCGGCCGGAACACTCGCCGCCGACCCTGGCGACGCGACGTGCGCAGGCCCGCCAGCCGCCGACACCGGCGCGGGAACGGCCGAGACCGGCACACTCGACGCACCCGTAGTCGAACTCAGCGGCTGCGCCGGAGGAGGAGCAACAGGCGGCGGCAACACCGAGCCCGTACCTAAGCCCGCATTGAACCCGCGGGAGAAGTCAGACGAGGTAGCCGCGCCCGGTGCGCCACCGCCACCCGCAGCCGCAGACGGAAGACCGCCCGCCGCCGGCGACACAGAAGACGGCAGAGACGACAGCCCCGCATTCGAAGACAACGAACTAGGCGACAGACCACCGGTCCCCGCCGACGACAACCCGCTCGCAGACGGCGGCTTGAACCCACTCCCCACCGAGCCCAGCGACGAAGCGCCGCCGCTGCCGCCAGACGACACAGGCGTCATCGGCGGAGTCATCGCCGGAGTGTTCGACTCCCATCGAGGCAAATTGTTAGCTTCAGCTGGAGTACCCTTCAGCGCGTCGGTGGTGTCCGCGTTTCCGCCCGGGGTTTCTCCAGGCTCACCCGAACCCGTACCCGTTTCGCCGGGAGTCTTTCCCGGTTCTGAGGCACCAGGCGTTTCGCTGCCGCCGGAATCAGTTGCGCCATCACTAGGTAGGTCGTCGCGAGGGTGGCCTGATTCGTTCCACTTGGGTAGGTCGCTGGTCGGACGTGACGGTGGTGGTGAATTATGCGGGTTGTCGAGTGCCTGGATGTTGTCTCCGTTGCCGCCGGATTGGGTGGTGTGATCGGCAGGGGTGATCTGGCCGCCGCTGGACAGCTGGCTTGAGGGGGTGCCGCCGATGTTGGCGGCTTGCTCTGCGATAGACGCGGCGGTGTCAGTCCCTACAGCCAGCGCTTCCCCTTGCGCTGCGGTGATGACGGCTTCAATCGCTGCGTAGATCGCGGCCATCGCCGCGCCAGCGCCTAACGGCGAGCCCGCCAAAGCCTGAAGCTGCTGCTTGAGCCGTTCGATCTCCTCATGTGCTTTGCGGTCAATCTCTTCGAGCCGGCCGCGGGCATGCCAGATCAGCTCAGCCGTTTCCTTGACCGCCTTAGCCATGTCGCCGTACAGGTCCGAGTGATTGATCACCGTCTGCGCCGTGCGATACGAGCGCTCACACATCGCGTCGATCATCTGCCCCGAATTAGATCCCCCGAGATCGTCGGCTGCGCGGCGGATCGCCGCTGCCGACGTGCTCAGATCGGCACTTTTCTTACTCAGCGCGCTCGCGGTGTCCGACCACGACTCCGGTGACGTCGACGGCCAGGACCCGCCGAGAATCCGCATTGAGTACGGCCGTGTCGGCATCCCCGGGCCAGCGGCAACCGCTGCTGAAGCCGGCATCAGCTAGTCCCCCCCATCCAACTACCAGCCGGCGCCGAGGTCGTCGCAAATTGTTTGGGGCCCGCCGTAGGCGATCATGCTGTCAATCCAAGCTGCCTTGTCGTAGTCCTCCGAAGGGCCGGGCGCGATGTTATTCACGAAAAGCCATAAGTCATCGAGATAACGGTTCATTGTTCGTTCCAGTCGTGGCTGGACGCCGGGGTGCTCCGCGAGCACAGCTTCGGCTCGACCGACCCAATTTTCTGTGTCGTCAATAAACTTTGGTAGCCCGGCATCCCTCGCCGTCGAGCCGGGTTCCCCCAGGCGGAACCAATCGTTGGAGACTTTGTTCTGTTCAACCATCAAGGGAGCGATTGCGGTGCAGAGTGCGCGGTCGGCCTGTTCAGTGGACGCCGGGCTGGATGATGCGGCGGGGTTGCCGGCCGAAGGTGCGGCAGTGTTGGAGCTGCTGGAGCGGGTCGTTAAAGCTACTACCAGCGCGGATGCCGCCAGAACCACCGCGAGGATGATGCCCGAGGCGGCGAGTGCCGTCCGCAAGCGTCCCGGGCGTCGGGGCTGGAACACCGGTGGAGGCGCCGGCGGGGGGCCATAGCCGGATGGGCCGGGGCCAGGGGGTGGCCCGTAGGGGCCACCGTTCGGCGGCGGCACATATGCTTGGGTTTTCCCGCCCGCTGTCATACATCCAGGGTAAACGGCCCCGGTGGGGTCTGGCACCGCCAAATTCGGCCCCGATCCGCTCGGCACCTCCCCGTCAACACATGTTCGCGGCCTTTCACGGCTTGGCTGCCTACAGCTACCCCGGATCTGTAGCCGGCCCGCGCGGCACCTCAACGAGTCGCTGCGATGGCGCAGCATCGCGCCGCCGAAATTTGTGCACGGAGGGGCGTGGGCGCTGCGGTAGCGTTCGTGGTGTTCCGGTCGCGCCCCCCGAGGTCGGAACCGGAAGGGCCCGACTCCTCCCACCCTTGGTCGGGCCCTTCCACTTGAAACTTTCGAACGGCATTTGTTGCCAACACTTCTCGCGCTCACAGTCAGTCTGCCTGACCCAGACCGTGCCCCGTGCGTTAGTCAATCAGCGCGGGGTTTTGGCTATAGGCCCGCCAAGGCCGATCTGAAAACTCGGTTCTGACTCAGCGCTTTTCGGAGCTAGACCTGCGGATCAGATGTCGGTAATGCTGTAGTGGTCCCAGAACTCTTTGCGGGACAGCATCATTGCCTCGTTAGCAGCGGCGAACAGATCGTTGAGCTTCTTTTCCAACGCCAAGTTGGTCAGTGATGTGCGGGCAGCCTCGTGGATGAACAGTTCGAGGAGGCGGCCGTCGTCACCCAGTGTGAACCGCACATAGCCATCGGGGTCTTCGACCTCGGTACGCAGTGCCCCGAGCTGGGCGATCATCTTGTCGAGACGCTCCAGGGTCGCGGCCTGTTCCGCTTCGGAAAACTTGACCTTTTCCTCGTCGCCGAGATCGTCGAAGCCCACGCCGCCCAACATTAGGCGCCGTCCTTCGGTGCGACAGTCGTGATACGCCGGATCAGCGGAGCGCTAGTGCGCTGAGGTGCGTCGTCGTTGGGCGGCGGGTCGTCGTCCTTTCGGTCCGGTGCGGTTGTCGACACTGCGATCCTGTCAGCGGTCACCTTGCCGGTCACCGATTCGGTGTGCGGAAGATCCTTGCCCACAACCTGTTTGGGCTTTGCGTTGCGTTCGTCGGCCCCGCCGCCTTGGCCTGCACCCCCTGGCATGCCGGCCATCGGCATGCCTCCCATTGGCATCATGCCGCCGCCCGGGCCCATCGTGGGGCTCACCGGCGGAGGCAACGATCCACCGGTGGGCAAGGTTGGCGGGGTGGGGTTGGGGCCGGTGGAGGGCATCACCGGCGGCGTCGACGGTGCCCCGCCGGAGGCTGGCGACGTCATGCCACCCCCGCCCCCTCCGCCGCCAAAACCGCTCATGTCGTCCAAGGGCGCATCGTCTAGGCCCAGGTCCTCGGTGCCGATGTCGTCGAGCTCGGGTTGCATCAACCCCGATAGCCCTTGAGTAGCCGCACCCATCGCCTGCGTTCCGGCCTGAATCAGCGATTCCGGCGCCTTCATCACCGATGACATCGCGCCGCCCAGTAGTCCCCCGGCCGCCCCGAGAACCGTGGGGATCATGCTGGGAAGCATCGAGGCCAGCTGACCGGCCATATCCTGTGACCCAGGCTCTCCCGGGGTCGCTTCGCCCGGCAGACCCGTTCCTTCCCCCGCAGCGGCCGCGGCAGCCGCCTCGTCGGCGGGAACGTCGGGGATACCGTCGCCGTCCAGATCAACCTCACCGGCGGTGGTGGCCTCTGTGCTGGCGTAGTAGCCACCGAAGCCTTGCGCGGTTTGGGCCTCCATCTGAGCTTTCTGCTCCACCGCGTTGGCCAGCGGCACCGCGTACATGCCGCCGGTCTGCGCGTTAGCCTGCGCCAGCGTCTGTAGCTGGTGATTCATCGCTTGAAACGCGTCCGGACTCGGAATGTCGCTCCGCGCCTGAGCGACCTCTTGAGCATGGCGATTGGCCTGCTCAGCGACCGTATCGGCGCGCTGGCCGGAGGTTTCCAACGCATTGGCGTATTTGATCAGGTGCCCGCGCACCACGTCGGTGGCCACCGGGCTATCCCAGCTGTCAGGGAGACTATCGGCGACCAGCCGTACCGCGGCTGAGGCGTCGCGGGCCGAGCCGGCGACCTGGCGCCATCCCGAAATGAACGCTTCGCCGCTGGCGGGGTCGCCGGAGTGCACCGCATTGGAGATGATCTCGGCGGGCGCGGCGGGTGGTGCGGCCAGCACTGGACGCGCGTCGGGAGGGATTGGTGGCGACGGGGGCGCCCAGCCCGACACGGCGGCGCCCTCACTGGCGGTGTTGAGGCTGGAGATTTTGATCGCGTTGGCCGCGTCCTTGGCGGTGAAACCTGCTGCCACGTTGGCCAGCTGTTCAGCGGTGGCTGCCAGCCCTGCCGCCTGTTCGACCAGGACGCTGGCCAAGGTGGTGCCCGCAGTGGTGAGCCTGCCCGCAGCGCCCGCCGACGCCGGATCGGCGGCCAGCGGGGGATGCTCGGGGTTAGCTGTCGTCAGATCCGACAGCGCGGCGGTGATCCGTTGCGCTGCCGAGACCAGTCCACTCGGGTCAACAGAAACCATCGGTCTAGAGATTCCTCAGTCGGTCACGGGCGGCGGAAAGGTCCCTTTCGGTGGGGAAATCTGCGTAGCAGACGGGATCGAGCTTGGCGTTCTCCATCTGCTCGCGCAGTGCCACCTGCCCCTGAAGATACGCCACGTCGGCACAGGCCATGATTCGCTGAGCTAACTCGTGCATGTTGTCGCGCATGGCCTTGGGTTCGAGCTGAACGCCCAGGATGTGCCCCTTGACGGCAACCCTGACCAGGACCGCATCGTCGGGGGTCCTGGCCAGGAACGCCTGCTCGCTCAGCGGCAGGTTGTCATTGCTGGTCAACTCGGAGGTTTTCTGCGTTGATTTCGTCGCGGGTGACGAAATTGGCCGCTTCGCGACGCAACCCGATCGCGGCGCTGCGGTGGGTGTGTTCGTGGTGGAGCAGCGCGGCGTCGCGGTTGACCATCAAGTCCGACACCGCCGACTTGAACTGGTGCATGATCGGGCCGAACGTGTTGACCGCGGCCAGGATCTCGGCGCTGGCCTCGCGGGCGGGCGCGATCTGGTCGGCGACATCGTCATGCTGGTTGGCGACGGTGCGCATCACCTCAGGGTCGATATGAATCGGGTCGGTCATCTCATAGCTCCTTCGATCTAGATATTGTCGCGATTTTTTGCCGCCGCGTCATACGTCAGCCGCTATCCGATGGGGGTGGGCACCGGTGCGCTGGCCAGCGGCGCCGGGTTCGCCGGGTCGGTGGCCGGGGAGCTCGGTGGGACAGGCACCGGCGCGGGAGCCGGGGTGGGCTCTGGTGCGCCGACCGCGCTGGGATCGAGCCAGCCCAAGAAGCCCGGGCTGGAGGCAATCATCGACGCCGGCACAACCTGGCCATCTTGGAGCGCCTTCACCGAGCTCAGCGCGACCGCGTAATGGTCGTTGAACACCGCGAGCATGCCGGCCGACAGGCGCGACGGATCGACCGGAGCGGTCACCGGAGTGCCCGGCGGGGGCAGCTCGAGGTGCTGTTCGCGGTAGGCCTCCTCGAGTGGCTTGCCGTCGAGGTGGGCCTTGACGGCCTGGGCCAGCTCTGGCGTGCGTGCATTGGCGGTCGAGCCGTCCGGCAGCGTGATTGCCGTCGGCGGCGGTGGGGGCGGGCCCGGTGCCGCCGGTGGGGCGCCCTCCCCGGGCGTGCCCGCGGGCACCGGCTCGGGCGGAGTGCCCGATTGCGGCGCCGTGGACGGCGGGGTTTCCCCGGGCACTGGCTCGGGTGCGTGGTCGTGGTCGTCCTTACCCTCGTCCTCGTCGAGCTCGTCGTCCTTGTCCTTCTCCGACTCGACGCCGGGGTCGGGTTCCTCACGGCGGACTTGCTCGCCCAGCTGGGAAGCCAGACCGGCCAGCGGCGCAGCGGCTCCGGTGAGAGCATCAAGCGGGCTGCCGCCACCCAATCCGCCACCCGGAGGGAAAGCCCCCATCGCGGCCGGCAACGCGGAGGCCAGCCCCGCCAGCGGGTCAGCACCCATCGGACCGCCCATCCCCAAATCCGACAACATCGGATCGGGCATCGGCTCCATCGGCCCCAGCCCCGCATCCGTGAGCGCGGGATCGACAAGCGCGGGATCACTGACCGCCGGCGCCGGCGCCGGCGCCGGAGTCGCAGGTCCCGGTTGGGCATTGGGGTCACTGGGAGTCTCGCCCCCGGTGTCCGGGGAGGCTCCGTCCATGTCGTAGAGGGCGGCCAGCGCTGACGCCGCCTTGGCCTGATCCTCGGCAGTCAAAGTCCCCGACTGGAGTACTTCGCCGATCGCGGCGACCTGACTGCGCAAGAACTTCAAGAACGCCTGCTCGCCCGCCGGAGTGTCCAGAGACATCGCCGGGTTGTTGACCGCCTCGACGATCTTCTGCTGGATGTCGTTGAGCTTCTGCTGGCCCTCGGCGGTCGTGGTCCGGGCGCTCAGCATCGCCTCGGTCAACTTGCCCTCAGCCTCGCTGAGTTGGCTGTAGCGGTCCTTCATCTCGTCGTGCAGCTTGCGTACCGCGTCAGCGGTGCGCCCCGACTGCTGCTCATCGGTCGCCACGCCGGGCTGGCTGCCCGGAGGCGGTGTGGCGGGCCGCTGCTCAGATCCCACGACGTCTCCGTTGGCGTTGTAGTAGGTGCGCTTGCCTGTCGCTGGATCATCCACGTAGGAGGCGGCCAGCGGCGCGACCTGCTGGCCTTGAGCGTTGACCGGCACATACTGGCCAGCCTCGTTGCGCCGGAACTCCGGGAAGAACGGCTGACCGGCCTTGCCGTCACCACCAAGTAGCGACACCGAGCCATCGTTGTTCATCACGTAGGTGTTGCCGTTGTCGCGATAAGCCAACGAGCCATCGGTCGGTACCCGCGTGCCGTCGCTGAAGACTAGATAACGGTCCGCACTCGGGTCAGAGGTGTTGAACCGCATACCAGGATCGCCATAAGCCGCTTGGGCCTTGTCCAACACCGTGTTCCAGTACGGGTCCGAGGGGCTGATGTTGGGGGCAAACGCTCCCCCGTCGGCACGCCAACCCGGATCCCAGCCCATACCGACCCCGGCGACCGGCTTGGCATGCCAGGACACCAGCTCATCGAACTTGCGAGCGTCGGTCATCGTAACCTCTTCTGCACCAACATCATTGACGGCGATAGGCCCGCCGCGGCACTGAAATCAGAAGTGATCACGAGAGATCGTCTCTTCGAGATCGCGCGGCGCCGCGAACTCCGGTGGCCGCTGCGGGGTGGAATCACCGCCGAAGACTTTCTTCGCCCGCGTCGCGAGATCCAAGATTTGACTGGCTTGTTGCTGCAACCCAGACTCCACGGCCACATCCTTTCCTCGGGCGGATAACTACGAGCCTAAAGCCGCTCCGATCCCCCTCCGTGCACGATTTTCCGGGCTAGGTGGCCACCGGGCGGCGCGCGATGAACCCTGGCGGCATCGGCGCGATACGCACCACATCACCGGTCTGAGGGGCGTGCACTACCTGTGTCGACGAGATCGCCAACATGACATGGCCCGGGCCGCGGCCGTCATAGGACGCCTTGGGAAAGATCAGATCACCGGCGCGCACCTCACCAGGAGGCACCGCCACCCCCTGATTCACTTGCGTATAGGTGTCGGGCCCCAGCTGCACGCCGGCTTGACGCCACGCCCACCCCGTGAGCCCCGAGCAGTCAAAGGCCGAAGGGCCCTTGGCTCCCCACACATACGGGCGGCCCAGCTTCGACAGCGCCGCCTGGACAGCTTGCCCACCCCTACCGGGAGGGATATCGCGGCCCGTGTCGATCCGCGGCGACGGCCGTCGCCCACCAGATCCGCCACCTCTGGAACCGCCACCAAACCCGCCGCCGCCCAATGGGATTCCCCCGAATCCCCCACCGCTTTGTGGCATCGACAGGCCCGAGC
>JAGQTO010000362.1 GCA_020439025.1 Mycobacterium sp. | reverse complement strand
CTCCCGACGCCCACCCGACGCTACGACTGACCACCAATCTGCGGATCGGCATCGAGGGACGCGAAGCGCGTGCCCGCGCCCGGCTCAAAGAGGGCGACAACGTCTTCGTGGGGTTGGCGTGGTCCGGCCATCCGTCCCCGCAAACCTACGAGGAAGCCACCGAGAAGATGTGGCAGACCAGCGAGGCGTGGCGGCAGTGGATCAACGTCGGGGACTTCCCCGACCACCCGTGGCGGTCCTACCTGCAGCGCAGCGCGCTGACACTCAAGGGTCTGACCTACTCGCCCACCGGGGCGCTGTTGGCCGCCAGCACCACCTCCCTGCCGGAGACCCCGCACGGCGAACGCAACTGGGACTACCGCTACGCCTGGGTGCGGGACTCCACGTTTGCGCTGTGGGGTCTGTACACGCTGGGCCTGGACCGCGAGGCCGATGACTTCTTCTCCTTCATCGCCGACGTCTCGGGGGCCAACAACGGCGAGCGGCATCCGCTGCAGGTCATGTACGCGGTGGGTGGGGAGCGCGAACTGGTCGAGGAGGAACTCGACCATCTCTCCGGCTACGACGGGGCCCGGCCGGTGCGGATCGGTAATGGCGCCTACAACCAGCGCCAGCACGATATCTGGGGCACCATGCTGGACTCGGTGTACCTGCACTGCAAATCCCGGGAGAACATCTCCGACCAGTTGTGGCCGGTGCTCAAGGAGCAGGTCGAGGAGGCCATCAAGAACTGGCGCCAGCCCGATCGCGGCATCTGGGAGGTGCGCGGGGAGCCCCAGCACTTCACCTCCTCGAAGGTGATGTGCTGGGTGGCCCTGGACCGGGGGGCGCGGCTGGCCGAGTTGCAGGGGGCCAAGAGCTACGCCCAGCAGTGGCGGCAGGTCGCCGAGGAGATCAAGGCCGACATCCTGGCCAACGGGGTGGACGCGCGCGGGGTGTTCACCCAGCGCTACGGCAGTGACGCCCTGGACGCCTCGCTGCTGCTGGTGCCGCTGGTGCGCTTCCTGCCCTCCGACGACCCGCGGGTGCGTGCCACGGTGCTGGCGATCGCCGATGAATTGACCGAGGACGGCCTGGTGCTTCGTTACCGCGTCGAGGAGACCGACGACGGACTCTCCGGCGAGGAGGGCGCCTTCACCATATGTTCGTTCTGGCTGGTCTCGGCGCTGGTCGAGATCGGCGAGGTGAGCCGTGCACGGCATCTGTGCGAGAAGTTGCTGTCCTTCGCCAGCCCACTGCACCTCTACGCCGAGGAGATCGAGCCGAGCACCGGACGCCACCTCGGAAACTTCCCCCAGGCGTTCACCCACCTGGCGCTGATCAACGCCGTGGTGCACGTGATCCGGGCCGAGGAGCAGGCCGACGGCACCGGGGTGTTCCAACCGGCCAACTCCCCCACCTGACGGCAGCAGCCTCGGTCGATACTGTCTCAGCCGGCCCGCTCGGCGTTGTCCAGCATCAGCCGGACCAGGCTCACCGCCCGGCCCGCGGCCACCCGCCGGGTTGCCAGCACGTCGGTGACCGCGACGTCGGCCTCGACGATGCAGTCGTCCGCCACGCCGAGGGCGTGCTCGGTCGGAAAGGCCGGTTCCCGCCCGCTCTCCCCGCTCAGGACCGTTGCGGACAGGACATCACCATCGACCCGGACGTCGGTGACCGTCCACACCAGGGCGGCCCCGGGGGCGAGCTGAACGGTCACCGAGGTGCCCGCACAGGACCTCCACTGACCGACGAAGGAATCGAAAAGCCGGGCGGCCTCGGCGTCGGAGGCTAACCGCACCACCCCGGTGTGAGCGCTGGACACCGTTAGACCCTCACCGAAGCGGGAGAAGTCCCGCAGGCCGACGCCGGTCACGGCCGCATCGCGATAGACCGAGCGCATCAGCGGGGTGGCCGCACCGAGGCAGTCCGCCGGGCGCACCTCGGAGCCGGCACCGATCCCGTTGGGCAGCAGCTCGATCGAGCCCACCGCGGCCGGGGCGGTCGGGTCCAGGCGGTTTCCCACCGCC
>JAGQTO010000361.1:219-1588 GCA_020439025.1 Mycobacterium sp. | reverse complement strand
GCGATGGCAGGCGATCCCGATCCGACGACGCCGCGACGTCTCCCGGATCCACCGTCGGGGGACGACGGCGTCGGTGCATGGGTGACCCGGCACCTCGGAGATCTTTGCACGCCAACGGATTCGGATGCTTCCGTTGACATTCGTGGCGGGCAGCGGGCCGCCGACGCGGCCCTGCAGGGGTATGACGTGCGCGGCTACGCGCGTCGTCGCAACAACGTCTGGCCGCCGGGCACGCGCGGCTCCTCACGACTGTCCCCGTACATCCGGCATGGGCTTGTGACCCTGCGCGAGGTGTGGGACCACGTCGCCGACGGCCCGCGCAACGACGTGGCGAAGTTCCGCGACGAACTGCTGTGGCAGGAGTACGCGCGCCATCTCTACGCGCGGGTCGGAACAGCATCCCGGAAGTCGCTGCGTTTCGCTGTCGATGAGCGCACCGCCGGCGAGGCGCCCGGCGATGCGGACCATCCGTGGGCGTCTGAGGCGCTGTGCCTGGAATCGTCCTTCGAGGAGCTGACGGCGACGGGCTGGCTGACCAATCAGACCCGCATGTGGCTCGCCTCGCACTGGGCCGTTCGCGCCGGACTCGGCTGGCGCGACGGCGAGGATCTGATGTTCCGGCACCTACTGGACGGCTCCCGCGCGGCCAACCGGCTGGGCTGGCAGTGGACCGTCGGCGCGCTCACCGGCAAGGCCTATGGGTTCTCCCGGTGGCAGGTGGAGAAGCGGGCGGCGGGTCTGTGCGCCCGCTGCCCGCTGGAGCGGAACTGTCCGATCGCGGACTGGCCCGACGTCGCCGAGCGGATGCCGCTGCCCCTGGCCGACCCCCGGTTGCGCCGTGACGATGATCTCGAGGCGACGGCGGGTCCGGCGACCGTGCGCCACTGCGGTGCCGCCGATGTGGTCTGGCTGACCGCCGAGAGTCTGAGTGATCGCGACCCCGCTGCCGCGGCACACCCGGACCTGCCGGTGGTGTTCGTGTTCGACGAGCCGTTGCTGCGCAGGCTGCGGCTGTCGTCGAACAGGCTGGTGTTCCTCGCGCAGTCGCTGGCCGAGCTGTCCACCCGCAGGGAGGTGCAGCTGTGGCGCGGGGATCCGGTGTCGGTGCTGCGGGGCAGGCCCCTGGCCACCACGTTCGCGCCGGTCCCGGGCTGGAAGTCCCGGGCCGGGCGACTCGAGGTGGTCTCGCTGCATCCCTGGCCGTGGCTACGGCGCCCGCGCGCGGGCTCGGTCACCTCCTACTCGGCGTGGGTCAGGACGCGCGGGTAGCGTCGTCGGGCTTCTGCGTCGGCGCACCGTGGGAACGGGGGTCAGCGGGCTGGCGTTAGGCTCTTAGCGCGCCGGACACCTCCGGTCGCAGGGGGCGGTA
>JAGQTO010000361.1:0-180 GCA_020439025.1 Mycobacterium sp. | reverse complement strand
GGGTTCGAGCCCCGCCCGCCCTACGTCAGAGGGTGTTTTTGGCGATCTCGGCGGCTGGGTCATCGTTTATTCGTCAAGTACTACGACAGGCGCATCGGGGTGCGGCTCAGGACCAGGACTCAGCACGAGCGGGCATTCACGGTCGAGGGAGTGACCTCCCGATTCGGGTTGGATGTCAAA
>JAGQTO010000360.1 GCA_020439025.1 Mycobacterium sp. | reverse complement strand
TCACCTACCGGGCAGCGGCCGTCCTCAGCGAATGCATCGCATGGAACCGCCATTTAGGAGAAACGCCCTAGTTATTCAGACGCTGCGCTAGTTATTCAGAGGCGCATCGTCCCGAAGTCGCCTCGCCCGGTGCGTCGGACATTCGGGTTCAGGATGACCGGTAGCGGATAGCTCTGCTCCGGCTCGCTGCCCTCGAGGCTGGTGTGGAGGCCGAGAGTGTAGGTGCCTTCGGACTCCACGCGGATCGGCAGATGCTGGGCGAAGACGCGGAATTTCACCGGAACGTCCGGATTGTCGTCCCAGTGCCAGCTGAACTCCATGGCGCTGACGCGCTCGCCCGCCGGGGAGGTGACGATGATGTACCGGACCGGGTCGTATTCGTCGCCGCTGAGGCCGCACACCGCGGCCACGATGCTGATCGTGATCTCGGCGGGAAAGACGTCCACGATGCAACTTGTCATAGGGAAACCCTTGGCGCTGATGCCGCCTGTGTCCTCCTCCGTGGCGACCAGGGCAGGCGCGAACGTGACGACCCTCATGACTCTCCCTGCTCTCAGTTCCCGACTCGGTGGTCGAGACTAGCTGCACCGTTTCTCAATGGTTAGCCACACCTCGGTCGCGTGGTTTCCGGCCGCAGCCTCTCCAGGGTCTGTGCGGCAATAACACAGGGACGTTTCTAGACTTCACGGTGATCAGGGGCCTCGGGGGCTGCGGTCGCGCTTGACTACCCCCGCCAATTGGGGTTTGACTGGCTGAACCCGTTGAGAACTGGAATAGCCCCCACGGGAGGGGGCAAATTCATTGCCGGGGCACGACCGATGCGTCCGGTGGGGCGGCGGACCAAACACAACGATCGGCCGGGTGTTGTGTTCGTGGGAGAAACGTCTACCCGCCCGTGGCCCCGCTCAGATCAATGGCGATGAAGTCGCCCCGCCACAGGCCCTCGAATAGTTCGAGGCCGACATATTCCAATTCCGCCTGATCCGCTCCGCCCAGCACACCGCTCTGGGCGACCCGTGTCGCGATCTCGCGGATGGAGCGCTCTCCGTCGATGTGCTGGGCGAAAGCCAGATGTGTGGGGTCCAGCCGGATCCGCCAGCCGGGCCGGAAAATCTCCTGTCCGCTGATGCCGCAGCGCAACCGTAGCAGCGGAACAAAGTCCAGGGCATTGCTCGCCGAGAAGTCGATCCGGTAGCCATCCGCCGGCCGTTCCGGGCGAGTAGCCAGGAAGAAGTGGCAGGCGTTCAGTGTCTTGATCCGTTCCATCACCGACCACTTCTTGGGGTCCGGCAGTTGGTTCACCGCGGCGAAGAACTCATTTTCCGGCTCGGTCAGCGTAGGCGGGTAATAAGAAGTCTTCAGGAACCAGTCCTGGAACACCAGGCCAGCTGATTCGACAAGGTCGAGGCAGTCGTCCACGGTGTAGCTGCGATCGCGCCCGTGTAGGAAGGTATCCACCATTCCGGCGTCGAACCTCAGGTCCGGAGCGATGTCGATATAGCTCTTCACCGGATGGGTCCGCGCAAGCGAGCCGATAGCCGCCTTGACCATCTGCAGTGATTCCTCGTCCTGGTGCAATCCCAGTTCCCGGAAGATCGCCTGCATCAACTCCACACCGGCCCGACCATAGCGCGCGTAGAGCATGATCGCCGCAACGCCGTCCGGATTCATCACGCCGGCCAAGGCCTTCATCCCGACCTTGGGTTCGACCAAGTGGTGCAACACCCCGGTGGACACTACGAGGTCGAAGCTGCGGTTCAGTGAGGACACTTCCTCGATCGGCAACAAGTGCGTTTCGAGGTTCTTCAGGGAGTACTTGTCCTTGAGATATTTCGAGTGATCCAGCGAGGACTGACTGACGTCGATCGCTACCACCTTGGAAGCCCGGTTGGTGTAGGCGAACACCGCCGCCTGATTGGTGCCGCAGCCTGCGATGAGAATGTCGAGATCAGGCTGGTGGGGACGGTCGGGCCACAGCACTCGGTGCGAGTGGCTAGGATCAAACCACTGCCAGTTGTTGCTCAGCCAGGTTTCGAGGTTCTGGATCGGCTCAGGGTATTGCCACTTCTCGTACTGCTGGGCAACGACATCCCCGCGTGGACTCTCAGTCATCAGTCAGTGCTCCTCGGCGATCAGTCAAGCGGTTAGGAAGTCCGGTTCCGCAGCAGTGGGTTGCTCTTCAGGACCGGAAGCGGGAAGAGGACGTCGGTCTCGGTGTCCTCCAGGCTGTCGTAGAGACCGACGGTGTAGACGCCAGGTGCCTCGACACGCATTGGAAGATATTGTGCGAACACCCGGAACTTCACTGGCGTCGGGGGATTGTCATGCCAGTGCCAGCCGAACTCCAGGCTTCCTACCCGTTCGCCGTCCGGCGAGGTCGCGACGATGTACTTGGTCGGGTCGTAATCGGTGCCACCCAACGCGGTGACCGCGACGACCATCGGCACCGTGATCTGCCCGGGAAAGTTGTTGACGTAGCAACTGGTCATCGGAAAACCCTTGATGTTGACCCCGCCGGCGTCTTCTTCAACGGCACTCAGTGACGGCGCGAACGCGACCACACGCATGTTTCTCTCCTCGAACCTTGAAATAGTCCGGTCCACCTTAGTCCTTGGTTGCCCCGCGCTTTGCTGCAGGTGCCGAACAGGTGCACGCGGCGCGATGTCAGTTCGCCATCGGGGCAACGATGTCGAATCGTCAGGTCAGCCGACCTATTTCTCAGGGGTAGCAACACCGCTCGTGCGGCTGGCGTGGCGATCCCGGTAGGGGTGTAGTGACGTTGCTAGGTTTTATCGCTCTGGGGAAGTCTCCACCCCGGCCGGGGCCAATGACAGGTGTATCCACTCGGAAAACGGAGTAGATAGTCCTGGTGCTCGGGCTCGGCCTCCCAGAATTCCGCCGCCCGGCTCACTTCGGTGACCACTTTGCCGGGCCACAGACCGGAAGCGTCGACGTCGGCGATGGTGTCCTCAGCAACCCGCTTCTGCTCCTCGTCCAGATAGAAGATCGCCGAGCGGTAACTGGTGCCGACGTCATTGCCTTGCCGATTCGTGGTCGTCGGGTCGTGAATCTGGAAGAAAAACTCCAGCAACGCCCGGTAGTCGGTGAGCGCGGGGTCGTAGACGATCTCGAGGGCCTCGGCGTGGCCGGGATGGTTGCGGTATGTGGCGTTCGCGTTCCGCCCGCCGGTGTAACCGCACCGGGTGGAGACCACGCCGGGTTGGCGGCGGATCAGGTCCTGCATTCCCCAGAAGCATCCGCCGGCCAGTATCGCTGTCTTGTAGCCGCTCATTGCCGCCTTCCTATACCAGCCCTAGCGGGTAAGTCCCGTATCGGAACTGTCCACTACGACCCCGAGGGCAATACACAACTGTTGTATCCGATCATTGGCCAAGAGTCCGATCCGGTCCACCGGAGCGGCGCCGGACACAATTTCGATCGAATCGAGGTTGAGCGCGCAACGCCGGGGCGGGCGACCAGGCCCCGGAGGGTGTCATCGACCGATGCGGAGCCGGTGGTGCTTGCGCGGAGGCTTCGTACCGCGAGGAGGAGATCTGCGCCGACGGTGGTGCGCAGCCCTATGCGCGACATGCCACGAATCTGTCACCCAGGCTGAATGGTCGACATCCAACATTGAAACGTGTTCTATTCCTAACCGTGACGGCGCCGCGGTTCACCAGGTCTGAACTGGAAGCCGCCTTCGCCGCCTTCGAAGCCACCGTGGACACCGCCGCCCGCACCCGCGACTGGGACGCCTGGGTAGCCCACTACACCCCCGACGTCGACTACATCGAACACGCGCAGGGCGCGATGAAGGGCCGCCAGCAGGTTCGGGACTGGATCTACAGCACCATGACGACGTTCCCGGGTAGCCACATGACCGCGTTCCCGTCACTGTGGTCGGTCATCGACACCGACCGCGGCCGGGTGATCTGCGAACTGGACAACCCGCTGCGCGACCCGGGCGACGGCAGCGTCATCAGCGCGACCAACATCTCGATCATCACCTACGCCGGCGACGGCCTGTGGCGCCGCCAGGAGGACGTCTACAACCCCCTGCGCTTCCTCAGCGCCGGCCTCAAGTGGTGTCGCAGGGCGCAGGCACTGGGCACCCTCGACGACGACGCCGCCGAGTGGATGCGCCGCAACGGGGGCGGCCAGTGAGTCCGAAACTCGTCATCGGCGCCAACGGGTTCCTCGGCTCGCACGTCACCCGCCAACTCGTTGAGGCCGGCCACTACGTCCGGGTCATGGTGCGGGCTTCGGCTAAGACCGTCGGCATCGACGATCTGGACACGCAGCGGTTCGTCGGCGACGTGTTCGACAGCGAGACCCTTCGGGCGGCGATGACCGGATGCGATGACGTCTACCACTGCGTGGTCGACACCCGCGGCTGGCTGTCCGACCCCAAGCCGCTGTACCGCACCAACGTCGACGGCACCCGCACCGTGCTTGAGGCCGCGTGCGCGGTCCACCAACGAAACCCACTGCGCCGCTTCGTCTTCACCAGCAGTTACGCCACCGTCGACCGCCGCCGCGGCAAGGTCGCCACCGAGGCCGACGAGATCACCGACGAGCGCGGGCTCACCGACTACGTGCGATCCCGCCTGCAGGCTGAGCGGATGGTGTTGCAACGTGCCCGCGACGGTGCGCTGCCCGCGGTGGCGATGTGCGTCGCCACCACCTACGGCGCTGGGGACTGGGGACGAACACCACACGGGGCGATCATCGCCGGTGCGGCGCTGGGCAAGCTGCCGTTCATCCTCGGCGGCATCGAACTGGAGGCGGTGGGAATCGACGACGCGGCCGCCGCGCTGATCCTGGCCGCCGAACACGGCCGAACCGGTCAGCGCTACCTGATCTCGGAGAAGATGATCACCAACGCTCAAGTGGTGCGAATCGCCGCGGAGGCGGCCGGGGTGCCGCCCCCCTCAAGGGTCATTCCGCTGCCGGTGTCCTACCTGTTGGCCGCACTCGGCACCGCCAAGGCCCGGCTTCGCGGCAGCGACGAACGGCTGACCCTCAACGCCCTGCGCCTCATGCGTGCAGAGGCGCCGGTGGACCATTCCAAGGCTGTCCGCGAGCTCGGCTGGCATCCGCGTCCGGTCGAGGAGTCCATCGGCGAGGCGGCCCGCTGGTGGGTGGCGTTGCGGGAAGCCAGGCGGCGCACGAACTGAGCCGCTGGCCTCGCCCCAAGGCATCGACTCTGCGTCCAGAGCGTCGATCGGGCGGGAAAAGCGATCTGTGCGCAGTCTCGACAGCCGCCGAGTTCCGGCCATTCTGCGAAGATCCTCGTATGCCGACAAACGGCGCCGTCTCGCACTGGTTCGCCCAGTTGCCTGCACCGCGGCCCGCTCTGCCCGGTGACCGCGACGTCGACGTGTGCATCGTGGGTGCCGGCTACACCGGCTTGTGGACCGCCTACTACCTGAAGAGGGCCGACCCGGGGTTGCGGATCGCGATCGCCGAGGCCCGCTTCGCCGGGTTCGGCGCCTCCGGGCGCAACGGCGGATGGCTGAGCGGCCTGCCGCCCGGCCACCGCGGGCTGCTGGCCAGCCGGCACGGCCGCGATGCCGTCGTCCGCTGGCAGAGCATGCTCGATGCGGCGGTCGACGAGGTGATCGAGATTGCCGCCATAGAGAAGATCGACGCAGACATCGTCAAGGGCGGCACGCTGGAGGTGGCACGCAATCCCGCGCAGGCTCGGCGGCTCAGGGAATCCGTCGAGGACAACCGGCGCTGGGGAGTCCAGGGGCTTGAGATCCTCACCGCGGACGAGACCGCCAAACGGGTGCAGGTTGACTCGGTGCAGTTGGGCGCATTCAACCCTCAGTGCGCCAGAATCCAGCCCGCGAAACTGGTGCGCGGTCTTGCCGACACCGTCGAGCGCCTCGGGGTCGACATCTACGAACAGACCCCGGTGACCGCGATCAGCCCGGGCCGCGCGGTGACCCCCGTCGGTGTCCTGAAATCCCCCGTCATCCTGCGCGCCACGGAGGGCTTCACGGCCCGGATGCGCGGCTTGCGGCGGCGCTGGCTGCCGATGAACAGCGCCATGATCGCGACCGAGCCGCTGCCGGAACAGGTGTGGGCCGACATCGGCTGGGACCGTTGCGAAACCCTCGGTGACACCGCACACGGATTCTTCTACGCGCAGCGCACGGCGGATGGCCGGATCGCACTGGGCGGCCGCGCGGTGCCGTACCGCTACGGCTCGCGGATCGACCGGGACGGGGCGGTCGGCCACGCCACCGTCGAGCGTCTGAACGCTGCGCTGCACACGGTGCTGCCGCAGACCCGCGGCGTGGGGATCGCGCACGGCTGGTGCGGTGTGCTCGCCGTGCCGAGGGACTGGACAGCCACCGTGCGCTTCGATCCGGCGAGGGGGATCGGCGAGGCCGGGGGCTATGTCGGACACGGGGTCACCGCCACCAACCTGGCCGGTCGTACGCTGGCCGATCTTGTGCTCGGGCACCGCACCGACCTGATCGAATTGCCGTGGGTGGGGCACCGGTCGAGGGCGTGGGAGGCGGAGCCGCTGCGCTGGCTTGGGGTGCGCGCCCTCTACACGGCTTACCGATTCGCCGACCAGCGCGAGGAACGCGGCGGCCCCGCGACGTCCCCGGTGGCCACCCTCGCCGACCGGATCGCGAGGCGCCCCTGATGGACTCGGCCCCGTTGGACTCACCCCTGGAACGCACCGTGAGCTTCCCCGGGCCGGTCAGCCCGGGACACACCCTGGCGCCGCAGCGGCGCGGCCCCGGCGACCCGTGCTTCCAGATCGACGCCGAGCGCGCGATCTGGCGAACCAGCCTGCAGGGCAGCGGCCCGGTGACGGCGCGGATCAGCCGACTGGCGCCGGACACCGTGCGCTGTCAGGCATGGGGCCCGGGAGCGCAGGAGTTCCTGGACAACCTGCCAGCGCTGCTCGGGCGGGACGACGACGCGTCGGGCTTCCAGCCTGAACACCCCGTTCTTGCCACGGCCAAGGCCAAAGCCGCGCATCTGCGGATCGGTCGTACCGCACGCGTGCTGGAGGCGTTGATCCCCGCCGTGCTCGAGCAGCGGGTTCAGGGCATCGACTCGTTCCGGTCCTGGCGGCTGCTGGTCACCCGGTTCGGCACACCCGCGCCCGGCCCGGCGCCAGCCGCCATGCGGGTTCCCCCGCCAGCGCAGGTGTGGCGCCGCATCCCGTCCTGGGAGTTCCACAGGGCCAACGTCGACCCCGGCCGCGCCCGCACCGTGATCGGGTGCGCCGAACGGGCCGACTCGCTGGAACGTCTGGCGACCCGCCCGGCCGACGAGGCGCGCGAGGCGTTGATCGCGCTGCGCGGCGTCGGGGTGTGGACGGCCGCCGAAACCGCCCAGCGGGCCTTCGGCGACGCCGACGCGCTGTCGGTGGGGGACTACCACCTGGCGAAGATGATCGGCTGGACACTGCTGGGCCACCCGATCGACGACGCCGCGATGGTGGAACTGCTCGAACCGACGCGCCCGCACCGCTATCGGGCGGTGCGGGCGCTTGAGGTCAGCAGGATGGCCTACCTGCCCCGGCGCGGGGCACGGCTACCGGTCCAGCGGATCAGTCGGCTCTAGCCCTCCAGGGCGGCGTCACGCACCGGCCGCTCGGCCAATTCCTCATTGCGGCCGAACAGCACCGGATACAGCGCACCCGCCAGGGCCGCGCCCACCAGCGGTGCCAGCCAGAAGGCCCATAGCTGCCCGGGTGCACCCGCGGCGTTGAAGAAGGCCACACCGGTCGACCGGGCGGGGTTGACCGAGGTGTTCGAGATCGGAAT
>JAGQTO010000072.1:1227-2574 GCA_020439025.1 Mycobacterium sp. | reverse complement strand
GCCGGGCTGAGTTTCGGCGCCAACGAGGAGAAAATGGGCTGGAACGCCCAGCCCACCGCCCAGGTGATCCTCCAGGGCGTGCGGGTTCCCGCCGAGGCCATGCTCGGCGGGCCGGATGGCGAGGGCGGCGGTTTCGGCATCGCGATGAACGGCCTCAACGGGGGGCGGCTCAATATCGCGGCCTGCTCGCTGGGCGGCGGTCAGGCGGCCTATGACAAGGCGGCGAGCTATCTGGTCGACCGGCAGGCCTTCGGGGGCGCACTGATCGACGAGCCGACCATCCGGTTCGCGCTGGCCGATATGGCCACCGCCCTGGAGACCTCGCGGCTGATGCTGTGGCGCGCGGCGGGTGCGTTGGACGGCGATGAGGCCGACAAGGTCACCCTGTGCGCGATGGCCAAGCTGTACGTCACCGACGCCTGCTTCGAGGTCGCCGACCGCGCCCTGCAGCTGTTGGGCGGCTACGGCTACCTTCGGGAGTACGGCCTGGAGAAGATCGTCCGCGATCTTCGAGTGCACCGGATCCTGGAGGGCACCAACGAAATCATGCGTGTGGTGATCGGGCGGTCGCAGGCCGCGCGGGCACGCGGCTGAGACAGCACCACCGACTCGTATCACCGACTCGAAGGAGACGACCCCGACAATGACCACGATCGCGTTCCTGGGGCTGGGCAATATGGGCGCACCGATGGCGGGCAACCTCGTCAACGCCGGTTATACCGTGCGCGGATATGACCCCGTTCCGGCCGCCCGGGATGCCGCGGCGGACAAGGGTGTCGAGGTCGCCGAGCGCGGCACCACCGCGGTCAAGGGCGCCGATGTGGTGATCACCATGTTGCCCAACGGAGCCCTGGTCAAGGAGTGCTACGCCGAGGTGATGGGCAAGGCCCGCAAGGGGGCGCTGTTCGTCGACAGCTCCACCATCGCCGTCGACGACGCCCGCGAGGTGCACGCCTACGCCGGCGAGCGTGGGTTCGCCCAGCTCGACGCGCCGGTGTCCGGCGGGGTGAAGGGCGCGGTGGCCGGGACTCTGGCGTTCATGGTCGGCGGTGCCGGCGAGGCCCTGGAACGGGCGCGGCCGGTGCTGGAACCCATGGCGGGCAAGATCATTCACTGCGGTGACTCCGGGGCTGGGCAGGCCGCCAAGCTGTGTAACAACATGCTGCTGGCGGTCCAGCAGATCGCCGTCGGTGAGGCCTTCGTGCTGGCCGAGAAACTCGGGCTGTCGGCGCAGTCGCTGTTCGACGTCGTCACCGGCGCCACCGGCAATTGCTGGGCGGTGCACACCAACTGTCCGGTGCCCGGGCCGGTTCCGACGTCGCCGGCCAACAACGGGTTCAAGCCCGG
>JAGQTO010000072.1:0-992 GCA_020439025.1 Mycobacterium sp. | reverse complement strand
CGCGCAAGGGGGGTGCCCGCGCAAATCAAAAGTCGCCGGCGTGGTGGCGAAGGGTCTCGATCGAGGCCACCAGCGCACCGGCCTGATCGGGCGACATGCCGATGTCGGCGAACACCTCCCGGTTGAGGGTTGCCGTGGCGTCCTCCACCGTCGTTCGGCCCAGATCGGTGATCTGGACCAGCGTGGTGCGCCCATCGGTCGGGTGCGGTGTGCGCCGCACCAGCCCGTCGGCCTCCAATCGGCGGATCGCGTGGGTGACGCTGGTGACATGCACCTGGAGGCGATCTGAGGCCTTGGCGATCGGCAGCGCCCCGGTCCGGCTGAAGGCCAGCAGGCGCAGTAGTTCGAACCGGGAGAAGCTCAGGTCATAGGGCCGAAGCGCGTTCTCAACCCGGGCCAGCAGGATCTGGTGGGCCCGCATGACGGAGGTCACCGCCACCATGCCGTCGGCAACCTCGCCCCAACCGGCTTTCTCCCAGTTGGCCCGCGCCGAGGCGATCGGGTCCCGGGTGTCTGCCGGTCGTTCCGCACTCATCCCAGCGGGTCAGGCCGTCAGTATCCGCGGGCCGTCGTCGGTTACCGCAACCGTGTGTTCCCAGTGCGCGGCGCGCGAGCCGTCGGTGGTGACGACGGTCCACTTGTCGTCGAGGATCCGGGTGCGCGCGGTGCCCAGCGTCAGCATCGGCTCGATCGCCAGCACCGACCCGGCCACCAGCAGCGGGCCGCGCCCGGGTTCGCCCTCGTTGGGCAGGAACGGGTCCATGTGCATCTGCCGGCCGATGGCGTGGCCGCCGTAGCCTTCGACGATCCCGTACCGGCGGTCGTGCTCACGTTCGGCGGCCCGGGTGCCCTTCTCGATGGCGTGCGAGACATCGGTCAGCCGGTTGCCCGGGAGCATCGCGGCGATACCGGCCTCCATCGACCGCCGGGTCGCCTCCGAGAGCGCCTCGTCGGCGGCGATCAGCCCACCCACCCCGAAGGTGACCGCCGCG
>JAGQTO010000071.1 GCA_020439025.1 Mycobacterium sp. | reverse complement strand
CGGGCGAGTTGTTCGAAGAGTGAATCGGCGTCGTCATGGTCGTCGTGCCGGACCCGCGCCTGCGACACGAGGTCATGCAGGACGTGGCGAATCATCAACCGGGTTTGCTCGTGGATGTCGTCGCTGGTCATCAGCTCTTGCCGCGATTCGTAGACTGCGCGGCGCTGCCCGTCGAGAATGTCGTCGTATTTGAGGACGTATTTGCGTTCCTCGAATCCGACCGCCTCGGCCTCGGCCTGGGCGGCATCGATGACGGCGCTGAGTTGGGGACTCTTGATCGCCTCGTTCGGCCCCAAGTTCAGGCTGCGGAGGAACGACTTGATCCAGTCGACCTTGAAGCGTTGTAGAAGGTCGTCTTCCAGCGAGAGGTAGAACCGGGTCTCCCCGGGGTCGCCCTGCCGGCCGGATCGCCCACGCAGTTGGTCGTCGATGCGTTGGGAGTCATGGCGTTCGGTGCCGATGACGCAGAGCCCGCCGATGCTGAGCACGTGTTTGTGCTCGTCGTGGCTCTCGGCACGTTTGCGTTCCAGCGTCGGCAGCCATTCGCGCTCGTAGGCCTCCGGGTCGGCGACCGGATCAAGACCTCGCTCCCGCAGTTCGACCTCGGCCTCGAATTCGGGGTTACCGCCCAGCATGATGTCGGTGCCTCGCCCGGCCATGTTGGTGGCCACGGTGACCGCGCCCAGCCGGCCGGCGCGGGCGACGATCGTCGCCTCCCGGTCGATGTGGCGGGCGTTGAGCACGTTATGGGGGATACCGCGTTCGCTCAGGACTTCGGAGAGTTGCTCTGACTTCTCGACACTGACCGTGCCGATTAGCACCGGCTGCCCACGTCTGTGCCGGTCGGCCACACTCTCGGCGACTGCCTCGAGCTTGGCCCGATTGGTGCGGAATATCTTGTCGTTGCGGTCGATTCGCTGCGGCGGTTTGCGATCGGGGATCTGCACTACCGCTAGGCCGTAGGTCCGCTGGAACTCCGGTGCGGCTGAGCGGGCGGTCCCCGTCATGCCCGAGACCCGCTCGTAGAGACGGAAGTAGTTCTGCGCGGTGATCGTCGCGAGCGTCTGGTTTTCGGGCTGAACCTCGACGCCCTCCTTGGCTTCGAGCGCCTGGTGCAGACCGTCGTTGAAGCGGCGCCCCTCGAGCACCCGCCCGGTGCTGACGTCAACGATCTGGACTTCACCGCCAGCCACGATGTAGTCGCGGTCACGGACGAACAGCTCCTTGGCTTTTAGGGCGTTCTCCATCATCCGGATCCGTCCTCCGAGCTCCGGACGGTAGAAGTTTTCCACTCCCAGCTTCGCCTCGACGACGTCGATGCCGGCGTCAAGCAACGCAACCACGTTGAGCTTGTTGTCGAGCTCGTAATGGTGGTCGGCCACCAGCTCCTCGACGAGTGCCGCGAACAACCCGTATTCGTCGGAGACCGATTCTGCAGGTCCCGAGATGATCAGCGGGGTGCGGGCCTCATCGATCAACACCGAATCGATCTCGTCGATCACCACGAAGTTGTGGCCGCGCTGCACAACGACATCCCGCGATGGGGCCATATTGTCGTGGAGGTAGTCGAACCCCAACTCCGTGCCGGTGGCGTAGGTGATATCGGCAAGATAGGCGTGTCGGCGTGCTTCCGGATCCATGTCGGACAGCACGACCCCGACACTCAGTCCCAGAAACCGGTGGATGCGTCCGATTTTCTCTGCGTCGCGGGCCGCCAGATAGTCGTTGACCGTGGCGATGTGTACTCCCCGGCCGCTCAACGCATTCAGGTAGGCGGGCAGGCTTGCCACCAACGTCTTTCCCGCGCCGGTCGCCATTTCGGCGATACTCCCTAGATGTAACGCCACACCGCCCATTACCTGGACGTCAAAATGACGCTGTCCCAACGTGCGTCGCGATGCTTCCCGAACCGTGGCGAACGCCTCGGGTAACAGTTCGACGGTCGACGCTCCGTCCTGAAAACGGCGTCGAAACCTATCGGTCAGCCCACACAACTCCGCATCGGTCAGTTCCTCGAAGTCGCCCTCGATGGCGTTCACCCGGGCGGCGAGCTCTTCGATGCGGGAAAACGACCTCCCCTCGCCGGCTCGCAATGCACGGTGCAACAGACTGGCCATGATCGCCCCTCAGTCGACAAGGTCGAAAGAAATACTCATCCCCGGAACCACAACCCGCTAATCAGCGGCGGCAGGATCTTCGTCCTCATCGTCCTTCTTGCGCCGACCGGCGATCACCAAACCACTCCCGGCTGCAATCAGTGAGGCCGCCATGCCGGCGAGCACGCCAACACCATCGGCGCCGGTATGGGCCAACTCGCCCTCGGGCGGAGCGCCCTGCTCGTGGCCCAAAGCCGCGGGTCCGATGTGGCTGGGTTGCTCCCCGACGTTGTGCCCGGCAGACAAGACCGTTGTCGGCGTTCCCGACGCAGGATCACCGGGCACCACACCCGACCCGGGTGTCGGAGCACCCGTGTTGCTCTGCGCCGTCAACGTGGACCACGGAACCTCCGTGTTCCCCGGCTGCGGGACGAATCCACCGGCATCGGTCGGGGTGCCTGTGGGGACGTCATGGGCGTGGGGGTCTGCTGTGTGATGTGCGGTGGGGGTAGATGGGG
>JAGQTO010000070.1:4444-5450 GCA_020439025.1 Mycobacterium sp. | reverse complement strand
ATGCGACGGGGCGTGCGCGCATGAATGCCGAACCCGGCCGCGTCCGTGAGGTGATCGAGGCGGCCCTGGCCGAGCATGGGCTGACCTACACCCGCTACGAGGGCTCCCACGGCGGGCTGCCCGGCCTGATCGTGGAACTGCCCGGCGAACGCAAACTGGTCACCAACACGCTGCTGAGCATCGGCGAGCATTCGGTGCGGGTGGAGGCCTTCGTCTGCCGGCGGCCGGACGAGAACTACGAGGGCGTCTATCGCTTCCTGCTGGTGCGCAACCGGCGTCTGTACGGGGTGGCCTACACCCTGGACAACATCGGCGATATCTACCTCGTCGGACGGATGGCCCTCGACGTGGTCAACCCCGACGAGATCGACCGGGTGCTCGGTCAGGTGGTCGAGGCGGTCAACGGCGACTTCAACACGCTTCTCGAACTCGGCTTCGCGTCCTCGATCCGCAAGGAGTGGGCGTGGCGGGTGGCTCGGGGCGAGTCGCTGAAGAACCTCAAGGCCTTCCGGCACCTCATCGACGAGAGCGACGGGGACGGCGAGAACGACGGGGCCGACGAGAACGACGGGCACCGCGAACACCCTGACGGCCGCCCCGGCTCGTGAGAGACTTCGCCCATGGGTGACTGCACGCTGATTCTGCTGCGCCACGGCGAAAGCCAGTGGAACGCGCTCAACCTGTTCACCGGTTGGGTCGACGTCGATCTCACCGACAAGGGGCGCACCGAGGCGGTTCGGGCCGGGGAACTGATCGCCGGAACCGACCGGTTGCCCGACGTCGTCTACACCTCGCTGCTGCGTCGCGCGATCACCACCGCGAACCTGGCACTGGACAAGGCCGACCGGCACTGGATCCCGGTTCACCGCAACTGGCGGCTCAACGAGCGCCACTACGGTGCGCTGCAGGGCCTGGACAAGGCCGAGACCAAGGCCAAATACGGCGACGAGCAGTTCATGAAGTGGCGGCGCAGCTACGACACCCCGCCGCCACCGATCGAGCGCGG
>JAGQTO010000070.1:0-4422 GCA_020439025.1 Mycobacterium sp. | reverse complement strand
AGCACCTACAGCCAGGACGCCGACCCCCGCTACGCCGATATCGACGGCGGGCCGCTGACCGAGTGCCTGGCCGACGTGGTGGCCCGGTTCGTGCCGTACTACGAGGAGGTCATCACCCCGGACCTCAGGGCGGGCAAGACGGTCCTCATTGCGGCGCACGGCAATTCGCTGCGCGCGCTGGTGAAGTATCTGGACGGGATGTCCGACGAGGACGTCGTCGGATTGAACATCCCCACCGGCATTCCGCTGCGCTACGACCTCGACGCCGACCTCCGGCCGGTCGTGCCCGGTGGAACCTATCTGGACCCGGAGGCGGCGGCCGCCGGGGCGGCCGCGGTGGCGAATCAGGGGGCCAAGTAGAACACCCGGTGAACGACCGCTGAAATCCTCTCCAGCGGCCTGTGACGTTGGCCGGTGCGGCCGCATCGTGGTTTCGTGACGATTTCGGGGTGCGTACGCTTTGCCCCGTGAGTGTTGGTGCGGTGGCGCTGTCGGCCGCCGTCGCGGGGGTGATCGGCCTGGGTTGCGGACTGGCAATCGCCACCTCGCTGAGCAGGCGCGGGACACAACGCCCCGTGCCGCCGCAGAGCGGGCCCGCCATGACGGTCTCGGAGGTGCTGCAGGGCGTGGTCTCCACCTCCCCGCTGGGCGTGGTCGTGGTCGACGGCCTGCGTGACGTCGTGGTCAGCAACAAGCGTGCGGTGGAACTCAACGCGGTGCACGACGGCCTACTCGACGACAGGGTCTGGTCAGCCGCCCAGCGCACACTGTCCACCGGCGAGGATCTCGAGGTGGACCTGCCGGCCCCGCGCGGGGCTGCCGAGCGCCGGTCGGGGCTGGCGGTGCAGTGCCACGTTCGGCTGCTCAATGCCGATGCGCCCCGGCTTGCCGTGGTCTACCTGGCCGATCAGTCCGAGCAGGCCCGCATGGAGGCCAGCCGCCGTGACTTTGTGGCCAACGTCAGCCACGAGTTGAAGACGCCGGTGGCGGCGATGGGCGTGCTGGCCGAGGCGCTGCTGGAGTCCACCGACGATCCCGACACCGTGCGCCGCTTCGGGGGCAAGCTCTACGCGGAGTCCCAGCGGCTGGCCAACATGGTCGGCGAGCTGATCGAGCTGTCACGGCTCCAAGGGGCCGAACGGCTGCCTGACCTGGTGGCGGTGGACGTCGATTCGGTTGTGCAAGAGGCGATTTCACGCCATAAGGTGGCGGCGGACAACGCCGACATCACCATCGACACCGATCCGCCGAGCGGATTTCGGGTGCTGGGGGACCAGCCCCTGCTGGTGACGGCGGTGGCCAATCTGATCTCCAACGCCATCGCGTACTCGCCGAACGGCTCGACGGTGTCGATCAGCCGGTGCCGCCGCGGTGACATGGTGGAGATCGCTGTCACCGACCGAGGCTTCGGGATCGCGCTGGCCGATCAGGAGCGGGTGTTCGAACGGTTCTTCCGGGTCGACAAGGCCCGGTCCCGTGCCACCGGGGGCACCGGTCTGGGTCTGGCCATCGTCAAGCACGTCGCGGCAAACCACAACGGCGGCATCCGGCTGTGGAGCCGGCCAGGCACCGGTTCGACGTTCACGCTGTCGATTCCGTTTTTTTCAGAGGGCGACGCCCATGACACCGACGAACAGGAGGCGCAGTGATCAGGGTGCTGATCGTCGAGGACGAGGAGTCCCTCGCCGACCCGCTGGCGTACCTGCTGCGCAAAGAGGGATTCGAGGCCACCGTCGCCGCCGACGGGCCGGCGGCGCTGGCGGAGTTCGACCGCGCCGGCGCCGACATCGTGCTGCTCGATCTGATGCTGCCCGGGATGAGCGGCACCGACGTGTGTAAGCAGCTCAGGAGCCGATCGAGCGTGCCGGTGATCATGGTCACGGCCCGCGACAGTGAGATCGACAAGGTTCTGGGCCTGGAACTCGGCGCCGACGACTACGTCACCAAGCCCTATTCGGCGCGTGAGCTGATCGCGCGGATCCGGGCGGTGCTGCGCCGCGGCGGCGACGTCGAGGAGGTCGGCGACACGATTCTGGAGGCCGGTCCGGTCCGGATGGACATCGAGCGCCACGTGGTCAGCGTCGACGGAGAGCAGATCGCCCTGCCGCTCAAGGAGTTCGACCTGCTCGAGTACCTGATGCGCAACAAGGGCCGGGTGCTCACCCGGGGGCAGCTGATCGATCGGGTGTGGGGGGCCGACTACGTGGGCGATACCAAGACCCTCGACGTCCACGTCAAACGCCTGCGGTCCAAGATCGAGGCCGACCCGGGCAACCCGGCCCGGCTGCTCACCGTGCGGGGTCTGGGCTACAAGCTGGAGGGCTGACGGCGTTCACCACCAGACGAGGGCGTTGTCGCTTTCCCTGGGGCGGGCCAGGGGATGTTCCCGGCCGAGTAGATCGCCGGTGATCGTGGAGCAGAACCGGTACATCGGCAGGTCGAAGACGGTGTTGCTCATGGGCTGTTCCAGGAAGTAGCCGAACCGTTCGGCGGAGATGAACAGAACCATGAACAGCAGCCCCAGGGCGATGCTGCCGACGAAATGGGCGGCCACGTGGAGCAGATTGAACGCCACCAGTGCGAACACCCACGCCATCGTGCGAATGAACATGTCGTAGTGAATCGGCATGGGCTGATTGCGGATACGTTCCAGCCCACCCTGTGACGCCAACAGATTGGTGTTGACCGACATCAGCATGACCCGGGCCTGGTAGTCGATATGGCCATCGGCGCGAAGTCGCCGGACATCCTGGGCTTGGAGGTTGAGCAGTTCGGTGGCGGTGGCCTCGGATGGGTCCTCGGTGAGGTCGACGACCCCGGGTAGTGGCGCGACCCCGCGAAGCTGGGCGGTCAATTGCCAGGCATGACGGACCTGGCGGCGGCGCATCCGGTCGAGGATGGGAGCAATCGCGGCTGACTCGGTGTCGATTGCGGACAACCCGTTGTGCATCGCTCGTGAGTCGTTGATGATCGCGCCCCACAGGGTGCGTGCCTCCCACCAGCGCTGATAGGCGTTGGTGTTGCGGAAGCCGACGAAGATCGACGCTGCGATGCCCGCGGTGGCCAGGATGGCGGCATAGTCCGCCGGATCGACGACATCCGGCGTCTGCAACAGAGTGACGGCGACGGCTCCCACCGCCAGCAGGTTGTATTTCAGCTGCCAGGTGACCAGTCCGAACACCTTCAACGGACCCGTCCGGCCAACGCTGCGGATCATCGGGTCAGCCTACGGCGCGTGCGCCGGCGGCATCGGCCTAAGTGTTCGCCAGCCGCGTAGCGGGGTGGACCGCGATCAGCGGAAAGCCGCTGCGGCGCTTGCACATCGCGGCCAGTTCCGCGTAGGCCTCCTCGCCCAGCAACTCGGTGAGTTCCGGGGCGTAGGACTTCCAGACGGGTTTGCGGCCGACGTGGGCACCCGGGTCGCCGGTGCAGTACCAGTGCAGGTCCTCCCCGCCCTCGCCCCAGCCGCGCCGGTCGTACTCGGTGATGGTGGTCTTGAGGATCTCGCTGCCGTCGGGGCGGGTCACCCACTCCTGGCTCCGCCGGATCGGAAGTTGCCAGCACACCTCGGGCTTCATGGTCAGCGGTTCCACCCCGAGTTTCAGTGCCTTGCTGTGCAGCGCGCAGCCGATCCCCCCGGCAAAACCGGGGCGGTTGAGGAAGATGCAGGCACCCTTGTATTTGCGGGTCCGGAGGCTGGGTTTGTCGTCGTAGGAGTCCGACTCGAGATACCCCTTGGGGCCGAGACCTTTGTCGCGGAACTGCCAGTCCTGCGCGGTCAGCTTCTTTACGGCGTCGTCGAGGTGGGCCCGGTCGTCGTCGTCGGACAAGAACGCCCCGTGCGAGCAGCACCCGTCGTCGGGGCGGCCCTCAACGGTGCCCTTGCAGGCCGGCGTGCCGAACACGCACGTCCAATTCGACAACAGCCAGGTCAGGTCGGCGGCGATCAGGTGCTCGGGATTGGCCGGGTCGAAGAACTCGACCCATTCGCGGGGGAAGTCCATATCGACCTCGCCGGGGTGCCTGGTTGTCACGGAGTGCAACGGTAGACGACCTCGGCCGCTAGGTTGGTCCACGTGCGATTGGGCGTGCTCGACGTGGGCAGCAACACGGTTCATCTGCTGGTGGTCGATGCCCACCGCGGCGGGCATCCGACCCCGATGAGTTCGACCAAGGCGCCGCTGCGGCTCGCCGAGTCGATCGACGACGCCGGCAAGCTCACCCGCAGGGGGGCTCAGAAGCTCATCGAGACCGTCGACGAGTTCGCCAAAATCGCCGCGAGTTCGGGGTGTGCGGAGGTGATGGCCTTCGCCACCTCCGCGGTCCGGGACGCGCGCAACTCCGAGGACGTGCTGGCCAAGGTCCGCGCCGAGACCGGGGTTGACCTTCAGGTGCTCTCCGGCAGCGACGAGTCGCGGCTGA
>JAGQTO010000359.1 GCA_020439025.1 Mycobacterium sp. | reverse complement strand
CGGCCCAGTCGGCGATCAACGCGTCAAGGTCTTGCGGTACCCAGCCATGCGCCGCCGGGGCGGCCAGCACGCCGGCCCACGCATGCACGCTGTGCCGCCTGGCCCACGGCGGAGCGTGCGGATCGCGCCGCCACGCTGCCGCCAACCCGGTCCCCCCGCTGTCAGGGCTTGCGCGGCGCTTAGCGCCGCGACGACCGGCGCCCGTAGGGCGGCGGCTGGTAGTGAGTGGAGAAGAACAAGAGAGTGAGTTCTTAGAAAGAGACCCTTCGGGATGGGGTGACAGCGCTGTGATCGCGCGGGCTAACGCGGCGTCGTCGTGCAGCGCCCACACCGAGGCCCAGCCGCGTCCCCGGTCGCCCACCCGCCACGACGCGAGCCGCTCGACGCGGGTGCGCTGTCTGCCGCGCAGCACCTCGGTCGCAACCCCCAACAACCGCAGCGCGGCATCCGCGCGCTGGACGGTGCGCACCGAGAGCCCGGTGTCGGCGGCCAGACGCTCGTTGGTGGGCCGGCAGTGGCGGCCGGTGGCGTGCTCGGCGTAGCCGGCCCGCGCGCCGGCCACCGCCAACACTGCCGCACGGCTGACCTGATTGGCCCCGAGCGCTGGGCGCACCGCGGTGTTGTAGCGCAAGTCGTAGGCGATCGGCACCGTGAACCGCGTCCACCGCTCGCCACGCCCAGCCCAACACCCGACACCGGCCCACACCCCGGCCTCGAGCTCCAAAACAATCGCCGGCGATTTCTTCGCCGGGGCATAACCGCCGGCGGCGATGCCGCTCCCCCGCTCACAGGCCGCCTGGGCGATCCGGACCGCCCACGGTCGGGTGCGGGCCACCCCACGGCGGCGCAACATTGGGCCACACCCGCGGTAGCCGACCGGGCGAAGATCACTATTTGATAGATCACGGTGCGTCTCGTCTAGAACTGCAGACAGGTGTGCGCTACCGTGAGACGAGTCCAGCAAGACACGTCCCTTTCAAGGGGCAACGGGTGCGGACCCGGAACCGAGCTGGTAACTCGGTTCAAACCCTTCAGACGAGGCCCCGCTGAAGCGGGGCCTTCGTCATGTCACGGGTTCGTCCACACCGCTATGGATTTGTCCACATCTGCCCGACCGCACAACGACCGGGCCGCGGTGCTACATCGCCAGCGGCAGAACCTCCCTATCGCCAAGGTCGCGAACGAGGTCGGCGCGTCCGACGTGAGCGGCCAGCACGTCGGCGATGTATTGGCTGATGCTCATTCCACGTTCGGCGGCGGCCGTGTGGACGTCAGACCACACCGGCCGCGCCAAGCGGGTCACTGTGACTACCCGGTCACCTTTGTTCGGCTGTGCCATGTGCCCGAGTCTGCCGCTGCGGCGCGTATCTGAAACGACGACACGCCGCAGCGGCCCCCACTCTCTCTTCCGCCGGCCGGAGCGAGGATGTTAAGGAGAGCCGCGCATGCGCGTACCCGAAGAAAGAGGGCCAATGGACGAGGATTCGCGCCTCTGCGCCGCGCTGCGGGCCTCCCTGCTCCGTGTCGCCTCTCCCTGCGCCGTGGAGTGGGTCGTCACCGGACGCTGGCCCGCACCTTCAGCACCGCGGGTGGAGATTCAGTGGCCGACCATCGGCACCGAAGGGCGGGGACTGTGACTGCTGCTGCGATGACGCTCCTCGACCTTGAGGCGTCGATCTACGCCGCCTATGCCCGCATGGTGCGCTTCCCTGCCGGCTGGACCCACGACCAACGCAACCAGTACCTCAGTGACCACGCCGGCTCCCTCGTTGATTGGGTGCTTGACGAATATGACGATCTCCTCGGCGACGGAATCATCACCTGTAGAACATCTGGCGACGACGATTTCGACGAGATGTGTGCGCGGACCAAAGACAATCGCGAATTTGTGCTGCGCCAAGCCCTCCACCTCCTGCCCGCCCAGATGCAGACGCCAGACGACAGTTACTTCGACTGAAATCTCTAGTGCCACTAGTGACGGAAACAGGGCCGCAGGCCGGTACTCCCGATAGAGAAGACGCGCCGCAGGGCGGCCTCTGCACCCCGGCCCTGTAAACCGTTGCGTGTTCTCCCATAAAGGGATAGGCGGCTGGTGATGTTGGCCCGCGCGGAGGAAAGGACGACCAGAGATGGCTGGCCGCATGAATGGGATTGAGCTGTTCGTCGATGAATCCTGTCGGACTGACTATCTGCTGTGCGCGGCGGTCGTCCCGGTTGGAGACATCACCGCGGCCCGCAAGATGATGCGCGAGCTGAAACCGAAGAACCGCGACCGCCTGCATATGAAGGCGGAGACCCGCAATCGCGGCCAGATCATCAGCAGGTTCATGGCCGCTCGCCCGATCAGCCAAGCGCACATCTTCACCGGCCACCTGCGCGGTACGAGCCGCACGCAGCGCGAAGTCCGCACCGAATGCCTACACGCCTTGGCCACTTACGCCGCCGATAACGCAGCCACGCGTATCTTGGTCGAGTCATGCTCGCAGGACAAGCAGGATCGCGACGCTCTAATAGGAGCGCTAGCGGCCAAAGGGGCCAGCGACCGCGTCCGGGTCATGCTCGACAAACCGACCGCGCACGAACTGCTGTGGGCGGCCGATCTTGTGGCCTGGGCATACGGTGTTGGAGGTGCAGCTCGCGAGGCGGTGAGTCCGCTGGTCACAGTCCACACACTGCTCTGACCAGGAGGAACGCGAAAGCCGGGCGACCAAGCAAAACGTGCTGGCTCCCGGCTTCACTTCCCCGACTCTTCGCCGAGGCCCCTTCAGCCTACCCGCTGATCAGCATCGCCACCAGGCATTGGTGTCCCGCGCCGCAGGGCGTTTAGCCCTGAGCGGGAAGGTCGAACACGGCGTTGAGCTCTGAGCGGTTGCGGACGTAGTCGAGGTAGCCGGCTTCGCGCTCGTCGTCAGTGTCGTAGTAGTCGCTGTACCGCTCCAACCAGCGGGTTTTGTCAGCTGCGTTCATGGTTCCCACGGTACGTCTCCGTTCTGACATTTTAGGTCTCGGTTTCCTTCATGACATGCCCTTCCTCGTACCGGCCGTCTTTGTGCGTGGTGGTGGTGGCTGTCAAGGCTCGACCGTGGTCGACCGCGTAGCGGCCGTAGGGCCTTGACAGCCACCACCACCACGTTCGCCACAATTGCGGCCGAGGAAGGAACGACCCGGCACAGACCTAACGGGCGGATGCGGCAATCGCGTCGGTGACCTGGTCGGCTAGAGCTTCGTCGGCCAGAAGCCGATCGACGAGTGCAGCCAAGACAGCCTGCCCGGTCACGCGCGCTAGTCCCAGGCGTTCGGCGGCCTGGCTTTGCCAGGCGTCGAGGGCGCGGTGTGCTGCTGGGGATAGGTCGACGGTGCGCCGCACGTGCTTTTGACGGACGGTGGCTGGCGGGGCGATAGGGGCTGTCGCGCGGGGTGCGGCGGTGTCATCGGTGGACGAGGCCGCCGGCGCTTTCGCGCGAAGCCGTTCAGCGTTGGCTTTGATCTTGTCGGCAGCGGTGCTCACCTGGTGTTCTCCCTGTTCGAAATACATCTACGCATGTCCGTATGTCCGTATGTCCGTATTTACTGGCCGTATTTACTGGGCGGCAACGCCGAGCAGTTCTGCCGCAATGTCGCCGTAAGCGGTAGCAGCCGCGTGCGTGATCGGCAGCCCAAACGCCTGGGCGTAGCGTTCGAGCCGGCCCACGGTTGGTCCGAGGACACGTACGCCGTCGTCTGCGAGCATCTGCCGGTATACGTCCGTGCTGGCCGCGTTCGGGACGGTGCGGGTTAGAACTACGGCCAATTGGGGTGGCTCGCCCGCGGCCAGGGCCGCGGCTTCGTCAACCAAGTCGCGGATCGCGGGCACTCGCGCGTATTCCATTCCCGTGGGCGCCATCGGCACCAGCACGTGCGTGGCAATCCTGATGGCCGACGCGACCACTCCCCGGCGTTCCTTCATGGGTGGCGTATCAATCACGACGGCGTCATAGCGGTCTCCCGTCACGCCCGGCAGCTTCCGATGTAGATCAGAGACCGGCATGCCGATGACCGGGACCGACCACTCCCCGGCTTCTGACCACGCAAGCAGGGATTCATTCTCGCCGTCAGCATCCACACCAATCACCGATAACCCGGCTTCTGCGAGTGCGTGCAACACGAAGGCAGCGGTTGTGGTCTTGGTTGACCCGCCTTTGAGATTGGCCACCACGATGGTCAGGACCGGCGACATAAGAGGGTCTCGATTCCGTAGTTACTGATGTACGGGTATCAGCATATCCGTACATCAGCAGATGAGCACGGACGCCGCGCGCTCGGCCCAGCATTCAAGTTAGCTACTCCGTAACTACGGATATACGGATTTACTGATCTATTCCGATGCTGCCAGATAGCGGTAGGCGGTGGCCCTGCCGATTCCGAAGGCTGCGGCGAGTTCTGTGACGGGTTCACCGGTGGCGGCTAGTCGGCGCAGCTGGTCTTGCCGCGCCGCGCTGAGCTTGTGCGGTTTGGTCACCGGTAGTTGGCGTGCCCGCCGAGCAGCCCGGGCGGCTGCCCGGCGTTCGCGGCCGAGTTCCAGCTCAAGTTCGGCCAGCGTGGCCATGATCGCTGCGACGGCGCGCCCCGTTGGGGTGGCGGTGTCGATGCCTTCGCGTAAGGCGCGCAACAGAATTTTCCGGTCCCCGAGATCGGTGATGGTGCGAGTGACCTCCGCGACGGATCGCCCGAGGCGGTCGATAGCGGCGACGATCACGGTGTCGCCATCGCGGGCGTAGGCCAGCAGCTTGGCCAAGCCCGGTCGGTGTGTGCCGGCTGCCCCAGAGAGGGTGTCGGTGAAAACTCGGGATGGATCGACCCCGGCGGCGGTCAGTGCGTCAAGTTGGGTGTCGAGGTCCTGGGCGGTCGTGCTGACCCGTGCGTAGCCGAGTGTCGCTGTCATGGCCGGCACTGTCTCATCGAGCACCGACAGCGGGGATTCGGGATAAGCGGCGTGAGACAACAAACGAGACGGCGCGAACTGGATCGACGGGGGAGGTATTCGGGCGTGAAGGCCCTGTCCCTTTTCTCTAGAAA
>JAGQTO010000069.1:12697-18391 GCA_020439025.1 Mycobacterium sp. | reverse complement strand
AGTGTCCAGCACCACCTCTGCCACCCGTTTCATCGTGGTGCGCCGGTCCATCGCCGCGCGCTGCATCCACTTGAACGCCTCCGGCTCGGTCATTCCGTGGCTGGCCTGCAGGATCCCCTTGGCCCGCTCGACGAGTTTGCGGGTTTCCAACCTCTCACCGAGGTCGGCGACCTCGCGCTCGAGTTCGGTCAGCTCGTCAAACCGACTGACGGCGACCTCGATCGCTGGGACCAGGTCGCTGATCGAGAACGGCTTGACCAGGTAGGCCATCGCGCCGGCATCACGGGCCTTCTCGACTAGGTCACGCTGGCTGAACGCGGTCAGCACGATGATCGGGGCGATCCGCTTGGACGCGATCTCAGCGGCGGCGTCGATACCGTCACGGCGGGGCATCTTGACGTCCAGGATCACCAGGTCCGGACGCAGGCTCTCGGCCAGGTCCACCGCTTCCTGGCCGTCGCAGGCCTCCCCGACCACGAGGTAGCCTTCATCTCGCAGCATCTCGGCCAGGTCGAGCCGGATGAGCGCCTCATCCTCGGCGATGAGGACCCGCCGCTGCGGTCTGCCGTCGGGGTCGGTCATGGCCTCAATTGTGTCCCGGCCTGCCGCGGACGGCCACCGGGGACGGCCGGACTTGTTGATCCACTATCGTAGAAGTTCGCAACCTGCGCCGCCCTCGTATCCCAACTGGCAGAGGAAACGGATTCAAAACCCGTGCAGTGTGAGTTCGAATCTCACCGAGGGCACCAGAAATGGCTCGTCAGCAGACCTCGAGTCCGGCCGCTGCCACGTCGGTAGCGGAGACCGTGCGCGGGCCGCACCGAGCAGCATTACACCCAGTAAGGCCAGCGGGCGCATCGTCGACAAAACCCCGCGAAAGGTTAGCGCGCGAGCGGGCAACGTGTGAGAATTATATGAATTAGAGTTCGCGAGTAGCAATTCAATATCCAAGGATCGTACGGTTATCACCACGAGTCAGACCGACACATGGAGGTCCTGAAATGATCTGGATGAGTGCCTACGCCGCAGTTGCGATCCTTGCGGGCTGGTTGGCCGCTCTCGCGGCCAAGCGTCTGCAGACAGCCGAGATCCCCGCTCCGAACAGATCAGCGGGGCGATTTTTGCTCATTGCCACTGCCGGACTCTTGTGGCCAGTCTTGTTGCTGGGCATCGCGCAGTGGGCCATGATCGAGTTCACCGCGTATCTTCTCCGCAAACGAGATTCCGCATCCGACCGCACCCTGCGAACGGCGCTCACGGGTGTGACCTTTGGCGATGTTCCGACCGGCTTGCGAGTCGGGCGGCAGACGTCTAACGCCGGCGTCTGACGGGCGACGGCCATGCTTGACCTGCCCGCTCTCAACCCACGCCCCGGCGTGATCGGGGCCTGAGCCAGACAAAAGGGGACGGCGGCCATGAAGGTCTTTGCTCGCGAATTCGTTCCGCTATTCGCGTCCGTTGCTGCGGCCGTAGCTTTGATGACCGCGCCCACTGCAGACGCAACGTCCAATCAGGCCACCTGCCAGCAACGCGGTGGAGCCAGGATTTGCCAGAAGCAGGGTCACTCCTCGCTGCAGGCTGAACCTAGGGTGCGTTCGGCCCCTGCGGTCACCTCGCAGCGTCACCCCATCAGACGGGCCCGTTGACCCCGCAATCCAGCTCGTCGTTCTGCTCGTGCGGCCTGCGTGCCACGGTCATTAGGGAGCGTGCACAGTCAGCGACTGTTGACATCGTGTGGTCCCGCACCCCGGCCGCTGTATGACTACCAGACGACAATCTGTGGACACACGCGCTCTCATGGACGCGTGACACTCTCGCGACGGGGCGTGCGGGTGCCGGCGGTCGGCGGGCACCCCAACCGCGATCCACTTGCTGCCGCACTGCCCTGCTGGACTGGTTCTGCCGGGCGGACCTGGCTCTGCGAGGCCGACGTCACGGTAGACACCTAGACCAGGATGGAGGCACGGTTCACGCCCTTCACGATCTTCAGGCCCCACGCCATCGTCCTCACACTCTGGCTCACCCCGTCTGTCTGTCGAAGGTGACTCATACCTCCGGCCGCCGTAGTTCGACCGCTTCCCGGCCGGTCGCTCAGGGCAATGACGGAGCGCACTCCCGACAGGGCCGGGTAGACCTCCGGCGCGTGAAGCGGTTCGGGAACCCGTCGGCGTAACGGACCCGTGCCTCCGAACGCTAATCTCCAGAGGCGGTGCGGTACCGGCCTCAGCCTGTCACTAGAGGAGCTTTCAATGGTTTCAGATCGAGCCATCCAACGGTTCGCACTCATCGCCGGCAGTTCAGCGCTGGCGTGCATGGGACTGTTCGCCATTAGCGCCCACGAACTCGATGCCCCGGTGACCGGCGTTCGCGCCGACTCGGTCGAGGCCCCACTCGCCCCGGGCGACCCCGCGGGTGCCAGCGAGACCGCGAGCCCCTCCTACGCGCCGACCAATCCGGTGGACTGCACCGATGCGAACAACGCGATCAACTGCCAGTCCCCGCCGGTCGATTCGCCGATGGTCGTGGGTACCGCTGAGCCCGGCTCGCCGTTCCGCGACTAGTTTCGCGGACCGCCGCTAGCCCGAGCCGCCCTCCGCGAGTTCGCCGATCCCCCGCAGGGTGTCCTCCATGCCCTTGCGGAACTGCTCCAACCGCGCAGCGACGATCTCGGCGGCGAGGTGCGGTTGCCGCTCGATGAGCATCGACACCCCGGACGGGCCCGGCCCGATCCGGGCGGTGAAACACAGTCCGGTTCCCGACGGCGCCGGACTCAGCACGAATGTCCAAACGGCCGACGGCGTCTCCGGATCGCCGACAACCCAACCGAAGCGGCGGGGCGGATCGAGAGCAACGATCTGGGAACGGCTGGTCCACTCCCCGACGGCGGGATGCCTGTTCACGCCGAGGAACTGCGCCCCGATGACCGGGCGATCGAAGCCTTCGGCCCACTCGACGCTCTGCAGTTCGGTGCTGAACCGGGGCATCACGGTGATATCGCTGATCAGCTCCCAGACCCGGCCCGGCGGCGCAGCGATGACCTTCCGGACACAGACCTCGCGGTCGCTCATGAGCCATCCCGCATCCAGGTAAGGGGCATCCAGTGAGGCTAACTGCCGGTTAGGCTTGTCGGGTGAGCTCCGGGCGGAGATTCGCTGGACGGAAACTGCAGGATGTGCGGTTCCGGCTGTCGGACTGCGAGCGCCTACAGCGTCGGCCCTCCGCCCGGAACCAACACTGGGCCGACGCCGTCACCCGCCCGCAGCAGGTTCTGACCATCGCCACCTGGCTGGCCGCCCTCATCACCGCAGTGCTCGGGATCCTGCAGACCGCCACCGGTCACGGCGTCTTCTACATCGGGTTCATCAACCTGGCCACCGCGATGGTCTTCCTGGCCATTCCCATGCTCTACCGGTTCGGCGACGTCGTCCCCGCACTGTTCTTCGTTGCCGTCTCCTTCAGTTCGTTGACATTCGTGGGATCCCAGATCGGCACTGACTCCGGGGTGCAGTTCTACTACCTGGTCTCGGCCTCGCTGGCGGTGCTGGTACTCGGCATGGACCACATCGCGCTGGCCGGCACCGTGGTCGCGATCGGCATCGGTCTGGTCATAGGAATGCAGTTTCTGGTTCCCGCCGACACCGGGATCCAGCCCCGGTGGGCGCTGGACGCAGGATTCATCTTCGCCACCGCGGGTGCGTGTCTGATGATCTTCGCCACCGTCTGGTTCGCCCTGCGGGAGGTTTCGCGCGCAGAGGCCGCCATGGAGGTGGAATATGACCGCTCCGAAGCACTGCTGGCCAATATCCTGCCCGACACCGTGGCGGCGAAACTCAAAGACCCTTCGCACGGGGTGATCGCCGATCGCTACGACGACGCGTCGATCCTTTTCGCCGACATCGCCGGATACACCGAACGCGCCGGAGAGATCCCGCCGACCGAACTGGTCCGCTTCCTCGACCGGCTATACACCACCTTCGACCGCCTCGTCGATCGGCACGAACTGGAGAAAATAAAGACCACCGGCGATGCCTACATGGTGGTCAGCGGCGTGCCGAACCCCCGGCCAGACCACGTCGAGGCGATCGCCGCGCTGGCCCTGGACATGCTGCGGGCAATCGCCGACATGCGTGACCCCCAAGGCAATCCGGTCCCGATCCGTATCGGGATCGCCGCCGGTCCGGTGGTTGCCGGTGTGGTGGGCGCGCGGAAGTTCTTCTACGACGTGTGGGGTGACGCGGTGAACATCGCCTCACGGATGGAGTCCACCGGCATCGAGGGGAGCATCCAGGTACCGCGCAACGTCTTCGAACGCCTCGAGAACGACTTCGTGCTCGAGGAGCGCGGTGAGGTGCCTATCAAGGGCAAGGGCATGATGCCCACCTGGTTCCTGGTCGGCCGCAGGCCGGTGCCGATGCGTGGCGAGTCGCAGGACCAGGCCGGCGAGGTCGGCCTGCACACCCCGGCGGGTTAAACCGTCTCACATCACCTTCGAGAGGAACGCCCTGGTGCGCTCATGCCCCGGGTTGGCCAGCACCTGGCGCGGCGGGCCGCTCTCGATGACCACCCCGCCGTCCATGAACACCAACTCGTCGGCGACCTCCCGGGCGAACCCCATCTCATGGGTCACCACGATCATCGTCATACCCGCCGCGGCAAGCGTTTTCATGACGGCGAGTACCTCGCCCACCAGCTCCGGATCCAGTGCGGAGGTGGGCTCGTCGAAGAGCATCAGCTTGGGTTGCATGGCCAGCGCCCGGGCGATGGCGACGCGCTGCTGCTGGCCGCCGGAGAGCTGCGCCGGATAGGCGTCGGCCTTGTCCGACAGGCCGACCTGGGCGAGCAAATCACGCCCCCGGTCGACGGCGTCGGGCCTTTTGACACCTCTGACGTGCACCGGCGCCTCGACGATGTTCTCCAGCGCGGTGCGGTGGGGGAACAGGTTGAAATGCTGGAACACCATGCCGATATCGCGGCGCTGCCGAGCCGCCTCCCGGGGCGGTATCTCGTAGAGCCGGCCCCGACTCTCCCGATAGCCGATCAGTTCACCGTCGACGTAAAGCCTTCCGGCCGAGATCTTCTCGAGATGGTTGATGCAACGCAGGAACGTCGACTTACCCGACCCCGAGGGCCCCACCAGGACCAGAACCTGCCCGCGGTCGACCGACAGCGTCACACCCTTGAGCACCGAGAGGGCACCGAAGTCCTTGCACACCCCCTGCGCCTCGACCATCGGGCCCCGGGCATCGGCGGCGTTCACAGGTGCCCCTCCTTGGCGCCGGTTTGTGCGCCGGCCAACGCCTCGAGCTGTTTGGCGGTCAACTTGCGCGAGATACCGCGGGAGAAGTGACGCTCCAGGTAGTACTGACCGACCATCAGCACGCTGGTGATCGCCAGATACCAGGTGGCCGCGACGAGCAGCAGCGGGATGGGCTCGAAGATCACCGCGGAGATGTCCCTTGTCCTGGTGTAGAGCTCCAGCGTGTAAGGCACCGCGGTGACCAGCGAGGTGGTCTTGAGCATGCTGATCAGCTCGTTGCCGGTGGGTGGGATGATCACCCGCATCGCCTGGGGAAGCACGATGCGGCGCATCGTCATCCACCACGACATGCCCAGCGCGGTGGAGGCCTCGAACTGGCCCTCGGGGACGGAACTGATTCCGGCACGGATGATCTCGGCCATGTAGGCCGCCTCGTT
>JAGQTO010000069.1:11341-12625 GCA_020439025.1 Mycobacterium sp. | reverse complement strand
TGAAAAAACGTCGGGCCGAACGGCACGCCCAGCTGGATTCGCTGGTAGATCGTGGGGAAAAGACCCCAGAACACCAGCTGCACGTAAACCGGGGTGCCGCGGAAAACCCACAGATAGACCCATGACACCGACTTGAGAATCGGGTTGGGCGACAACCGCATCACGGCGAGGACCACCCCGAGCACCAGGCCCAGCACCATCGACCAGAAGGTCAGCTGCAAAGTGTTCCAGGCGGCCTCCGAGACCCGGTGGTCGAAAAGGTACTTGCGGTATGTGGCCCAGCTGTAGGCCGGGTTGGTCGCGGCGCCATAGCCGAACAGCGCCACGGCTGCGATGATGACGGCCGCCCCCACCCACCGCCAGGGGTGCCGCAACGGAACCGCATCGATGGCGGCGGGGGCCGACGGCTCGACGGCCATGGCCGTTAGCTGACCGCTCCGTTGATGACGGGTTTGTCGATCATTCCCGACTGCACGCCCCAGTTCTCGGCGATGGTCTTGTAGTCTCCGGTCTTCATCAGGTGCTCCAGCGCCTGCAACAGCGACTGCGCCAGCGGCGAGCCCTTCTGCACCGGCCAACCGTAGGGCGCCGAGTCGAAGATCTCCCCCGCACCCTCGAGCTTGCCGTTGCTCTGCCTGATCGCATAGGCGGTGACCGGCGAGTCGGCCGACATCGCATCGGCCTGGCCGAGGACGACGGCGTTGGTCACGGCGTCCTGCCCGTCGAACTTGATGATCTCGATCTCCGGCTTGCCGGCATCAACACAGGCCTTGCTCTTGGCCGGCAGTTCGTCGGTCTCCTGAATCGTGGTGGCCTGCACCGCGACCTTCTTGCCGCAGGCGTCGTTCGGGTCGATGGCCTCCCCCGGGCGCTGGGCCCACAGGCTGCCCGCCGAGAAGTAGGTCACGAAATCGACCTGCTTCTCGCGCTCCTTGGTGTCGGTGAACGAGGACATACCCACGTTGTAGGTGCCACCCTGAACGGACGGGATGATCTTGGCGAAGTCCGACTCGCGGTAGTCGGCCGCCAGTCCCAGCGTGCCCGCGACCGCGTTCATCAAATCGACGTCGAATCCGACGATCTCACCGTTGGAGTCCTTGAACTCGTTGGGCGTGTAGGGAATGTTGACCCCGACGATCAGCTTGCCGGATTTCTTTATCTCCTCCGGCACGGTCGCCGCGATCTCCTCCACTTTCTGGACCGTGACCGCGACGGTCGAGGTCGTCGGCGAACCCGCGTCCCCAGAGCCGGTCTCACTGTTCTTCGCACAGCCCGACATGACCA
>JAGQTO010000069.1:0-11254 GCA_020439025.1 Mycobacterium sp. | reverse complement strand
GGCCGCCGCCGATTCCCGAAACTGCCGAATGATCAGTCGCCGATGCAAAAACTACAGCTAAACAACCTTTCCAGCCCGCCGAAGCGTTGCACCCGGACATTGGAAGGTCTGGTTGTAAGCTGCCCGCATGACAACTCAAACCGGTGGAACTCTTGTTCCGCACTTGTGGAAGTCCGTACTGCTGACCGGGATCCTGTCGCTGATCCTCGGCGTGATGGTCTTGGCCTGGCCTGGCCCGACCCTTCTCGTGGCGGCGATCTTCTTCGGCGTCTACCTGCTGGTCACCGGCGTCTCGCAGGTGTTCCACGCCTTCACGTTGCACATCTCCGGTGGCGGACGGGCGCTGCTGTTCATCAGTGGCGCCGCCTCCCTGGTGCTGGCGGTGCTGTGCTTCCGCAGCATCGGGAATTCGATCCTGCTGCTGGCGATCTGGATCGGCATCGGGTTCATCTTCCGGGGCGTGGCCACCGCCGCCGCCGCGATCAGCGACAGCAGCACCCCCAGCCGCGGCTGGGAGATCTTCATCGGCATCGTCACCCTGATCGCCGGCGTGATCGTGCTGGCCTACCCTTTCGAGTCGCTGCCGACCCTGATTTGGGTGACCGGTATCTGGCTCGTGGTGATCGGCGTGATGGAGATCATCGCCTCGTTCGGTATCCGCAAGGCCGGCAACGAGGTTCGCACCGCCGTCGGCGAGGCGCTCGGTACCCGCTGAGAACGTTTGAAAGGCGCGGGTTGCGATTGCTCTCGAACAGCAACCCGCGCCTTTTGACGTGGAGGTGCCGTGAAGGTGTCCCAAGCTTGTCCCACGACTTTCCCAGACGGGTACCCTGACAGCCGTCGCAATCCGCACGAGGTGGAGCAGGAGCCATGACCGACTACCCGGAGCAGCCGCACAGACCGGAGAGTGCGCCGACTCCGCCGCCTCCACCCCCGTACGGGCAGCCCCCCAACCCCTACTCTTATCCCCAGGGGCCTTACCCCGGCAACTATCCCCCGCCGCAGACGCCGTACGGGGACTACTACCCCGCGGCACCGACGCCACCGCGCAACGGACTCGGAGTCGCCGCTCTGGTAATCGCGATCCTCGCCCTGATCTCCTCGTTCTCGGTCGCCGGCGGGGTCATCCTGGGCATCGTCGCGGTGATCCTGGGCTTCCTGGGCCGGGGCCGGGTCAAGCGCGGGGAGGCCAACAACGGCGGCGTCGCCCTCTCCGGCATCATCCTCGGGGTCGTCGCGATCGTCGTCGGTCTGATCTTCATCGCGATCTGGGTGGGCCTGTTCAAGGAGGTCGGCGCGGGCGACTACTTCGACTGCCTGCAGCAGGCCGGCCAGGACCGGGCCAAGGTGGAGCAGTGCTCCGAGCAGTTCCGGCAGTCGGTGGAGGACAAGTTCAGCGAGACGCAGACACCGGGCCGGTAATCGGCCTCATCCCGGCCTGCCGGGGAAATACTTGACGATCCCCTCCTGGGCGACGGTCGAGACCACCTCTCCGGCGCGGTTGAAGAAATGCCCCATGCCCAGTCCGCGTGATTCGGCGGCCACCGGCGACGCGGTCGAATAGAGGACCCAGTCGGAGAAGTCGACCTGTCGGTGGAACCAGAGCGAGTGGTTCACCGTGACGGCGAAGATCCGGTCCCATCCCCAGGACAGACCGTGAGTGGTGATGATCGAGTCCAGCACCGTGGTGTCCGAGGAGTAGACCATGGCGGCGGTGTGCAGAACCGGGTCGTCGGGCATCTTGCCGGCCGCGGTCATCCATACCCGGTTCCGGTCGAGCCGGTCGCCCTTGTCCCGCATAACCCAGGCCGGATCGTTGGTGTAGCGCCACTCGATGGGGCGCAGCGCCTCGGCGAAGTGTGGTACGACCTTTTCATAGCCCACCAGGAGCTCGTCGATGCCCGGTAGCGCGTGCGGCTCGGGAACTTCGGGGGCGGGGAAGTTGTGTTCGAGTCCGTGGCCGCCGGCCAGGTAGGAAACCAGGGCGGTGGCCAGCAGGGTGCCGTTCTGGATGGCGTCGACCCGGCGGTTGGCGAACCGGCGTTCGTCGCGCAGGCGCACGGTGTGGAACTCGATGTCCTGGGACGGATCCCCGCCGGCGATGAAGTGGGTCGACAGCGCGCTGGGCGGCAGATCGTGGTCGAGGCTGCGGCTGGCCGCGACGAACGCCTGTGCCATCAACTGGCCGCCGAAGGTGCGCACCGGGTTCTTCCGGGGGTGGCGCCCGAGGTAGACGTCCTGCCTGACCGGGGAGAGTTGGAGAACCGACAACAGTTCGTCGAAATCAGACTGTCCCGATGTCGCAGGCACGCGCCGCCTCTCGTCGTGTCCCCCGCTAGTGGTCGTTCTCCCCGATCCGGTGGACCTGAATCAGGTTGGTCGAGCCTACTGTGCCCGGCGGAGCGCCCGCGACGATGATGACCAGATCCCCGCGCTGGTAGCGGCCCAGCTCCAGCAGGGAGTGGTCGACCTGCCGGATCATGTCGTCGGTGCTGCCGGTGTGCGGCACGATGAACGTCTCGGTGCCCCAGGTGAGGGCGAGTTGGCTGCGCAGCTCGGGCACGGTGACGAACGCCAGCAGCGGCAGTCGGCTGTGCAGCCGCGCCAGCCGCCGCACGGTATCCCCCGATGTGGTGAACGCGACGAGCGCCTTGGCTTCCAGCCGTTCGCCGATATCGCGGGCGGCGTAGCAGATCACCCCGCGCTTGGTGCGCGGAACGGAGATCAGCGGGGGCGCAGAGGCGGAGTTCTCCTCCACCGCGCAGATGATCCGCGCCATCGTACGCACCGCCTGGATCGGAAACTGGCCCACCGAGGTTTCGCCCGAAAGCATCACCGCGTCGGTCCCGTCCAGCACCGCGTTGGCGACGTCGGAGGCCTCGGCGCGGGTGGGCCGGGAGTTCTCGATCATCGACTCGAGCATCTGGGTCGCGACGATCACCGGCTTGGCGTTCTCCCGGGCGATTTGGATCGCCCGCTTCTGCACCAGCGGGACCTCTTCGAGGGGAAGTTCCACCCCGAGGTCACCCCTGGCCACCATGACGGCGTCGAAGGCCTTGACGATGGCCTCGAGGTTCTCGACGGCCTCGGGCTTCTCCAGCTTCGCGATCACCGGAACTCGCCTGCCGACCCGATTCATCACCTCGTGGACGATCTCGACATCCTCGGGCGAGCGCACGAACGACAGCGCGATCAAGTCGACGCCGAGTTTCAGCGCGAACTCCAGATCGGCAATGTCCTTCTCCGACAGCGGCGGTACCGAGAACTTCATCCCGGGCATGGACAGGCCCTTGTTGTTGCTCACCGGGCCGCCCTCGGTGACGGTGCAGACCACATCGCTGCCGGTGACGTGCTCGCAGATGAGCGCGACCTTGCCGTCGTCGACCAGCAGCCGATCACCGGGCTGGGCGTCGGCCGCGAGTTGCTTGTAGGTGGTCGAGACCCGGTCGTGGGTGCCCTCACAGTCGTCCACCGTGATGCGGACGGTTTCGCCGTTGGCCCATACCGTTTTGCCTTCGGCGAATCTGCCCAGACGGATCTTGGGACCCTGCAGGTCGGCCAGGATGCCCACCGCGCGCCCGGTAGCCTCGGATGCCTTCCGGACCCGATGGTAGGACGTCTCGTGGTCGCTGTGGTCGCCGTGGCTGAAGTTCAGCCGCGCGACATCCATACCGGCCTCGACCAGGGCCTTGACCATGGCGTCGCTGGTGGTGGCCGGACCGAGGGTACAGACGATTTTTGCGCGCCGCGTCACGACGCCTGAGCATAGTCGCGTCGGCGGGTCTAGGGGCCGAGCATTGTCGGAACCAGGGGGAACCCGGGCAGGTTACGCACCACGGTCCAGGCTGTGGCGGTCGCTATCAACATCACCAGCAGAACCGGGCTCAGCACCGGGCGCCCCCGCCGGGCCCGCCAGAACGACCACACGGCGAGAAGCGGCAGCCCGATGAGCAGATAGACGTTGTCGACGACGGCGGCCGAGACATCGCCGTGCAGTAGGTCGTGGGTCATCCGCAGACCGCCGCAGCCCGGGCAGTTCCACCCGGTGAGGAGCTTGAACGGACACGGCGGGAACAGCGAACCGGGCTGATGCGGGTTACCCAGCCCGACATAGGCCAATGCTCCCAGTCCGAGCGCACCGGCGGCCAGCCCGGTGTACAGCCGGGACCGGCGGTGGGTATCAGAAGCCATCACGAAGCGGCCGTCCGTAGGGATCGCGCACCTTGTCCGAAAGGATCATGACCGCATCGACGATGCCCCACACGACGGGCACGATGAAGCCGAAGCCACAGGTGAGGATCCCGATCGCCAGGCAGCCCACCAGCTGGGCGACACCAAGTCCGGTGTAACCGAGGTAGATGCGGCCGATTCCCAGCACTCCAACCAGGCCGAGCAGCTGCAACAGCCCGGCCACCGATTTGGACTTGTCCGACAGAGGTTCGCCGGTGAAGGGGTGGCGGCCGTAGGGCGCCGCCGGATCGACGTAGTACCCGGGCGGCGGGTAGTTGACCGGCGGCGGAAACGGACCCGGTGGTGGGTAGTACGGCGACGGCCCGGGCGGGGGCTGCGACTCCCCGTATCCCCCGAACGGCGGCTCAGTCATGCCTTAAGCATGCCAGAGACCTCAGTCACCGCTACGAGCGTTAACCCCCCACAACAGGCGTCGAAGGGTCGATGCGAAGCCCGGCTGCTTCTGATCGTTCTGGCCGTCGGCGGATTGGGTCTCCGGTTCGGGCTCGGCTTCCGACTCGGGCGCTACCGCTACCTCAGGCTCGGCCTCGACCTCGACCTCAGCTTCGGACTCCACCTCTGCCGCAGTCTCGACCGCTGCCTCCAGCTCCGCCCCGGGCTCGGGCTCGGGCTCTGCTTCAGCTTCGACCTCGGCTTCGACCTCGGCTTCGGACTCCACTTCAGCTTCCGACCCGGGCACCGCCTCAGGCTCAGCCTCTGGTTCAGGCCCAGCCTCAGGCTCAGCCTCTGGTTCAGGCCCAGCCTCTGCCTCAGTCTCGACCTCAGCCACAGTCTCGACCTCAGCCACGGTCTCGACCTCAGCCACGGTCTCGACCTCAGCCACGGTCTCGACCTCAGCTTCAGCCTCATCTTCGTCTGAGGCCACCGGCTCTTCGGCTTCAGCTTCGGCGATCTCCTCTTCAAGCTGGTCCTCGACGGCCTGTTCCTCGGCCTCGACCTCCGCTACGAATTCGGCCCCGGTATCGGCGTCGACGTCGCCCACGGCTTCGGCGTCAGCACCCTCGTATTCACCGGCCACGGCCGCGGCGGCCACGATCCCGCTCCCCTTGGCTGCGGCAACCAGATCATCGGCCCACTCCTCGACCGCCGACTCCGCCTCGACCTCCGGGGGCTGCTTGCCCCGCAGCGAGGCCGGATCCTCGCGTCCCTTCGGCGCCAACACCATGTAGACCACGGCACCGATGAACACGAAGGTGGCGGTGAAGACGTTGACCCGGATGCCGGCGATGTGCGTCGCGGTGTCGTCGCGCATCAACTCGACCCAGAACCGGCCCGCGCAGTAGCCCGCCACGTACAGGGCGAACAATCGGCCGTGTCCGAGACGGAACTTGCGGTCAGCCCAGATCAGCACGAGGAACACCAGAACGTTCCACAGCAGTTCGTAGAGGAACGTCGGGTGGACCACGGCGGCCACCTGGCCGGTCGACACACCGTCAAGGGAGTGCACGTCCACCACTCCCGACGAGTCCTGCCGGTAGAAGACCTCCATTCCCCATGGAACCGTGGTCTCCCGGCCGTAGAGCTCTTGGTTGAAGTAGTTGCCCAGTCGGCCTATTGCCTGGGCCAGCACGATGCCCGGAGCGATGGCGTCCCCGAAGGCCGGCAGCGGAATGCCCCGCCGCCGGCACGCGATCCAAGCGCCAACCCCTCCGAAGGCCACCGCGCCCCAGATGCCCAGGCCGCCCTCCCAAATACGCAGGGCCGCCGACAGACCGGCACCGCCGGGTCCGAAGTAGGTCTTCCAGTCGGTCATGAGGTGGTAGATCCGCCCACCGATCAGGCCGAACGGCACCGCCCACAGCGCGATGTCGTAGATGACGCCGCGCTCGCCGCCGCGGGCCGCCCAGCGGCGGTCGCCAAGCATCAGGGCGACGATGATGCCGGTGATGATGCACAGCGCGTAGGCCCGGATCGGGATCGGGCCGAGGTACCAGACGCCTTGCGCCGGGCTCGGGAAATAGGCGAGCACCGTTGTCGTCACGTTGCAGGCTCCTTCTCTCGGACCCCGACGGCAAGTTCAGCGGTCAGACTGCGGACGGCGGCCACCCCGCCGTCGGTCAACGCCGACACCAGAGCGGAGCCGACGATAACCCCGTCGGCGAAGTGGGCGATCTCGGCCGCCTGCTGCCGCGACCGCACGCCCAGGCCGACCCCCACCGGGATATCGGAGATCTCCTTGACTCGGTGCACCAGTTCGGGCGCGGCGTTGGAGACGGCATCGCGCGCACCGGTGACGCCCATGGTGGACGCCGCGTAAACGAACCCGCGGGAAGCCTCGACGGTGCGGGCCAGCCGTTCCGGGGTCGAGGAGGGGGCGACCAGGAAGATCCGATCCAGATCGTGGCTGCTTGAGGCGGCAATCCAATCCTCGGCCTCGTCCGGGATCAGGTCGGGAGTGATCATGCCCAGGCCGCCGGCGGCGGCGAGATCCCGGGCGAACGCATCGACGCCGTAGTGCATCACCGGATTCCAGTAGGTCATCACCACGGCGTTGCCGCCGACGGCACTGATCGCCTCGACCACCCGGAGGGTGTCGCGAACCCTGACACCGTGCTGCAGTGCGGTCTCGGTGGCGGTCGCGATCACCGGACCGTCCATGCCCGGGTCGGAATACGGAACGCCGACTTCGATGATGTCGCACTCGCGGCTCATTGCGACCATGGCATCGACCGAGGTCTCGACATCGGGATACCCGGTCGGCAGGTAGCCGATGAGTGCCGCCCGACCCTCGGCGCGGCATGCCTGAAAGATGGGGCCCAACCGACCCGGTGGGCTGTGCTGGACGCTCACGAGGCTCCCGGACCCGCGCCGTCGAGCAGACCGAACCAGCGGGCGGCGGTCTCGACGTCCTTGTCGCCCCGGCCGGACAGGTTGATCATGATGATCGACTCCGGCCCCAGTTCGCCGGCGAGGTCCACCGCTCCCGCCACGGCGTGGGCGGACTCGATGGCGGGGATGATGCCCTCCAGTCGGCACAGCAGGCGGAAGGCGTCCATGGCCTGGGAGTCGGTGATCGGACGGTATTCGGTGCGGCCGAGGTCCTTGAGGAAGGCGTGTTCCGGGCCTACCCCGGGGTAGTCCAGTCCCGCTGAGATGGAATGGGATTCGATGGTCTGCCCGTCCTCGTTCTGCAGCAGGTAGGAATACGAACCCTGGAACGCGCCGGGCGTCCCGCCGCTGAACGTGGCGGCGTGCCGGCCGGTCTCGACTCCATCGCCGGCGGCCTCGAAACCGATCAGGCGCACTCCCGGATCGTCGATGAAGGCATGGAAGATGCCGATCGCATTCGACCCGCCGCCCACGCAGGCGGTGACGGCATCGGGCAGTCGGCCGGCCTGGGTGAGGATCTGTGCACGTGCCTCCAACCCGACAACCCGCTGGAAATCGCGCACCATTAACGGGAACGGGTGCGGACCGGCAGCGGTCCCGAAGCAGTAATAGGTCCGCTCGGCGTTGGTGACCCAGTCTCGGAACGCGTCGTTGATGGCGTCCTTGAGCGTCTTGGACCCGGACTGCACGGCCACGACCTCGGCACCGAGCAACCGCATCCGGGCGACGTTGAGCGCCTGACGTGCGGTGTCGACGGCGCCCATGTAGATCACGCACTCCAGACCCAGCAGAGCGCAGGCGGTGGCGGTGGCCACCCCGTGCTGCCCGGCACCGGTCTCGGCGATGACCCGGGTCTTGCCCATCTGACGGGCCAACAGCGCCTGACCGAGGACGTTGTTGATCTTGTGCGAACCGGTGTGGTTGAGGTCCTCACGCTTGAGGAAGATCCGGGCGCCGCCGACGTGGGCGCTCAATCGGGAGGCCTCGTAGAGCGGCGAGGGCCGACCGGCGTAGTGGGTCTGCAACCGGTCGAGTTCGTCGAGGAAGGTCTGATCGGTACGGGCCTTGTCGTAGGCGGCGGTCACCTCCTCGATGACGGCCATCAGCGCCTCGGGGACGTAGCGGCCTCCGTAGACGCCGAAGTGACCGCGGGAGTCCGGTTCGTGCGCGGTGGGCTCCGCGACGGCCGCGCTCGCGCGGGGCAGGCTGGGTGAAGAGGTATCGGCCATGGTCAGGTTCCAGACGACTCGAACGGCGCTCAGCGTACCGGTTTCGGGCACGACGGATGAGCCCCCGCGGTGACCAGATCAGCCACTGCGCCGCGGGGGTCACCGCTGGTCACAAGGCCCTCGCCGACCAGCACGGCATCGGCTCCGGCTCCGGCGTAGGCAAGCAGGTCCGCCGGCCCACGAACCCCGGATTCAGCGACCCGGATGACATTGGTGGGCAGGCCGGGGGCGATCCGCCCGAAGCAGTCCCGGTCGACCTCCAGGGTCTTCAGGTTGCGGGCGTTGACGCCGATCACCTTGGCACCGGCCTGTAGTGCGCGATCGGCCTCCTCCTCGGTGTGCACCTCGACCAGAGCGGTCATCCCGAGCGATTCGGTGCGATCGAGCATCGAGACCAGAGCCGGTTGGCTGAGGGCCGCGACGATCAACAGGAGCATGTCGGCGCCGTGAGCCCGCGCCTCGTGGATCTGATACGGGCGCACGATGAAATCTTTTCGCAGCACCGGGATGGTGACGGCGGCGCGCACCGCATCGAGATCGGCCAACGAGCCCTGGAATCGGCGTTGTTCGGTGAGCACGCTGATGACCCTGGCGCCGCCATTCTGGTACGACCGCGCCAGATCGGCTGGGTCGGCGATGGCCGCGAGCTGCCCCCGGGACGGACTGGCCCGCTTCACTTCAGCAATCACCGCGATGCCGGGCGCCCGCAAGGCCGCCATCGCGTCGAGTGGAGGCGGTGCCGCCTCCGCGGCGGCCTTGACGGCGGCCATGCTCACGATCGCCTCGCGGGCGGCAACGTCATCTCTGACTCCCTCGAGAATGGAGTCGAGCACGGTTGCCGAAGTCATGACAGCCGGTTCCCCTCTTGCGGTGTCGTTCGATGCCGATATCGGTGAAAGGGTAGCCGTCCGCCGGTCTGCACCCGTCACCGCCCCTCGGCGTCGGACCCGGGTGATCCCGGTGCGCCAATCCCGCCATGCGTCGGGTCAAGGCCCTCGTCGAGGGCGTCCCACATGCCGCGCTCGGACATCTCCGTTGCCTCGGTCGCATCGGATGCACCCGGTGCCGCGTATTTCCTGGCCTCGTGCGCCGAGGAGACCGCTGAGCGCATCAGCAGGACCGCGGCGAAAAGTGCCGCGGCAGCGGCGACGATCGTCAGCACCGCGCCGCCGATCTGCCGTTGGCTGGCAACGAGGTTGACGATCTGGACCCCCGCCAGTTCGGCGCCGCGCGGACCGACATCGGGCATCACGATCAGGCTGACCCCCAGATACCCGAGGGCGAGGCAGGCCAGGTCCACCAGCAGTGCGAGTGCCCGCAGCAGCCACCCGCGCACCGCGAGCGCGGCCAGGGCCGCGGCCAGCAGCAGCAGCGCCAACGGCAGCAATGCCGTGGACCACTCCCCGCCGTTGAGCGTCGAGGTCCGCGGCGGACTCAGGCCGTCGAATGAGGTGACCGAGACCCAGGTGAGCCGGGAGGCGACCCACAGCGCTGCGGCGGCCAGAACCAGCAGCAGTTGCGCAACCCGGATCACGGGGCGCTCAGCGTCTCGGCCGCGGCGATCGCCGAGAGCACCGCCTTGGCCTTGTTGGCCGATTCGGTGTACTCGTAGGGCCCGTTGGAGTCGGCCACCACCCCGCCACCGGCCTGGACGTATGCGGTGCCGGCGCGCATCAGCGCGGTCCGGATGGCGATGGCGAAGTCGGCGTTGCCGGCGAAGTCCAGGTATCCGACGACACCGCCGTAGAGGCCGCGGCGGGTCTTCTCCACCTCCTCGATCAACTCCATCGCCCGCACCTTCGGCGCTCCCGAGAGGGTGCCCGCCGGGAAACAGGCGGTGACCGCGTCCAGCGCTGTCCGGCCTTCGGCCAGCAATCCGGTCACCGTGGACACCAGATGCATGACGTGGCTGTAGCGCTCGATGTGGCTGTAGTCCTCGACCCGCACGGTGCCCGGTACGCAGACCCGTCCGAGATCGTTGCGGCCGAGGTCGACCAGCATCAGGTGTTCGGCCCGTTCCTTCTCGTCGGCCAACAGCTCCTTCTCCAGAAGCTGGTCCTCCTCCTCGGTGCGGCCACGCCATCTGGTGCCGGCGATCGGGTGCGTGGTCGCCCAGCCTTCCTGCACCGTGACCAGCGCTTCCGGGCTGGATCCGACGATCGAGAACGCCGTTCCCCCGGACCCGTCCGGGACGTGCATCAGGTACATGTACGGGCTGGGGTTGGACACCCGCAGCATCCGGTAGACGTCGATCGGGTCGGCGGCGGTGTCCATCTCGAACCGCTGGGAGGGCACCACCTGGAATGCCTCGCCGGCCTCGATCTCCTTGACCAGCCGTTCCACGATCGCCCCGTAGTCCTGCTGGGTGCGTTGGGCGCGATGCTTCGGTTCGGGACGGTCGAAGATCGCCACCGTCGAGCCCAGTGGCTGGGCGAGGGCCTCGGTCATCACGTCGAGACGGGCCAGCGCCGCGTCATAGGCCTCATCCACGCGCCGGTCGCTGCCGTCCCAGTTGACCGCATTGGCGATCAGGGTGATGGTTCCCTCGTGATGGTCTACCGCTGCAAGGTCGGTGGCCAGCAGCAACAGCATGTCGGGCAGCCCCAGGTCGTCGACCGCCAGTTCGGGCAACCGCTCCAGACGCCGGACGAAGTCGTAGGCGAAGAAGCCCACCAGCCCGCCCGACAGCGGGGGCATACCGGCCAGCGGTCCGGTCGCCAGCAGTTCCATCGTGGCCCGCAAGGCCTCCAGCGGATCGCCCCCACTCGGGGCGCCGTCGGGAGTGGCACCCAGCCAGACCGCCTCGCCGTCGCGAACAGTCAGCGCCGACGGGGCGCCCGCGCCGATGAATGACCATCGGGACCAGGACCGGCCGTTCTCGGCGGATTCCAGCAGGAAGGTCCCCGGCCGGTCGGCGGCCAGCTTGCGGTAGGCCGACAGCGGGG
>JAGQTO010000068.1:13730-20616 GCA_020439025.1 Mycobacterium sp. | reverse complement strand
GGGGATAGGGAAGATCTCCCAATCCGCGTTCGGCATCGGCGTCGGCCATGGCCAGCAGCGGTTCGATCGACTGGGACACCGAATCCAATCCCCCCATCGGGTCTCCGCGCCGGTCGAGCAGGTCCGGCACGGTCGCCATGGTGTAGTCGTCGGGGGTTTCGGCCGCGGCCAGTTCGGCCCATGTCAGCGGGGTCGACACTGTGGCGATCGGGGTGGGCCGGACTGAGTAGGCGGCGGCGAAGGTGCGGTCGCGGGCGTTCTGGTTGAAGTCGATGAAGATCCGCCGGCCCCGTTCCTCCTTCCACCACGAGGTGGTGACCAGATCGGGTGCCCGCCGCTGCACCTCGCGGGCCAGGGCGATACCGGCGCGACGCACGGCGACGAAGTCCCAGTCGGTGGTGATCCGAAGGAACACGTGCAACCCCCGGCCTCCCGAGGTCTTGGGATAGCCGACCAGGCCCAGTTCGTCGAGTGCCGGTTTGAGGATGTCGACGGCCACCGTGCGGGCCTCGGCGAATCCGGTGCCCGGCTGCGGGTCGAGGTCGATCCGCAACTCGTCGGGGTGATCGGTGTCCGGGCAGCGGACCTGCCAGGGGTGCAGGGTGATCGCGCCCATCTGGGCGGCCCACACGATCGCCGAGGGATGGGTGACCCTCAACGCGTCGGCGGTCCTGCCGGATGGGAAGGTCACCCGGCAGGTCCGCAGATAGCCGGGATGTTTCGCCGGCAACCGTTTCTGGTAGATCTGCTCTCCGTCGATACCGTCGGGGAAGCGCTGCAGATGCGTCGGCCGGTCCCGCAAGGCGGTGAGCATCGGCCCCGACGCCACGGCGCGGTAATAGTCGATGAGGGCGCCCTTGGTGCCGCGTGCACCCAGTTTGGGGAAGAAAACCTTGTCGCGGTTGGTGATTCGCACTCCGACGCCTTCGACATCGATCACTTCGGCGGCACCGTCCATCAGAGCGACTCCAGCACGTCGGTGACGTCGTAGTCGGCTGGGACGTCCAACTGGCTGAACGTGCAACTCGACGGATCGCGGTCCGGGCGCCAGCGCAGGAATCGGACCGCGTGCCGGAATCGCCGTCCGCCGCCGGTGCCTTCCATCTGGTCATAGGCCACTTCGGCGACCCGTTCGGGACGGATCGGAATCCACCTTTTGTCCGCGGCCGAGTTCCATCTGCTCGCCTCCCCCTGGTTGACGACGTCGATACCTTCCCGCAGCGGCTCGAGTTCGGCCAGCAGCCGAACACGGTCCTTGGCGCTGAATGCTGTCGCACCGCCGACCATCCGGAGTTCGCCGCCCTCGTCGTGGAGGCCGAGGAGGACCGATCCCAGACCGGTTCCGTTCTTGTGGACGCGGTAGCCCATGGCCACACAGTCCGCGTCGCGGGCGTGCTTGACCTTGACCATGTCCCGCCGACCGGGCTGATAGGTCCCGTCGAGCCGCTTGGCGATCACCCCGTCGAGTCCCGCGCCCTCGAAGGCCGTGAACCACTGCGCCGCCAGCCCGGGATCCTCGGTGGTCGGAGTCACGTGGCACCGGTCGCCTGCGGCCACCGCGTCCAGCAGGGCTTCACGGCGCGTGCGGAAAGTCTCACCCGTCAGTGTCCGATTCCCTTCCGCCAGCGCATCGAACCCGATGAAATGCGCGGGTGTCTGGTCGGCGAGCAACCGGATCCGGGTCGCCGCGGGGTGGATGCGCTGTGCCAGCGAGTCCCAGTCCAGCCGGGTGCGCCCGTCGATCCGGCGGGGGACCACTACTTCGCCGTCGAGCACGCACCGCGGTGCCAGGTGCTCACGCAGGGCCGATATCAACTCCGGGAAGTACCGGCCCAATTCCTTGCCGCTGCGCGACTGGATCACCACGTCATCACCATCGCGGAAGACCAGCGCGCGGAAACCGTCCCACTTGGGTTCGTAGGACCACACGCCGGCCAAATCCGGCACCCTCGGCTGCGCCTTGGCCAACATGGGCTGGACCGGCGGGGAGAGAGGAAGGTCCACGGGATCCATCGTCGTACATTCTCTTGCGATGCACACCACCCCGGAACCGCGCGGCGCCGGCCGGTTCGCTCCGAGCCCGTCAGCCGACCTGCACATCGGAAACCTCCGCACGGCGGTACTGGCGTGGTTGTTCGCCCGCTCGAGCGGTCGCCGATTCCTGCTCCGCGTCGAGGATCTCGACGATCGCACCCATGCCGAGGTGGGCCTACGCCAACTGGCCGATCTGGCTGCGATCGGGCTGACCTGGGACGCGCCTCCGGAATGGCAGTCCGAGCACCCGGACCGGTACGGCGCGGTGATCGAGGGACTCATGGGTCGGGATCTGGTCTACGAATGCTTCTGCAGCAGAAGGGACATTCTCAACGCGCCGCGGGCGCCGCATGCCCCGGAGGGCGCCTATCCCGGCACCTGCCGGACCCTGACGGCGAGCCAGCGCGAACAGCGCCTGGCCGCGGGTCGCCCACCTGCCCTCAGACTGAGGGCCGATACCGGCGAGTACACCGTCACCGACCTGGTCCACGGCAGCTACACCGGGGTCGTCGACGATTTCGTCCTGCGCCGCGGCGACGGGGTCGCCGCCTACAACCTCGCGGTGGTGGTCGACGATGCGCACGCAGGCATCGACCAGGTCGTCCGCGGTGACGATCTGCTGTCGTCCTCGCCGAGACAGGCCTATCTGGCAGCCCTGCTCGGCTATCCCGAGCCGGTGTACGGCCATGTCCCGCTGGCCTTGAACTCCGACGGCAAGCGGCTGGCCAAACGCGACGGCGCGGTCACCCTCGCCGACCTGGGCGCCGAAAGGGTGTGGTCATTGATCACCGCGTCGCTGGGCTGGCCGGCCGCCGACATGGCCGAACTGCTGACGCTGTTCGACCCGGCACAGCTACCACGCCAGCCCTGGGTGTACCGGCCCGGCCCGGATTAAACGGGGAGTTCCTTCTGGCCCCACGGCGACCCGTAGGAGGTCAGCAGGTCCAGGAACGGCACCGAATCGAATGCCTCTGGACCCAACACCCCGACTCCCGACCAGGTTCCGCGGGCCAGCAGTTCCAGCGCCACAACGGGATTGATCGCGGTCTGCCAGACCACGCACTGGTGGCCGTACTCGGCCATCGACCACTCGTTGTCGACGACGTGGTAGAGGTAGGTCGATCGCGGGAGCCCGTCCTTGCCGGTGCCGGTCACCCACAGGCCCGCGCAGGTCTTGCCGCGCATCTTCGGCCCCAGGGTGGCGGGATCGGGCAGGCAGGCGGCGACAACGTCGCGCGGTGCAACCTCGACACCGGAGACCCGCACCTTCTCGGTGCTGTCCAGCCCGAGTTTGTGCAACACCTTCAGGACGTCGATGAATTCCTCACCCAGCCCGTACTTGAAAGTCGCTCTCTTGCAGTCGATCCAGCGGGGCATCAACAGCACTTCCTCGTGCTCGACGTTGACGCACTCCACCGGACCGATGCCCTCGGGAAAATCGAAAACCTCTGGCTCACTGAAAGGTTCGGTGACGAACCAGCCCCGGCCCTTCTCCCAGATCACCGGCGGGTTGAGGCATTCCTCGATGGTGGTCCAGATGGAGAACGAGGGCGCGAAGTCATATCCGTCGACGGTGAGGTTGGCGCCGTCGCGGGTGCCGAGTTCGTCGATCTCGCTGAACAGATGGTCGGCGGCGTAGCGGGCGAACACATTCGACAGGCCGGGCTCAACCCCGAAGCCGACGAGCGCCAGTCGGCCGGCCTCCTTCCATCGGGGCTCGGCCTCGAACTGCTCGTCGCCGAGTTTCACCCCGGTCAGCTCGTAGGGCTTCTCCGGGTGCCGCCTCGACAGGCTCATCGCCATGTCGAGGTAGTCCGCCCCGCCGGCCAGCGCGCCGTTGAAGATGGACATCACAAAGCGCGGGTCGACCGCGTTGACCACGTGTGTGACGCCGTACCCGCGAATCAGGGCCGCGACGTCGTCCTCGGAGGAGGCGTCCACCCTAGTGGCGGTGAACCGGGGATCGCCGACGGCGTCGGCCGCCTGTTGGGCACGAGCCTGGTCATAGTCGGCGACGACGATCTGCTCGAAGAAGTCCCGCCTCTTGGCGATGGCGCAGAACGCCGAGCCCACACCTCCGGCACCTACCAGCAGAATCCTCATGGGCGAAAGCTACACCGCGACGTGCAGGCTGGCCATGCCGCGCAGTGTCACGTGCGGCTTGTAGTCCGGCTCTGCTGCGAGCCGCGCCCCGGGGAAGCGTTTGGTCACCGCCGAGAGCGCAACGGCGGCCTCCAGCCGGGCCAGTGGCGCGCCGAGGCAGAAGTGCGGCCCGAGCCCGAATGCGAGGTGGCGGATCGAGGAGCGGTTCGGGTCGAACTCGTCGGGCCGTTCGGTGACCGCCGGGTCGCGGTGCGCCGCGGCCAGCAGCAGCATCATGGTGTCGCCCTTGGGAACCTCAGCGTCCCCGATGGTCATGTCCTCCCCTGCGACCCGTCCGACCAGCTGAACCGGCGGATCGTAACGCAGCGTCTCCTCGACGATGGCCGATGCCCGGCCGGGATCCTCGCTCAGCGCGCTCCAGTGCTGCGGGTGGCGCAGCATCGCCAGGATCGCGTTGGCGATCAGGTTCACCGTGGTCTCGTGGCCGGCGATGAGCAGCAGGTTGCAGGTCGCGACGATCTCTTCCTCGGTGAGCTGGTCGCCGGCCTCCTCGACGGCGATAAGTCCGGACATCAGGTCCTCCCCGGGGTGGGCGCGGCGGTGGCGAACCAGGTCGCGCAGGTACTCCCGCAGCCACAGACCGGCCTGCAGACGCTCCTCGAATCCCTGCGGCTGACCGCTGAAGGCGATGAATGGATCCAATCCCTGCGCCAGCATCGACGAGGCCCAGCTGAACTGGGGTTCGTCCTCGATCGGCACCCCGAGCAACCGGCAGATCACCGCGACGGGCAGGGGATAGGCCAATTCCGAGATCGCCTCGAAGCTCCCGTCGGCGCCGGCCTTCGCCAGCAGCCCTTCCACCAGTTCGGTGATCCCGGCCTCCATGGATTTCACCACCTTGGGTGAAAACGCCTTACTGACCAGCCTGCGCAGGCGGGTGTGGTCGGGAGGGTCGAGGAACAGGAAGCCGGGGGTTCCGAACGGCCTGACCTCCTCCCCGGCCGCCACGGCCCGCTGGGCGATGGTCGACTTGAGCCGGTCGCTGCACGAGGCCGGGTGGCGAAGCACCGTCTCGCAATCCTCGAATCCGGCGAAGACAACCACGTTGGAGTCCGCAAGCCGGAAGGGGGAGCTTTCCCGCAACTGCCCGAAGATCGGGTACGGGTCGGGGCGGTTGCTCTGGTCGAGCAGTTGCAGGAGCAGCGATTGGGAGGCAGCAGTCACCGGTCCAGTCTGCCTGCCCTCATCGAACCCGACCCTAGGGAACCCGACCCTGCCCGCACCCGGCGGGCACCGTCGGCCCCTTGGCAAGTGCCTCCCCCAGCGACATCGGGCCGTCGCCCGCATTGAGGTCGACCACCGCCGGCAGTGACAGCCGCACCTCGTAGGCCACCGACCCCTGGCCGTCGGCCATACGGCAGTCCAGCGCGACCCGCCGCCCGGTGCCGCGACCGAACTCGGCATCGAAAGCCTCCCGCAACGACCTCGACGACAACTGCGGTGAGGCTTTGGTGAACACCGGGTCCAGAACCCGCACGGCCTGTTCGGTCAGCGCCGCGGCGATACCGAAGTACTCCGGTGCCGCGACTCCCGAACAGGTTCCGTGCGCGTACCACTCGTGCGAGGTCATCACCGCCGAGTCCGACATCAGCGACTTCAGGCTCTGCTGAAGGTCCCGGGGCAGAGGCACCGGGTTGCGTTTGCGGTCGGCGGCGCGTTTGGGCAGTTCGCAGTACTGCTGGCTGTACGGCTGCGGCCACAGTCCGTGCAGGACGAACGTCCGGCCCATCTGCTCGACGTGACCGGACCGGCACCCCGGATTGGACCGCTCGACCTTGCACAAACTTGGGCCCCACGTCACCACGAGCAGGCTGGAGGTGCTGTCGGAGGCCCCGGTCGGCGGCTCGACGGGCTTACGGTCCAGAACCAGCAGGCTGTAGGCCACAGCGAGCACCACGGTGGCCGCCAGGACGGCGGAGATGGACAATACGGTCGCGTCGCCTCGCTTCATGGCGCAGTCTATTCAACACCCCCATGGAGAAACCCGCCCCGTGAACGAGATCGACCGCTGGTTCGAGCGCACGGCGCGCGCCACCCGCCAACCGGTCTCGCTCTACCCGTGTCTTCTCACCGGCCGGATCCTCCCCTATTTCCGCTACCGGCTGCGCTACCCGTTCCTCATCGCCACCGTCCGGTTCCTGGTGCACGTCGCGGAGTTCTTCATCCTGCTGTCCAGCCTCGGCGGGGTGGCCGCCTTCACCGTCATGGTGCTGCGGGCCGGCAGCCTGATCGTCTCCGGCGGCTGGTGGGGGCTCCTGGAGATCATGCGGGAACGGCTGCGGACCTTCGCCCGCGCCGGGGACCGCTCGGCCAGCGAACTGGAAATCGGTCGCTGGCTGGTGCTGTCGGTGTTCGTCGCGCTGATCGCGACGGTCGCGGGCGGGGCGGTGGTGATCGCGCTGAACGCCTCCGGCGGGGACCCGGTGTCCCGTCTCTACGCATTCCTGGTGGTCCTCGAACTGGCCATCGACCTGCCGGTCCGAGTGCTGCACTCCGGCATCTACGCCACGCGGCGGGTCTACAAACCGGTCTGGGCGATCTTCGTCCCGACCGTTGCCCAACTGGCGATCCTCGGCGTCGGTTTCTACCTCTATCCCACCGCCGCCATCATCACCGCGATCGTGGTCTCCAACGCCCTGAGTATCTGGATCACCGTCCACTTCTGTCTGGAGATCTACCGGCTGATGGG
>JAGQTO010000068.1:0-13660 GCA_020439025.1 Mycobacterium sp. | reverse complement strand
GGATTCCAGGCAACACTGTCCGGGCTGAGCCTGCGCCTCGACGCCGTCCTCGTCCTGGCCCTCGTCGGCTTCTACGGCACCGACACCCGGACATTCGACCTCACCGCCGCTATGACGAGCTGGCAGCACATCGACGCCTTCGAGTTCTTCTACCTGGTCATGCCGCTGTTCCGGGGAACCTACGACAGCGCCGGAATCTTCTACTTCGACCTGGTGCGCCTGCGCCGCGCCCCGGGTATGCGCGAGTTGCAACTGCGGTTCTTCCGCAAGTTGCTCTGGGCGGCGCCGGTCATCGCGTTGTTCTTCTGGTCGCTGGCGGCCGGGCTGGGGACTCTGGTCCTGCACGACGTGCCGGTCAGCTTCGTGCTCGCACTGCTGCCGCTGTTCCTGCTGCGCAGTTTCATCGGCGCCTATCAGATCCGGTTGTTCGCCGAGGGCCTGTTCACCACGCACATCGCCACCCTGGTCTTGCTCGTTGTCCTGCTGGCCCTGGTGTGGATCAACCCCAACCCCGCGGGGGACCTGATCCAGATCACCGCGGCGATGACCGTGCAACTGATCGTGCTGATCAATCTGCAGCATCTGCGCGATCGCAGGGCCCTGCCTCTGCCCACCCTGGTGCCGGTCCGCGACTGGATGACCTCGCTGGCCGCAGAACCCGGACCCGCGGTCGTTGGCACCGTCTCGATGCCGACGTCGATCCTGCCCAAGCAGAAGTCCGCCGTTGTGACGCTGGTGGACAACCACTTCGACGGACGAGGCCACGTAGCGTTCCGCTCCCCGGAGACCCTCCTCTACTACCGCCGGTGTGGGAAGGAGGACGCACTGCCGCAGGACCATCTGGAATTGCAGGAACTCACCGGCTGCTGCGCGGGTCGAGGCAGGCCCGCCTCCTTCGCCGCGACCGACGGACGCAGCGCCCTGGACCGCGCCGTCGCCGAGAAGCGGATCGTTCCCGACGGTGCCACCTCGGAGCATCGGAGAACGCTGGACACCCTGACCGAAGACTTCCGGACCGCCTTCCCCGACGGCATCGTGTTCGACACCGAAACCCTGAGCGGCGCAAAGGATATGCGGCGTCTTGACGCCGGCATACTGGCCCAGGCCCTGCCCGCCGCGCTGGTCAGCGCCGGAGAGGGAAACGATCTGGTCCGGCTGGGCGAGCACTGGATGACCCCGGTCTACACCGGGGTGGCGCTGCGACTGCTGTTCGTACTGCCGTCGGGCGTGGAACCGGACTCTCTGCGGGAATGGCGTCGGGCCGTGCGACTCTGGAAATTCAATGGGTGAGCCGGTCGACGTCGAACGGCTGCTGGCCGATCCCGACACCTACGAAGACGCCATCCTGCGGATCTTCGAGAAACGCCGGCAACGCGGCATGGCCTACGCCGAGGCGGGCGACGGAGTCACCTTCTTCGACACCGCGACCAAGCGCCGGTCCCTGGCCCGGGCCATCGCCCAGAGCGTTGCCGCGGGGACCTACCGACCCGAACCCGTTGATCTGTGGATATTGGAGACCAAGGGCAAGAGCCGCGCCGCGCATATGCCCGCATTCATCGATCACGTCGTGGGTTCGGCCCTCTACCAACTCCTTTCCCGCAACGCGCGCTGTTACGGCCTGCCCGGGGTCTACTCCTACCTACCCGGAGTGACCAACGTGACGGCCATGCGGGCACTGGCGGACTTCGTGCGCGCCCATCGCAAGCGGGCCGGGCCGGCGGGCCCGCCACTGTACGTCCTTCAGTCCGACTTCGAGAAGTACGGCGACACCCTGCCGGTGGGACCCGACGCCCCGTTGTGGCCCATCCTGCGCGAGGTGGCCTCGCTGGGAAGCCCCGGCGGCGTATCGGAACGGACCTGGGACCTCATCACCGGCCTGGCCCGACCGGTCGTGCGGGATGAGGACGGAACACAATTCACCAGGGTGCACGGGGTGGCCATGGGCACCCCGATCGTTCCGATGCTGGCCAATCTCGCGGTGGTGCCGATGGATCGGGCGATTCTGGACGTCGAGGGGATCTTCTACGCCCGCTATAACGACGACTTCCTCATCGCCCATCCTGATCTGTCCGCGATCCATCAGGTCGACACGCGGATCGACAAACTGCTCGAGGGCCTGGGCGTGCGACGCAAACTGGCCAAAGAAGTGCGCACCGCACTGAGCGGCAACGGAATGCCCTCGACCCAGGATCCCGCCTATCTCGGCGGTAACCGGATCGACTGCCTGGGCCTGTCAGTGTTCCACGCCGGCACGATGGCCGTTGGGCCGCATCATCTGCGCCGGTTAATCGAACGGGTTTCGGACCGGATCGACGCCACCGTCCCCGCAATGGCCTCGCTTGCGCCGGCCGAGCGAGTGCGCCACCTCGTTGCCGCCGCCAACGTCATGCTGGACGTGACGAATCCCTTCGCGGTTCAGGGCTTGTCCGCGGTGCTGGAGAACACGACCGATCGCGGGGTGCTCAAGGATCTGGACTTCCGGATCGCCCGCAAGGTGGCCCAATCCGCCACCGGACGGCCCGGTGTGCGCGGTTTCCGGCGGGTGCCGCCTCGGGTGCTTCACGGCGAGTTCGGCCTGACGTCGTTGGTGCAGCTGCGCAACTTGCGCTGATGGGGCGCCGCGCGATTGAATGCCGCTGAGGGCGCGGACCCCGCTTTCGGGCGGAATTCTCCGGGGGATCACAGAGGCTGCGGCTTTCGGTCCCTCATTTTTCGGTTTTTCCCCGCGCCCTCGCGCGCCCTGGACCGTCCCTCAGGTGCTGTAGTAGCGGCCGAGGAATTCGTCCCGGAAAGCCTCGAAGTCCCCGGCCGGTATGGACTCGCGGATCCGGTCGACCAGCCTGATGATGAAGCGCTCGTTGTGGATGGTGCACAACGTCGCAGAGAGGATCTCCTTGGCCTTGAAGAGGTGGTGGATATAGGCCCGCGTGTAGTGGGCGCAGGTGTAGCAGTCGCACTCGGGGTCGATCGGGGTGAAGTCCCGGCGGTAGCGGGCGCCGGTGATGTTGTAGCGGCCGTCCGGCGCGTAGACCGCGGCGTTGCGCGCCACCCGCGAGGGTGAGACGCAGTCGAAGGTGTCCGCTCCCGCGGCGATCGCGGCGAACAGGTCGTCCGGCTCGCTGATGCCGAGCAGATGCCGCGGCTTGGCGTCGGGCAATTCCTCGGTGCACCAGCCCACGATGGTGGCCAGGTTCTGCTTCTCCAGGGCCCCACCGATCCCGTAGCCGTCGAAACCGCTGCCCTCGGCATCGGTGATGGACTCCAAACCGCGGCAGGCCTGGCGGCGCAGGTCCTCGTAGTGCGCGCCCTGCACCACGCCGAAGAGTGCCTGCGCGGGACGGTCCGGCCCACCGGACTCGGTCAGACGGCGGTGCTCCTGCAGGCACCGCACCGCCCAGGCCTGCGTGCGCGCCAGGGACTCCTCCTGGTAGGCGCGCGTGTTGACCAAAGTCGTCAGTTCGTCGAAGGCGAAGATGATGTCCGCGCCCAACTGATGCTGGATTCCGATCGACACCTCGGGGGTGAAGCGGTGGGTCGACCCGTCGAGGTGGGAGATGAAGGTGACACCGTCATCGTCGACGTGGGCCAGGCGTTGCTTGCCCTTGGCGATCAGGTCGTCGGCCTGGGTGCGGTCGGGATCCTCCATCAGAACCTTGCGGAATCCCGCCCCCAGCGACATGATCTGGAACCCGCCGCTGTCGGTGAACGTGGGGCCGGGCCAGTTCATGAAGGCGCCGAGGCCGCCCGCTTCGGCCACGATGTCCGGCCCCGGCTGCAGGTACAGGTGGTAGGCGTTGGCCAGCACCGCCTGCGCGCCGAGTTCGGCCATGGTCTCCGGCATGACCGCCTTGACCGAGGCTTTGGTGCCCACCGCGATGAAGGCCGGGGTGCGGATCTCGCCGTGGGGGGTGTGAATCACCCCGCTACGACCCCGGCCGGTCGCCATTTCGGATTCGACGGTGAAGAACGGCACGTCCGACATCTAACCAAGGTGCGGGTGATTAGATCCGGCCGGGAATGGGCATTACCCGTTGGTCAATTGGCAAAGGGGTGGCCTCTGACGTGAGCCACCGCGACGAAGGGAATGTCCGTGATACGTGGTTTGGTGGTCGGCGTCGGGGGCGCCGCGGTCCTGATGGCCGGTTTGATCGGCTGTTCCAGCGACAAGGCGTCGGAGAAGAAGGCTGGCGAGGGGACAACGGCGACGTCCTCGGTGGGCGTGGCCACGGTCTCGTCGGGCCCGATGAGCGCTTCGGCCGGGGCGGGAACCGCGACGGTGACCATCGACGGTCAGCCCAAGGACATCGAGGGCCAGGTCGTGTGCGCCACCAACGGCGGCAATCTCAACATCGGGATCGGCGATGCCACCACCGGTATCGCCGTCGTCATGTCCGAGGACGCCTCGAAGGTGAATTCGGTCGGCCTGGGCAACGTCGACGGCATCGCACTGGGCTTCCAGGAGGGCGCGCCGGGAGGCAGTGCCTCGGCCACCAAGAACGACAAGACCTACAAGGTCAGCGGTACCGCCACCGGCGTGGACATGGCCAATCCCATGGAGCCGACCACCAAGCCGTTCGAGATCGAAGTCACCTGCCCTTAGTGCGCTTGGACGCAGCGGCGGCGCTCCGGCGACGGGGCGTCGCCGCTTTCTTCTTCGCGGTCCCCACCGCCGCCTCCAGATCGGTCAGGGAGTCCTCCAGATGGCCGAGCAGCCGCTGCAGGCTAGGGACGCTGCGCCGGCACCCGACCAGACCGAAGTCGAGGTTGTCGGCGTTGTTGGACAGCGTGATGTTGAGCGCCTGACCGTCCAGCGCAATCGACAGCGGGTAGTTTCCGTCGAGACGGGCGCCGTTCCAGTACAAAGGTTCTCGCGAACCGGGCACGTTGGAGATCACCAGGTTGAACGGCGGAGCGGCCGATCCGATGGCCGGGGCCAGCATGGACAGCAGCAGGGGCGAGACATTGAAGGCCGACAGCGCCATCTGCTGCAGTTTGGGCAGCTGCTTGAAGACCTCCTTGTTGTTGCGCATCGACCCGCTGACTTCGGCCAGTCGCTGCGCGGGGTCCTCGCGGTGGGTGGCCAGGCTTGCCAGCAATGCCCCGACCTGGTTGCCGCCGCTGGAGTCGTCGTCGCGCAGGCTGACCGGAACCATCGCGATGAGCGGCTTGTCCGGCAGGGCGTCCTGCTCGATCAGGTAGGCCCGCAGCGCACCTCCGCACACAGCCAGAACGACGTCGTTGAGGGTGACTCCCGCGGCCGTCTTGATGGCCGTGAACCGTTGGATCGGCCAGGACTGGGCGGCGCAGCGCCTCGCGCCGCCGATCGGCACGTTGAAGATCGTCCGCGGGGCACCGACCGGCAGGGTCAGTTGTTGTTCGAACAAACCCTTCTGCGCGAGGTAGAGGGCCGACGGCCCCAATCCGACAAGGGATTCGGCGATTTTCACCAGCTCGCCCAGCCGGGAGGGACGGGGCCTGCGACTGGACGATGACCGGCCGTTGGTGGCCCAGGCGACCCGCATGTCGTGATCGTCGGCGTCGGTGGACAGCGACCGCCGCATCATCCGCATGGCACTGACACCGTCGACGAGGGCGTGGTGAATCTTGGTGTAAACCGCGAACCGGCCGTCGTTGAGGCCCTCGACGAGGTTGCTCTCCCACAGCGGTCGGTGGCGGTCCAACAGCGAACCGTGCAGTCGCGAGGTGAGCTCCAGCAGCTCCCGGACCCGCCCGGGGGACGGTAAAGCCGAACGCCGCATGTGGTACTCGAGGTCGATGTCACGGTCGAAAGCCCAAGTGACGTTGGCGATTCCGCCCAGCAGCTCGGCGGGATGCTTGCGGAACGTGGGCGCGACGTCCTCACGATTGATCAGGTTCTGGTACATGTCCCGGAGGAAGTCCGGTCCGGCGCCCTCCGGCGGCTCGAAAAGTTGCAGTCCGGCGACGTGCATGGGGTGCTCACGCGACTCGGCAAGCAGGAACATCGAATCGACGGGCGAAATCAGTTCCATGGGCCATGCCTCCGTTACTGCCGTGACCGCTTGGCCGAAACGATAGGCCAGGCTGGGGCTCAAAAGCCCGGTTGGTCCCCACAGCTTACGGTGGAGACATGGTGCTGACGCCCGCCTTCCGCATCGCCGCGACCCTCATCGCGGTGGCCCTGACCTCGAGCGGATGCGCGACCACCAGCGCCCCTTCGTCATCGCCGACCGCCGCAACCGTGACGACAGTCACGAGCACTGCGCCGATTCCGGTGACGACCGCCACAACTGATCCCGTGGACCCGACGGACCCGACTGCGGCCATGCGGGAGTGGGAGGCTCTCGCCGGGGACCATTTCAAGAAGTCGGCCAGGGCACTGCAGCAGGTCTCCGAGGCCGCGGAGGCCGGCGACGAGGCTGCGGTCCGCTCCGGCTGTCAGCAACTGCACGACGCCAACGCCATCGGTCTGCAGCGCGACCTACCCACGCCGGATCCGGAGCTCACCGCGGAGTTGCAGCGGATGATCGACGACATGAACGTCGCGACGCACGCATGTCTGCGATTCGTCCTGGCGCGCAACCCCAACGACGCCATCGTCTATCAGGATTACCTGGCCAGGGCCGTCGACCATCTGGACCGGGCCAAGCTGCTCCTGGATGCGGATCTGCGCCCGAGTTGATCGGCATCTGAACCGGATCGGGGCCAGAGCCGGATCAGCGGTGGCCGCCGCCGCCCGATGTCTAGGCTTCCCAGGCTAAACCTCGGCGGGCACCGTGCCGGTTCGGCCGATCTCGGACAGGTCGTCGAGCCGGTAGGCCGTCACCGAGGTGTCCCCGACCGCGTAGAGGACATCGCCGATGCGCACGGTGCGAACGGTCGGTTCATCGGTGTGGATCTCGCCGATCACGTCGATGCCCTCCGGGGTGATGCGCAGCACCGCCAGGAAGTTCGCGGAGCGATAGCCGGTCTGCGGGTCGTAGCCGCTGCCGGAGACCGGCACCACCAGGATCCCGTCCTCGGGTGAGTACAGCAGCGCATGATGGTCGAATTGCGCCTCGGAGAAGGACCACTGGTAACCCGAGTCGAGGAACTCGCGGTCGATCTGGGTCAGGTTGGCGCCGTCGCTGACGTCGAACAGGCTGGCGTGCAGGTGGGTGTCCCAGCTGCCGGCCTCGCGCTCCTGGCCGATGCCGAGCAGCAATCCATCACCCACCGACTGCAGGTAGTTGGAGAACCCGGGGATGATCAGCTCGCCCTGCAGGGCCGGGCCGGTCGGGTCGCTGAGGTCGATGGCGAACAGCGGATCGGTCTGCAGGAACGTCACCAGGTAGGCGGTGTCTCCCATGAAGCGCACGGCATAGAGTTGCTCGCCCGGCGCCAGCCCGGTCAGCCGACCGACCTCGTCGAGGGTGTCCCCCGCGGTGTCGAAGATGTAGACGCCGTTGTCGTTGCGAGTGCTCGATATGCCCTCGCCCCATTGCGAGCTGTTGGTGTGGGTGGCCACCCGCAGATACCCGTCCTGCTCGTCCATGGCGAACTGGTTGATCAGCGTCCCGGACACGACACCGAAGGCCTGCCAGTCGATATCGGTTCCCGCGACGGCGAAGCGGTCGATGCGGGTCTCGGTGGTCCAGCTCGAGTCGGTATAGCGGTCGGCTCCGGAAGCCACGTAGACCGCGTCGGTGGTCATGTAGACGGTGCCGCCGGAGGATGAGACCAGATTGCCCACCCCGTCGGCGAAACCACCGCCGTTCGCCGCGGAGTCCAGCGACACCACGGTCATCAGTGCCTGCTGGTCATGGGCCTGCGGACGCACGATGTCCCCGGCGCCGGCGATGAGGCCCAGATCGACCGTGGCGCCTTCGGCGTCGACGGAATAGGCATGCGCCAGAGCGAGATCCGCGATCTGGGGTCCGACCCGGTCGACGTAGGAGTCCCAGCTCTCGTAGGTGCGGTAGGCGGTGATGTCCGACCCGCCCCAGGGCATCTTCAGCAGAGCGTCGCCGGAATCGCCGGTCACGGCGGCCGGATCCTTGATCACCGGGGTGTCGGTGTACTGCGGCGCGGGCAGATCCAAGGATCGCTGTAGGACCAGATAGACCACACCGTCGACCGCTCGCGAATCCTGGTAGGCCCCGTCGAAGACGGTTTCGCTGACCACTACCGGCTCACCGCGGTCCGAGACGTCGTAGACGCTGACCGTGGTCTGGGGGTTCCACGGCCCCCAGTAGCCGTAGGCCATCCGCACCATCGGCCCGTACCAGCCCGAACCCGTCTGGGTGATCACCGTCAGCCGGTCCCCGGACAAGAACGAGCCGACGACGTCTCCGGACAGCGTCGATTCCGAGGCGACCGTCAGGTCTTCGGTGCGCACGATGGTCAACCGGCCGTTTTGCGCCACGTACATGTACTGGCCGTCGTTCTCCACGAAGTCGGCCTCGTCGACGCCGTCGACCTGGGTGTTGGTGCCGGAGGCGACTCCGCCGGCGTCCATCTCGGCTTTGAGGTAGAGCGGCCAGGGACCGTAGCCGTACCCGTACACGGGCACGGTCTGCCCGAACAGCCCGGCGTACTGCTGGGCGGCGAGGTCGAGTAGGTAGGCGTTCAACTCCTCCTCGGTCAGGTATGCCCCCGTCACGGTCTGGCCCGTGTCGACGGTGGACTGGCCGGCGCCGAGGGCCGGGAAGATATTGACCAGCGTGCGGCGCACCAGCAGCAGTGCGCCCTCCAGCAGGTCGGCGATCGGGTTGGCGGGCAGACCCGACAACCAGTTCGCGGCGGAGTCGAAGAGCGCGTTGACCGCAGCGCCGATCGTGGCGACGGGCCGTGCTGCGACGGGGGCTTGGGCGTACGCCTGCCGAGCTGACTGCACACCCGTCCGCGTCGGGACGCCGAGATGGCTGAGGCCTGCCGCGGCACCCGGTATTGCCGGCGTGGCCGCCCCGCCCGCCGATAACCCGGGAATCAGGTTTATCACGTTGCTGCCGACGTTTTCGCCGATAGCTGAAGCCGACGCGGTTGGCTGTCCGATCGGCACCGTCGGCAGGACCGAACCGCCACCCGGCGCCCGACGGCCGGGCACCCGCGTCGCCGATCCCGATGCCGATTCCGATTCCGCGCCGGCAACGGGGACCGCCGCAGAACCGCTTGTCGCCGCCGGCCCGGGCCGGGCAAGAGCGGGGCGCTCGCCACGGCCTAATCCGGCGGCGGAGCTACCGATCGCGGCTTTTCGGGACGCCCGCGCCTGCCCCGAAGGACCGCGCTGGGACGACTGCGGACCGGACGCCTCCGACGAGTCACCGGCGGGGGATTCGGCCGTCGCGATCCCGGCGGCCTGCGGCCCGACCACCGACAAGCCCAGTGTGACGGTGGCCAACCCGGAGCGCGCGACGCGCTTCATCACCGACATCGGCACCTCTGTCCGCCAGCTGCTGAGATTTTGCTGTGAAGTAATCGAACGATAGCTGTGAGACTGTGTGTCCGTCAACAGCCGGTGGAGTTGAGGAGGCTCATCGAAGTGATCTGCCCTCCACCGTCGCGACCAATTCAAGTACGCGCGAGTGTTCGGCGATCGGTGTGAGCCTGACGGCCTTGTCGGTGATGGGATGGGGGGCGCTTAAGGCTGCCACCGCCGCGTGTTTGAGCCGGGCTCCCGACGTCGGGGTCAGCGTTATCTGCAACGGTGTCAACGACGTTGGCTGGTGCTGGGGGTGTTGACGCGCGCGTCGTTTGTCCGCTTGTCGCCGCCGCGGCGGTTTGTGCCGGTATGTCCGCGTTCGCACTCGTGGGGACTGAGTTGGTCTCCGCCGAGTCGGCAGCGGTCTCGCTGACCTGCTCAATTGTGAGCATTCCACCATCGATTGTGGTCGTGATGCCGATATCTGGATCGGGAGCCGGCGAAGGAGAGGTCAGAAAATCCGCCACGGCCTCCGCGACGGGCTCATTGGTGAGGAGGTCGTCGTGGAGAATCAGCTCATCGGGACGCACTCCCGGCAACGAGTGCACCTCGACATTGCGGACTTCCGCGCCGATCGCTGCTGTCAAATACGTTGATCGGTACGGGGTCACCCAGTCGTCGTCTCTCGTCGCGATAACCAGATAGTTCACGCCAGGCTTGGTGTCCGGCGTCTGGTCGAGTGCCTCGATGAATGAGCTGCCGAGCAACTGCTGTCGGGGTGCCACGCCGAGTACGACGTCGATGACGCGGTCGGCAAGCCATCGCACCACGGGCTGCAGTGGTCCCGGAAACAGGTCGACGACATCGAACAGCATGTTGCCCGAAAGGAAGTACTGGACGGCCTTCCTGCCGAAGACGGCATTGAGCGGGTCGACCAATCCGGGCGCGAATGCGTTGAGCAGCGTCTCCGCACCGCCGGCAAAGGTCGTGCCGTGATTGGTTGCGGCCAGGTCGACCACCTTTCGCACACCGTCATCGGAATAGTGCGCCAGATAGTCTTTGATCAGCAGACCTCCTTGGGAGTGCCCTACCAGGTCGATGTGCTCGGAGCCGGTCTCGGCTTTCACTCTGGCGATTTGCGCAGCAAGGTCCTCGACGGACAGGTTCATGTTTTGGATGCCGCCGGCTGCCGGATCCAGCAATCCAATGAGACTGAACGCCCACCCATACGTGTAGGAATACACCGTCATGCCCCGCGATTCGAGGCTTTCTTTCAGTGGTTCCACTTCTGTCGCGTTGGAAAACGTTCCGTGCACGATGAGAACAGGGATTTCCGTTTGCGCGGTGACGGTCTCAGGCTGCGCTGCCGTCGAGGACTGCACCAACACCGAGTCGACTGCAGCAGCAGGCAGGGCGTCGGGGCGTGCCGTGAACGACGTGGTCGCCCTGACCCCGCGGAGCGACGATCCGTCGCCAAATCCCGCGCCGATCGGCGTATCCCGGGAACGAGAACTGAGGGCCTGCACCCTGGGATCGTCCCCATCGTTCAGAAGGCGCGTGTTGACGGTCATACGTGACTCGATGTGAAGCATCAGGCCAGGGGCCAGATCGGATCCGGCTCCGACGGACTCGGCCTCACGCGGTGCAGGCGCCTCGGCAAGCACGCTGGATCGGCCCGTTAGGACCACCGACCCGGACTCCACCGTCACGGTCAACAACTGGCCGGGTTCAGCCGGTGCCGACATTTCGTGCGCGGATCCGTGGCCTGAGGGTGTCGTCATCGCCTGCGTCGGTGTAACCGGGGTCGATGCGACAAGAAGCAGTGCTGAGGCTGCAGCCAGTAGTGACCTAAGACTTTTCACACGGCCTCCCGAGCAGTGCTCAGGCGCCGACTGCGACGCGGTCAAGGCGAAGCACTCCTGTGCGTCCAGAAGTGGAACGTAACACGTGGGCAATCGCGTTCGCGACCGCGAGCCTCACCACGACGGTTTGCCACAGGAACGTCGTAGCACCACCGATGAGCGCGACGAGTACCAGCCAGAAGGCTGAGCGGTCGGCCAACCGCTGCCTGGGTGCCTTGGAGTTCTGCGCCTCCCGCACCATCTCCACGATCTGGGCCAGCACGGTGTCCGAGCCGACCTTGGTCGCACGCACCCGCAACGTCCCGGTCGCGTTGACCGAGGCCCCGATCACCGCGTCGCCGGGGGCTTTGGACACTGGCAGGCTCTCCCCGGTGACCATCGACTCGGCGACCTCCGAAGCCCCCTCCTCGACGACGCCGTCCGCCGCGATCTTCGCCCCCGGGCGGATCAAAAGCAGATCCCCCGACACCACGTCGGCGGTGGGCACCTCCACCGGCTCGTCGCCGGATCGAAGTTCACCGTGACGGTGTGGCTGACGGCATTGGCCGCGACGGCGCTCACCCCGGGGCGGCGCAGCAAAGCCGACTCGAGAACCGCCTCCGTGGTGGCCCACTGCAAGTTCTGCACGTCGAGTGTCGCGGTGACGGTGGTCATCGAATCCTCCCGGTTGCATCTCCGGCGCGGTGGTCGACGGTGTCGGGCCTGCCCGAATCCCATGGATTCTCGCCGGGTCCGAATCTCACTCCCAGCCCGGCCCAGATCAGGTGTCACGCTCCATCCCCCGGCTTCCACGGCGCACACAGCTCGGTAGCGGCGATTGCGAAGCCGCAGCACCACAGAGGCCAGCGCAGCGGCGATCAGTGAGCCGATGAGGACGCCGATCTTGACGTAGTGGTCCCGATCGGAGCCTGCGCCGTAGGCGAGATCACCGATTAGGAGGGCGACGGTGAAGCCCACACCGGCAAGCAATGCAATTCCGAACACATCTATCCACCGGAGGCTGGGGTCGAGCTTGGCGCGGGTGACCGCAGCGATCAGGGCGGCGGTACCGAAGACCCCGGCCGCCTTCCCGACCACCAGACCGAGAACGACGCTGACGGTGATCGGATCGCCCAGCGCGTCGACGAGTCCGCGGTAACCGCCGACTGTCACGCCCGCGGAAAAGAAGGCGAACACCGGAACGGCGAATCCGGCCGACACCGGTCTCATACGGTTCTCGAAACGTTCGGCCAATCCATGGTCGGCACCGGCTGCGCCACGCCGTACCGGAACGACAAATCCCAGTAGCGCGCCCGCGACGGTGGCGTGCACACCCGACTCATGGACAAACACCCAAGCAAGTACGGCAAGCGGGCTCAACACCCACCAGAATTGCACTCCCCTCTGCACGCAGATGGTGAACAAGACCAACGGCACCAACGCCGCCGACAGCGCCCACAGGTGGACGACACTGGTGTAGAACACGGCGATCACGGTCACCGCCAACAGATCGTCGACGACCGCCAGCGTCAACAAGAAAGTTCGCAAGGCCGCAGGTAAGTGAGTCGAGATCACCGCCAGCACCGCGACGGCAATCGCGATGTCAGTCGCAATGGGAATGGCCCAACCGTTCACCGCACCCTCGCCCAGATGGGCGGTGAGCGCGACGAAAGCCGCGGCCGGGACGACCATTCCGCCTACCGCTGCCGCGATGGGCAACACTGCGCGCGAGACGTCATGCAGCTCTCCGGCCACGATCTCCTGTTTGAGTTCAAGTCCCACAACGAAGAAGAACACGGCCAGCAGTCCGTCGGACGCCCACGTTCCGAGGGTCAAGTTCAGGTGTGAACCGAGTATGTCGGCGCCCACCGTGGTGTCCCGGACCGATTCGTACGCCGAGGACCACGGAGAATTGGCCAGGGCCAACCCAGCGGTTGCCGCAATGAATAGCAGCACACCGCCCACTGCTTCTTGGCGAAGAATGTCTGTGATCCGCGCGGTCTCTGACCGCGATCCGCGGCTTAGTAATCTGGTCACGCGCCTGGAAGCTTCGATGGACACTGGATACCCCGGCACCAACCGGGCAATCCCGGCATGGCGAGCTGAGCCATCGAAATCACCGGAAGGGACCGCCTTGATCCGCCGGCGACACGGGGCAACGAACAAAAGCCCCTCACCTGCCTGAACAGGATCGGGGCTATGGCGGTGGCGGAGGGATTTGAACCCTCGGACGGGGGTTACCCGTCACACGCTTTCGAGGCGTGCTCCTTAGGCCGCTCGGACACGCCACCGCGGTGAATCTTACGGCCCACTTCCGGGCAGCCCAAATCGCCCGGATCGGCGGCCCCGGCTATTCCGGCTCACGCTGGCGCGCGAAGAACTCCTCCAGCAGGGCGGCGCACTCGTCGGCGAGCACCCCGCCGCGGACCTGCGGCCGGTG
>JAGQTO010000358.1:7775-8004 GCA_020439025.1 Mycobacterium sp. | reverse complement strand
GCGGTGGTCCAGGCTCCGCGCCGCTGATCGGGTGGCACCTCGCCGTTCATCAGGATCTTCAGCGCCTGGGTTCGGGTGTACACGGTGAGGTTGGGCCGATGCGCGATCGGGTGCAGGAAGGCATCGGCCATCGACCAGCGACGGCCGCGCCGTTGGTTGACGTGGAAGTACGCGCTGCCGGCGTTATCGCCCCTGTTGAACTCCGCGATCGGGGCGATGCCCACCTCGG
>JAGQTO010000358.1:7177-7606 GCA_020439025.1 Mycobacterium sp. | reverse complement strand
TCACCGGTGGCCTGTGCCCACAGGTCGTAATCGCTTGCCTGCCCGCGCATATGAATCATGGCGTTGATCGATGAGCATCCGCCGACGACCCGGCCCCGCGCGTAGTGAATGCTGCGGCCGGCCAGCCCCGGGTCGGCCTCGGTACTGAAACACCAGTCGGTCCGGGGGTTGGCGATCGTGTACAGATAGCCCACCGGCACCTTGATCCAGAACCAGTCGTCCTCCCCGCCGGCTTCGACCAGCAACACCCGGTGCTCGGGGTTGGCACTGAGCCGGTTGGCCAGCAGGCAGCCCGCGCTGCCTGCCCCCACGACGATGAAGTCGAATTCGGCGATCGCGCTCATGCCGCCCAATACTGCGTCAATGCCGGCCGGGCGTGGCGGGCGGGGCAACGCCGGCTCGATAAATGTCGCGGGACCCTCGAGCCCG
>JAGQTO010000358.1:0-7035 GCA_020439025.1 Mycobacterium sp. | reverse complement strand
CGCGGGACGCTCTTCGGTTACGGTCGGCACGGATAAGTCCGACAGGGAAGAGGCGCGATGGCTCGGCTTGACGAAATCGGGGAGGCCGACGGGTGGCGGTGCTGGCTGTGCGATGAGGCGGTCGACCCTGGCATGTCGGTCAACGACGACCGCGGTCCGAGCATTGACAGCATGACCAGCAGGGGCAAAGCCAAGGACAAGAGAACAGAAGCGGTCTTCGGTAGCGAGAGACTCGCGCACCGGGGATGTAACACCAAGAAGGGCGCCGTCGCTCCGGTCATCGAGTGGCCCGGTGAACTGTTTGTCGCGGACCCGGCTTCGATCATCACAAGTACCGAGCGGCTGGCCCGGAAGCGCGGCAGCGAGGCGATGGGTCGATTCCCGACCGAATCCGATGCGGTGGTCGCCGCCGAGTGGCTGGTGGACCGGTTGAGTCGGCTGGCTCCGGGCCTTCACGTCGAATCCCGGATCCAGGCCGGCGGCGGGCAGTACCTGGTCGTTCTCACCTCGTAGGCGAAGGTGGGTGGAGCCTCGCCGGGCGCCCTCGTCGACGCGCGGAAGCGGTCCTTCAGATCCCTTCGAGGTGGCGCTCGGCACACGCACGACTCAAGGCCTGGCGGAACTCCTCGACGTCGCCGGAGCACGCGTCGAGCTCCTCGGGGCCCAGAAGGGGAATCAGGCCTCCATCAGTTCGAGCCACCACGAACGGCGCCGGTGACCCGGCGGCGAGCACGTCTTCAGGAGCGTCGTTGCGGTGATAGGTCCGGAACCCGACGTCGAGTTGATCTCGACAACGCTGCCAGTCTGCGCGCTCGGTGAACAGCCCGTGCGTGATGTCGCACAAAGCGCAGTGTGTGCGGCCGAGTCGGGCTCCGATCCAGTAGCGCGCCTCGCCGAGCAGCGTCCCATCCGCGTCGTAGACACCGATGAGCTCCCGAACGGTTTGCGGCATGGCCCGAGGGTAGCGGGGACAGCCGTGCGGCCATCGGCCGCGCTCCCTGACGACGCCGAGTCGGTAGCATCGGAGGTCACCATGGTCGGTCATCGCCGTTTCCGGCAATTCCTCTGCAGCGCACTGACGATGGCCTGTCTGTCGACCGGAGCCGCGCTGGGGTCCGCTGGCGCCGCGGCCGCCGAACTTAGTGACTACCGTTGGCAAAGCCGTCCACTGCTGCTGTTCGCGCCCACTGCCGACGATCCCCGGCTTATCGAGACGCTGAACCGGATTGATTCCAGCCAATGCGACTTTGTCGATCGCGACATGGTGATCGGACAGATCGTCGCCGTGGGCACGAGCACGCTGGACGGCCACGTGATCGACGCCGGCGAGTCACAGCGGCTGGCGGGTCAGTACGGGATTGGTGACGACACGTTCAGTGCTGTCCTGATCGGAAAGGACGGCGGCGAGAAATTTCGCGTCAACGGCATACCGGATCTCCAGGTGATCTACGCCGTCATCGACGGCATGCCCATGCGGAGCCGAGAGATGAACGCCAACCCGGGCCGGTGTTGACGACGCAGCCGGCCGTCACTCGCACGGCGGGCGCGACATCGCTCCTACCCGCGAGGCAACCGCCGCCCATACAGTGGCTCCATGGGACGTTTCCGTAATCGCGCCGTGAGAGACCCTCGACGGCCGCGTCGGCCACTCGGCATCGGGCTGGCCTGCCTGCTGTTCCTTATCGCCTGCCAAGGCGGCATAGTGCAGACGGCCAACGCAAACCCGCCATCGGGGCCTGACGGCCCCGTCATCCTCTTCGACCTCGGCGACGCCGCCGCGGTGGCGGCCTGGACGACGGTCAACGATCCCGTCATGGGCGGTAAGTCCACCTCCTCGATCAGGTTCGGCGATGGCGGCCTGGAGTTCTCCGGCACCATCTCGCTGGAGAACAACGGCGGGTTCGCCTCGGCACGCAGCCCGCAGGACCCCGATCTCGGGAGGCGAGCGGCCGGCGCGACCTCGCTGCGCGTGCACGCCGTCGGCGACGGCAAGACCTACCTGCTGAAGGTGAGCACGGCAGGCCAGCCGTGGTCCTACATCCAGCGCTTCACCACCGGTGCCGGTGTCGGGCGGATCTACGACCTGCCCGTCGCGGGTTTCCGGCCGGTCGGCATGCGCCTGGATCCGGCACCTGAAGCGCCACAGACTCTGGACCCGTCGACCATCAGCGGGGTTGCGATCTACATCCTCGACAAGCAGCAGGGCCCCTTCGAGATCACCGTCACCGAGATCGACGCCACCTGAGTCCCTTGCCACGGACGCGAGCGTGCGTGTCGGCACGCCGACACGCCAATCGAGGGGGCATCGCGCGCATTCTCGCACCAGCCGATGGCGCACCCCCGGGGGGCAGCAGCATCAACGTGGTTGCCGAACTTTCATCGAACTTCGGGCTCGAATAGTGTCGGTTCCCGACAGACAGACTGACAGCGAAGTAGGAAAGCCGTGGCGAAGCTCGTGGCAGGGATACTGCTGCTTGGACTCTCCATGGCGCTTGTCGTGGTCCACCGGGTTGTGGGAGTTCATATTGACGAGAACGGTGTCCTGCACGAACCTTTTCCCCTCATTCCCCTCGCCTGGATCTGCGGTCTGATCGGCTTGGGTCTGGTTGCGATCGCCGTGTGGTGTCGCCGTTGACGGTCGGCTGGCGGCGCTGATCGCCGGGGCTCGGACCAGAGTTGGCGTGCTGCCAATGATTCCCTCGGTTGGAATGCGCCCGCGGGCTCAAGATGCAACGCCGCCAACGCTCCGCAGCGAGCAATACCGCGATCGGCAGGGACGAACTACGCGAAGCCGGATGGGGCGGAGCGAAATAGAGCAGACTTGTTCAGGTGACAGAAACCAGTGCTACCCGCGTCGCGGTGTACCTCGACTTCGACAACATCGTGATCTCGCGGTACGACCAAGTCAACGGGCGCAACTCTTTTCAGCGCGACAAGGCCAAGGGTCTGGAGACCGCGCGTCTGGCCCGGGCCCGGGTTGACGTTGGCGCGATCCTGGACTTCGCGTCGTCGTTCGGCACTCTCGTGCTGACCCGGGCCTACGCGGACTGGTCGGCGGAGGTCAATGCCGAGTACCGCGAGCAACTGGTGGGCCGAGCCGTCGACCTGGTTCAACTCTTCCCGGCCGCGGCGTACGGCAAGAACGGGGCCGATATCCGGCTGGCCGTCGACGCCGTGGAGGACATGTTCCGGCTGCCCGACCTCACCCATGTGGTGATCGTTGCCGGCGATTCCGACTACATCGCGCTAGCGCAGCGATGCAAAAGGCTCGGCCGTTATGTCGTGGGCATCGGGGTTGCCGGCGCCTCGAGCCGATCACTGGCTGCGGCCTGCGACGACTTCGTCATCTACGACGCGCTGCCCGGAGTGCCGGAGTTTGAGTCGACCGCCCCGGACGGCGGGCAGCCCGGGGCCGAAAAACCCAAGCGGCGAAGCAAGTCCGCGGAACCGGCAGCACCGGATCCCCAGGCCACGGCGACGGCCCTGCTGAAACGCGCGCTGCAGATCGGCCTGGAGAAGGATGATGTGGAGTGGCTGCACAACTCGGCGGTCAAGGCCCAGATGAAGCGGATGGACCCGTCGTTCTCGGAGAAGTCGTTGGGATTCAAGTCCTTCAGCGACTTCCTGCGCTCCCGTGCCGATGCGGTGGAGCTGGACGAGAGCTCGACCACACGGCTGGTCAAGCTGCGCTGAGCCGTGCTCCATCGACGCTGTTAAAAAAGATCACCGTGAAGAAGGCGCCCGAAACACCATGGCCAGGGGAGCCTTTACAGTCGCGAACCGTCCCGCGGGACCTCATCGACGTTCTGACCGGGAACCCCGTAAAAGGACGCCTCTTCCGGAGTCGGCGGGGACTCGACTCCCGGTTCGGCCTTCGGGATGGCGATCCCCAGGCCGGCGTAGATGAATGAGATCAACGGGTTGATCCAGTTGAAAAAAGCGAAGGGCAGATAGGCGATCGTGGTGATCCCCAGGACACCGGAGGCGTACGCGCCGCAGGAGTTCCAGGGGACCAAAGGCGAGGTAACGGTGGCGGTGTCCTCGATCTGACGGGACAACGCCTGCGGCGCAATACCCCGGCGCCGGAACTCCTCTTTGAAGACGTTCCCGGTCAACACCAGCGCGAGGTACTGGTCGCCGGCAACGCCGTTGATACCGATCGCGGTGACTCCCGTGGAGGCCATCGCCCCTCGAGGACTCGTGGCGCGCCGGCTGAGCGGTTCGATCAGCTTGCCCAGGAAGCCGGTGTGGTTCATGATTCCGCCGAATGCCAGCGCGGTGATGATCAGCCAGACGGTGTTGAGCATGCCCTGCATGCCGCCGCCGCTGAGCAGGTCATCCACCGGTCCGCTGCCGGTGTTCGCGACGAAGCCCGTGGCCATCGCATCCCAGACGCCCTTGAGCATCACCCACGGCGTGCCCAGTGAGTCATCGCCGACGAAGGCGCGCACGGCATTCGGTTGAAAGACGATAGCCACCAGCCCCCCGGTCAGGGCTCCGGCAAGGATCGCGAGGGTCGGCGGAATCTTTCGCAGCGCCAGGACGATCACCACGACCAGCGGTATGAGGGTCAACCCACTGACATGGAAAAGTTTCTCGATATCCCGTAACTCTGCCGGGACCTCGATCCCACCGGACGGCTTCGCAGTCAACCCCAGGATCAGATAGATGCCCAGGGCGATCAGAATTGCCGGAACAGTAGTGACCATCATCGACCGGATGTGCTTGTAAAGATCGGTTCCGGCGACGGCCGCGGCCAGGTTGGTCGTCTCCGACAGCGGCGACATCTTGTCACCGAAATACGCCCCGGAGATCACCGCGCCGGCAGCGATGGCCATGTTCAGGCCGAGACCCCCGGCGACGGCCACGAGTGCGACGCCGATGGTGCCCATCACGGTCCACGAACTGCCCACCGACACGGCGATGACCGCACACAAAATCGCCGCGACGGCATAGAAGATCACGGGATTCAGGAGCCGAATCCCCCAGTCGGTCAGCGTCGCGATGGTGCCGGACATGTTCCAGGTGCCGATCAGCGCGCCCACCGAGAAGAGGATGAAGATGGCGCCCATGGCCGAACCGACGCTGTCGACCGCGGCCTTGGTCAGATCGGCGATCGAGTGGCCGTTGAAGTAGCCCACCTGGGCGGCCAGGGCAGCCGCCAACAGAAGCGCCACCTGGACCGGGCCTCCGACCGCGTCCTCCCCGTACAGCGTGATGGCCAGGGCCAGAGCGATGACGAGGAAGGCAAGCGGGATCAGGGCCTGCCAGAGCATGGGCGCCCGCGGAGTAGGGTCCGGGTTCGCGGAATTCTCGTGCTCCATCCTCGCTCAACTTCCTCACACCGCGACCGGCTGGAACGAGTCACAGCCCGGCAGTCCGACCTGAAAGCGCTCCCGGTAGCAAAGCAGTGTGGTCGCCGGATCTGCGCCGCCACTGACGCTAATCCACGAGGTGCCGACGTGCGCGCTATCCCCGATATCGTCGCCGCCCTCAGCAGCCGAGCGGCCTCTCCCCCTCAGTTCCGGCGCAGCGCACTCCACGCCGACCAGACCGTCGCCTGCTCGGAGTCACGGCGGTTCACCGGGTCCAGGTCGAACTTCGCGGTGATCGTCCCGATCACCGACGAGAGGTCGTAGGTCGTCGAATCCACCCCGCTGCGGGGCAGGCCGTTGGAGATGAACAGCGTCGGCAGCCGGGTGCCCGGGCCGAATTCGTCGTGGGCGCCCTGGGTGGTCGAGCCCTGACCGGGCGGCGGGACATGGTCCCAGGCCCCGCCGAACTCGTCGTAGGTCACGATGGTGAGAGTGTCACTGGCACAGGGGCCTTCATAGACCGACTTGAGTACGTCGGCGATCGCCTCGTCACCGACGTAGGCGCTGCCATAGCCGGGATGCTGGTTGCGCCGCCCGATCTCCTGGACGAAAGACACCGGCTTGAGCCCACAGCTATCGCCCTTGACCAGCGGGTACCACGCCTGAAGGTCCTGCAGGTTCCTGGCACGGTTGGCCCGGGTCTGCTCGGTCTCCTCCGACCAGTTGTAGAAGTAGTTGAAAGACTGGTGGTGGTACTGGAAGTCCATGTCCGGGCACAGCGGCCAGGTGGTCGACGGGTCGGCGGTCGGGTCCGAGCAGCCCTGCGGGTTGCTCGCCGGTTTACCGTCGGCGTCGGTGTAGTCGCGTGGCACGGCTGCCGTGCCGTTGGTCCAGCCCGGCTGGTCGCGCAGTCCGTTGGCGTTGGACCAGCCCCCCGAGTACCACGCCCAGTCGATGCCGGCGTCGTTGAGCCGGTCACCGATCGTGGCGTGCTTGAGCAGCGGCACCAGCCGGTCCTTCGTGGCGCCGGGCGGGTGCGGCCACTGCACCGAGAAGCTGGTGTTGACCACCCAGTCGCCGCACAGCGCGTTCGCGGTGGTGCGCGGGGTACCGCAGGCCTGGGTCATCTGGCCGTCCTTGAGCCCGTCGGGCGTGGGCGAGACGTAGTAGTTGTACTGGCCGAAGGGCAGTTCGTCATCGGCCTTCTCGGCGCTCTTGGGCATCCCGTTCTCGTCGAGAACCGAGCGCAGCGAGTCCGGGGCGCCCGGCCACTGCGGCAGCGTGGAACTGATCAGCCACTGGCCGTTGGCGAACGAGCCACCGAAGGCGCCGGCAAAAAACTTGTCGGCGACGGCGAACTTCGGTGCGCCCGGGCCGGTCAGGTACTGGTAGGTGTTGAGCTTCTGGGTGTCGTAGTGGCCCATCACCAGGCCCGCCGCATCGCTGCCGACGGCGTAGCGGTTCATCGCCCCGTCGTTGAGCTGATACTGCTCCTGGTAGAAGCGGTGCACCAGATCGCGGGTGCAGCCCCCGGCCTGCGCCCCGGGTGAGTCGGCGGCGACTCCGTCCTCGGCGGGGACCTGCGCGAAGCGGGCCAGCGAAGCGTCGGTGCCCGGCGGCGGGCAGGTGACCGCACCGGGCGGCAGAACGGAGTTCAGCGCGAAGGGGGCGTTCGGGAACACCGACTGGTAGGTGGTGCCCGCCGCCTCGCCGGTGCACG